>JBIQMO010000043.1:0-23112 GCA_044463245.1 Gemmatimonas aurantiaca
ACTACACCGATGCCGACGTCCACTTCATGCAAGGGATGATCATCCACCACGCGCAGGCCGTGGTCATGTCCGATTGGGCTCCGACGCACGGCGCGCGCCCGGAGCTGCAGGTGCTCTGCAAGCGCATCGCGCTCTCGCAACGCGACGAGATCACGGTGATGCAGCAGTGGCTGCGCAAGCGCCATCTCCCCACGCCCGATCCGCTCCACATGCTCTCCGGTGACGAGGGCGCCGTTCACGACCGCAGCGGGATGGGGATGCCCGGGATGGACATGGGCACCCACCCGATGATGATGAAGGGGATGCTCACGCCAGAGCAGATGCGGCAGCTCGATGCCGCACACGACTCGACCTTCGATCGCCTCTACCTGACGGGGATGATCAGACACCACGAGGGTGCGCTCGACATGGTCGCGGAGCTCTTCGCCACTCCAGGAGCGGGTCAGCAGTCGGAGGTCTTCGCCTTCGCGACGGACGTCGATGCCGGTCAGCGCGCGGAGATCGCACGTATGGAGAAGATTCTCAAAACGCTCATCAACATGGGACCGACCAAATGAAACGTCCACGAGTTCCTTCTCGCCGCCGGGCCGCGCTCCGTACCGCACTCGGCGCAGCGTCGATACTGGCCCTCGCGCTACCCGGCGCGACCAACGCGCAGACTCACACCGACGACCCACGTGTGGGACTCAAGGCCGGGCTCTACGACGCCGGCACCGCGGCGAAGGGTCTCGACCTCGTAGCGAGCGTGAAGAAGCCGAGCATCTTCCACCCAGATGACCCCGGCGGGCTGACCTACGCGAACTCCGACCTCGCCTTCCAGGGGAACTATCTCTATCAGGGGAATTTCAGCGGGATTCAAATCTGGGACATCTCCGATCCAGCGAAGCCGAAGCTCACCAAGGCGGATCTCTGCTTCACCGAGCAGGGCGACGTCTCCATCTACCGCAATCTCCTCTTCGTCTCGGCCGAAAACGGCGCGAGCCGTCTGGACTGCGGAACGCAGGGCGTCCAGGACAACATCAGCAAGGAGCGGATGCTCGGGATCCGAATATTCGACGTTTCGAATCCTTTGCAACCGAAGCAGGTGGCCGACGTGCAGACCTGCCGCGGCTCGCACACGCACACGCTCGTCCCCGATCCAAAGGATCCGAATACGGTCTACATCTACGTGTCGGGTCTCGCGCAGGTGCGCTCGGGGAGCGAGATGGCTGGCTGCGAGGGCGGCGATATCACCGATCCCAACACTGCCCTCTTCCGCATCGAAGTAATAAGGGTGCCGGTCGATCACCCCGAGCAGGCGAAGATCGTGAGCTCACCGCGCATCTTCAACGACCTCACCGCGCCTCCGTCGCACGGACCGGCGGTTGCGGACACGGCGAACGGCGCCGGCGAGCGCGCGGCCCGGCACTTCCTCGATAGAATCGGGCTCCCGAGCACGACCACCTCCGACGACTCGAGTCGCGCTGCGCGCTATCTCTCGACTCTCATGAACAGCAGCGGCCCGGACTCGAAGGAGTTCGAGGCGGCCAACGACTCGCTCAAGGCGATGGGCGTCGACCTCGGAATCCCACCGCGCAGCAGCTCCCGCGCGAGCGGTCCCTCGCAGTGCCACGACATCACCGTCTATCCCGAGCTCGGGCTCGCGGCGGGCGCCTGCTCGGGTTACGGCCTCCTCCTCGACATCAGCGATCCCGAGCACCCCACCCGGTTGCAGGCGGTGGCCGACTCGAACTTCTCCTTCTGGCACTCCGCCACTTTCAGCAACGATGGCTCCGCGCTCCTCTTCACCGACGAGTGGGGCGGCGGCACGCAGCCCAAGTGCCGCGCGACCGATCCGCTCGAGTGGGGCGCCGACGCGATCTTCACTCTCGAGAACCGGAAGCTCAGCGAGGCCGGTTACTTCAAGATGCCCGCCGCGCAGACACCGCAGGAGAACTGCGTGGCGCACAACGGGAATCTGATCCCTGTCCCAGGGCGCACGATCATGGTGCAGGCATGGTATCAGGGCGGAACGTCGGTCTTCGACTGGACCGATCCCAAGCACCCGAAGGAGATCGCGTACTTCGACCGCGGGCCGATCGACTCCAGCGAGATGATCCTCGGCGGATACTGGGGGAGCTACTACTACAACGGCTACATCTACGCATCCGAGATCGCCCGCGGGCTCGATGTCTTCCAGCTCACGCCCACGCCCGATCTCACGCAGAACGAGATAGACGCCGCGAAGCTGGTGCACCTCGCCGTTCTCAACCCACAGAGTCAGCCGAAGCTCACCTGGCCAGCTGCCTTCCCAGTTGCGCGCGCCTACCTCGACCAGCTCGTGCGCGACAGGGGCCTCCCGCAGAATCGCACCACGGCGATTGCGAAGGCGCTCGGTGCCGCCGAGAAGGCTTCGGGGTCGGCGCGCTCGATCGCTCTCGGTAAGCTCGCCGGTGAGTTGAGTAAGGACGTCGCCAGCGCCAGCGACGCCGGGCGCGTTCGCGCCCTGCAGGACGTGGTGCAGCGGATGGCGAAAAGCCGAGCACCATGATTCGAAGCTGACCGAACCATGACGGAAGGGGCATGCCGCTCGGCATGCCCCTTCCGTCATGGTGCGACGTGTGCCCCGTCGTACTCCCGCAGCAGAAACTTGGATGATCGCCCGCACGCCGCTCAACGCGTGCGTGCGCTGGCGATACCTCCTCCCTCCATCGGGAAGTATTTCGCGAACAGCGCTCCCGCCACTGCCAGCTCGTCGCCGCACGGCTCGACCGGATAGCTGTCCGTCCGTTCGCACCACTCCTGCTCCCACGCACACATCTCGTCGAGGTACGGAGCGCGCTCGAAGCTCGTCCCCCGTTCGAGCGAAGCGCGCAGCCGAGCGAGGAATTCCCTCCAGCGCGGTAGGTAGTAGCCTGCGAACATCCCCTGCCACTGTTTGTGCGCGTAGAGGTTGAGGTCCTCCCACTCACCCTCGGTGCATCTCGTTCCCCACATCGTGATGATGTTGCGCGCGTTCCACTCGTATAGCCGTCGTTCGGCGTCCGTCGTCCCCCAGCTCTTCGCCGCCTCCAGCCAGGGCCCGAGGAGAAATTCCCTGCGCGTCCCCACGAGAACGTCGAGATCCATTAGCAGATCCAGTATCCTCTCCCCCGCCAGCTCGAGCGCAGCGATGTCCTTCCGGGAGAACGCATCCTCGACCGCCCTCACCAGCGGCAGTCCCAGGTGCCCGAGCACCTGGCGCGTGAGGTTGACGACGTCGTAGCGGAAGGTGTCGCTCTCTCCCAGCCGCGGTGCCTCCTCCAGCAGCATCGCCACCGCCCTCACTACCTTGCCTTCGTCGTACGGCACCACCGGGTACGAGCGATAGTGCACTCCATCCCGGAAAAAAACCGGCCGCTCGACGAGAAAATTCCCCGTCTGCACGGCGGTGCGGTACACCGTAGCAAGCAGCATCTGCCACGCTCGCCACGCCAGTGCGTTCGGTTCGCCATAGCGCCTGCGCACGTACGCATGCAGCCAGGAGCCCACGGCTGGAGCGCGCTTTCGCCAGACCATGTCGAGGACGAAATCCGGGATCACCGGATTGTAGCCGATCCCCTCCATCGCCATTCCGATCCCCTCGAGACGCCCGTGGTACGGGCTGGAGATCGCCTTCTGCAGATTGCGCGCGATTCCGGGAAGATCACCGTGCGCGCTCACCTGGTCGCCGAAGTTGTAGAGCACGTTCCAGATCCACGGCTTCCCGTAGAACGCCTCGTGCTCCACCCACACCGGATGCGCATCGCCGTACAGATCGAGCACCAGCATACCGTCGTCCGGAACGCCACCGAGAAGGGCACGCGTCTCGGGCTCTCTCCAGAAGTTCGACTTGTAGAAGAGGAACCACGCCTGCACCACCCACACCGCGTCCGGATCGGCGAGTCGCATCGGCTCGTAGATGGCGCGCCCCATCGCTTTCAGAAATTCGGGATCCAGGGTCGGCGGGTTTATCTCGTTGAATGGATCGGCCGCGTAGTGGTGATCGGTGCCGTAGAGCTCGCGCTGCCGCTCGATGAACGCGGTACCAATTCGTAGAAAGAGCGGGTCGTGCGGATCGAGGAACCACGTCCCGCCGAACCCCGCGCACCAGTCGCCAGTCTGGTGGATTCCGGCCGATGGGACGACTTCCGTGATCGACTCCGGGACGTGACCCGTGAACCCCTGCAGCACCGGCGTCATCCCCAGCGCGCGCTCGCGCGCGAGGATCTTCCGCTCCAGCTCGATGTGAGTTTCGATCCAGCTTTCCGGAAGCGGGCCGCCGAGCAGATCGATGTTCCCCATCCATCCCCACGGGAGGTAAGCGGGACCCACGAGGAAATTCCGGATCTGCTCGTCGCTGAAGCCGATGTCGCGCAGTACGAGTTGCCAGGTAGCCTCCTGCCCGGTGATCGCGAGCGGGAGGTTCACCCCCTTGAGAGCCATCCAATCTATGAGCTTCTCCCACTCGCTCCACCCCCACCACGCCATGCTGTAGGAGAAGGTGCAGTAGTTCAGGAAGTAGCGATGTCGATAGGGCGTGGCGACGCGAGCACGCCGCCGAACTCGCGGAAGCGGGAGCGGTAGCTCGATCGGCTCGAGCGGGCTGCCGACGTTCACGCCCACCACGTGCTCGAGATACCAGTTGAGTGCCGAAGCGATGGCCACTCCACCGGAGCCACGCAGGATCACCTTCCCGTCGCGGCTCTCCACCTCGAAGTTGTCGAGACCATCGACTCGTGGGATCTCCTCGAGCACGAAATCGCCTGCAGCGCCGGGGATGACCCGCTCGACGAGTGCTCTTGCAGCTTCCAGCCGTACCGACGCGGGTGTGGGAACCGGCGCGGTTTGCACCCGTGTCCCGCTCACTGCCCCGTATCGAACAGGTCTCTATGTCTCCGCGGCTGCGAGCGCAGATACTGATCTGGGGCTCTCACACGCGCACCGAAGTGCGCGGCCGCGTGCCACGGCCAGCGAGGGTCGTACAGTATCGCGCGTGCCAGTGCCACGAGGTCGGCGTCGCCCGTACCGACGATGGCCTCCGCCTGGTCGTACTCGGTAATGAGTCCCACCGCTACCACCGGCATCCCTGTCGCCTGCTTCACCGCTCGTGCGAGTGGAACCTGATAGCTCGGCCCCACGGGCACCTTCTGCGCGGGAGTGAGCCCGCCGCTCGACACGTGTATCGCCGAGCAGCCGCGCGACTCGAGAGCCTGCGCGAAGATCGCGGTCTGCTCCACATCCCAGCCCCCTTCGGCCCAGTCGGTGCCGGAGACTCGAACCGAGACCGGACGCTCGGCGGGGAAGACATCGCGCACCGCGTCGAACACCTCGAGCGGGAAGCGCATCCGGTTCTCGAGAGTGCCGCCGTACTCGTCGTCGCGCCGGTTGGAGAGCGGCGAGAGGAACTGGTGCAGGAGGTAGCCGTGTGCTCCGTGCAACTGGATGGCGTCGATTCCGATGCGCGCCGCGCGCCGCGCGGAGTCGGCGAAGGCATCGCGCACGCGTGCGAGACCCGCGTGGTCGAGAGCAACGGGCGGGAGACGCTCGTCATCGTAGGGGATCGGCGACGGTGCGACTGTCTGCCACCCGCGCTCCTCTCCGGGCGGTATCTGCGCGCCTCCCTTCCATGGTACCTCGTTCGACGCCTTGCGCCCCGCGTGCCCGAGCTGGATGGCGATCGGCATCGCCGACCAGTGCCGGACACTCTCGAGCGTGCGCGCCATCGCCGCCTCGTTCTCGTCCGACCAGAGCCCCACATCGGCGTATGTGATCCGCCCGTCCGGCAGCACCGCCGTCGCCTCTATCGTGAGCAGCGCAGCGCCGGAAAGCGCGAGGTGGCCGAGGTGGATGAGGTGCCAGTCCGTCATGCACCCGTCCACGGCCGAATACTGGCACATCGGCGCGATCACGATGCGGTTGATGAGCTCGAGATCGCCCACCCGGAACGTCGTGAAGAGCTTCGCGGTGCTCACGTCCCCAGGGCGCCACGGTCAATGGCTGCCTGTCGCGCCAGCGCTTCGCGCCAGTCTATGGCGGGGGCCACCTCCGCGTCCTCTAGCGCCAGGCTCGCGCGTGCCCGCTCGACGACCGGCGCGCCGATCTCCGGCGGAAGCGCGAGGCCGAACTCCAGCTCCGCGCGGCGACAGAGGCGCTCCTCGCGCGCCATGTCGCGGTGCTCGGGGCTCACACCCATCTCGCTCACCCGCGCGTGAATCCCCTCGTGAACGATGGACGACGCCACCGTCGCCGGACCAATGTCGGTGCGCGCGAGGAATGTGAGCTCGGTGAGTACCGTGCGCTCGAGCGGGAAGTAGGCGCCGCGGCATGGGAAGCGGGCCACCTTCATGCGCAGGAGATCGCGGCGCAGGTGCGCGAGCCGCCACGGCTGATACTGCTCTATGAGCGCGAGCGACTCGTCGAGGCGGCGGAGGACCTGCGTCGTGCTTATGTCCGGACGCGTGTTCTCCACGATGACCTCGAAGCCGCGAATCTCGTGCTTCTCCATACCTCTCGCCTCCGCGATCGCGCGACGCAGCCGATCGCCGATCTCGCCGAAGATACTACCCATCATCTACCCCCTGCCCGGGAAATCGAGGGCGCGCCGAGCGTGCGTGCGCGAGGGCCGACACGCCAACGGAGTGGGCGCGTCGGATTCGATCGGACATAATCACGACTTACTTCCCGCTCGCTCGCTCACCGGGAGCGCGGGCCCCGAACCAGCACCCGTCCGCTCGATGGCGGCGGCGATCTCCTCGAGATCCTCCGGCGTGAGGCGCAGCGCCACCGCCGACACCCAGCCGTCTATCTGCGCAGGCGAGCGTGCACCCGCGATTGCCGCCGTCACACCGGGCCACGCTAGCACCCAGGCGATCGCAACCGACGAAACGGTGGTATCGTGCCTCGCAGCGACTGGCCTCAGCGCGTCGCGAAGGGCAAGACTCCTCTCCAGATTCGGCGACTGGAAGCGCGGGGAGCTGCGCCGCCAGTCATCCTCCGCAAGGCTGGCCAGGCGCTCGGCGCTGAAAGTGTCCGTCAGGAGTCCCGACTGCATCGGGCTGTAGCAGATCACGCCGGTGCCGTGCTCCATACACCACGGGATCTCGCTGCCGGCGACGTCGCGACGGATCGCCGAGAAGGGCGGCTGCAGCGAGTCTACATGCCGGATGCGCTCGCACCGCTCCAGGAGCGCGACATCGAAGTTGGACACGCCTGCCCAGCGCACCTTCCCCTCGTCGATGAGCCTCGCCATCTCGCCCCACGAGTCCTCTACAGGTGTGCCGATCTCGTCAGGCCAGTGGAATTGATAGAGATCGATGCGCTCCACGCCGAGTCGACGCAGCGACGCCTCGCACTCGCGCCTGATCGATTCAGGTGTGAGCACGCGCCGCGACCCGGCCATCGGGTTGCGCTCGTCCCAGACGATGCCGCACTTCGTGAAGACGTACGGCCTCTCTCCCTCCGGCCGCCCGCGCAGGAAGCGGCCGACCACTTCTTCGGAGTGGCCCAACCCGTACGCGGGCGCGGTGTCGATCCAGTTCAGACCGAGCTCCGCGGCGTGGCGAAGGGTATCGAGCGAGGCCTCGTCGTCCTGCGGCCCCCAGTTCATGAGGCCCTCTGCCCCACCGATTGCCCAGGTCCCCATCCCGATTCGGGTGATACTCGGTCCTTCGCTACCGAGCGTGCTCACTGGTAGTGATGTCTGCATCACGGGTGCCATTCCTTGTCGAGTCCTCGGTGGCTCACAGCCGCTGGAAGCATGCCGCGGCGGTCGTATCGTCGTGGAAGATGCGCACGCAGCGCTTCTTCGAGAAGCATGCGCCGGCCGGGCGCGACGAGATGCGCGGCCGCGGGTACATTGTGGAGGTATGAGCGATTCCGGCGACGAGCTTCTCTGGGGGTGGGATCCGACGCCCGGCATCGTCTCCATCCACGCGACGCATGGCGGCCGCGCGACGATCTGGCGCCGTATCCCGGGAAGCGGCGAGCTGGTAAGCGAGACTGACCGCTTCCGTCCATGGCTGCTTCTGGAGCATATCGAGGACCTGCGGCATCTCGGCGACCGACTCGTGCGGCAGGACCCCGACCACATCGAGACAGCGAAAGTACGGGAGCGCGGCCTCGTGCATCATCGCGAGCTCGAGGGGTCGGGCGCACTGCGGCACCTCGTGAGCGCGCACGACTTCCGCACACTCGCGGATGCGGTGCTTCACGGAGCGAGCGCTCGACTCGGGGCGCGCATCGAGCATCTGGGCGAGCTGCCGCGTGAGAGCATCCTGGCGCTCCCGCCGGAGGAACAGTATCTCGTGGCCACGGGCCGCACCTACTTCCGCGATCTCCCCTTCGACGAGCTGCACCGGCTGCAATTCGATCTCGAGACGACGGGGCTCGACGCGCGCCGCGATCGAATTTTCATGATCGCGATTCGCTATCACAGCGGGGAAAGCGAGGTGCTGGAGATCGCCAGTGATGGTGACGCCGCCGAGGCGGAGCTCATCCGGCTGCTCGTGGAGCGGGTGCGTGCCGCGAACCCGGATGTGATCGAGAACCACAACCTGCACGGCTTCGACCTCCCCTTCCTGGACCAGCGCGCCCGCACCGTCCGCATTCCGCTCGTCCTGGGTCGGATCGAGGGCGCGCGGCTCGGGCTACGCGCGGCCCGGAGCGGCGTGCGCGCACGTGCCATCTCCGGCGACGTGGACGACGAGCGCCGCCTGCGCTACACGGCGCCGGGGCGCGAGCTGATAGACACGATGGATGCGGTGCGTCGCTACGACTTCTCCACGCGCGAGCTTCCGAGCCACGGGCTCAAGGCGGTCGCTCGGCATCTCGGGATCGCCGCCCCCGATCGCGAGTACGTGCCGGGGCACCTCATCCACACCACCTGGCGCTCCGACCCCGAACGCGTGCGCCGCTACGCCACGGACGACGTGGAGGAAGTGGCCGCTCTCTCGCGCATGCTGGGGGGGGCGACGTACGCGCTGGCGCAGATGGTACCGCGTCGCTACGAGCGTCTCGCCGACGCCGGCGCGGCCACGGGCGTCATAGATCCCCTGCTCGTGCGGGCCTACCTCCGCGCCGGGATGGCGCTCCCCGCGCACCAGCCGGGCGACGGGACGCCGCACAACGGGGCGGCGCTGCACCTCTTCGCGTCTGGCGTGGCGCTCCGCGTGGTGAAGGCGGATGTCGCGAGTCTGTATCCCTCCCTCATGCGCACGTACCGCATCGGCCCCTCGCGCGATCGCCTCGGCGCGCTCCTCACCCTCGTGGACGCGCTCGTGGAACGCCGGCTCGACGCCAAGGCACGCGCGCGCGCTGCCCCGCGCGGATCCGTCGAGCGCCACACGTACGAGGGAGTCTCGGCCGCGCTCAAGATCGTGGTGAACTCGGCGTACGGCTACCTCGCAGCAGGAGGCCTCACGCGCTTCGCCGACGTGCACGCGGCCAACGAAGTGACGCGCCGTGGACGCGAGGTGCTCGCACTGCTGTGTCGCGAGCTGGCCGCGCGAGGAGCTACGCTCCTCGAGGCCGATACCGACGGCGTCTTCTTCGCGGTGCCATTGAACTGGACCGAAGCGGATGAGCGGCGCGTGGTCGCCGACGTGGATGCGCTGCTCCCGCCGCTCGTGCAGCTCGAGCTCGACGGACGCTACGCCGCCATGCTCTCGCACGAGCCGAAGAACTACGCACTGCTCGGCTACGATGGATCGCTGCTCCTGCGCGGTGTGGCGTTCCGCTCCAGCCGCTCGGAGCCTTTCGGCGAGCGCTTTCTCCGGGAGGCGATCGAGCGGCTGCTGGTGGGTGACATCGTGGGTGTGCGCGCGGCTTACCTCGGGACCATCGAGCGGCTTCGCTCGCGCGCCATCTCGACGCACGACGTATCGCAGAGGGTACGGTTGAGCAAGTCGCGCTCGGAGTACCTCGCCGCCCGTGAGCGGCGGCGCGAGCTGCCGTACGAGGCACTACTCGCCGCCGGGCGGACGCGCTGGGACGCGGGGGATCGCGTACGTGTCTACAGGAAGCAGGGTGGCGAGGGCGGGCTGGTCGACGATGAAGATGAAGATCCGCGCGACTACGACGCCGACTACTATGTTCGGCTACTGCACTCGAGCTACGCCCAGCGGCTGGCGCGCGCATTCACCCCGGCGGACTTCGACGCAGTTTTTGCGGATCCGGACCAGCTCTCCATCTTCTCGCCCAGTATGGAGTCCATCCGGAGCATCCTCACCCCGCTGCGCGACAGTGCGGTTTGACGAGCGCACTCGGCGTCAGTCCTTTATCGGCCGGCGCGCTCGATCGGCCCCCGAGGCCGATCACTCCGACACCTTCAGCACGATCTTCCCGATGTGCTCCCCGGATTCCATCCGGCGATGCGCATCCGCGGCGCGCTCCAGCGGAAATACCGAATCGATCACCGGCCAGCAGCGCCCGGCCGTGAGCACCGGCCAGACCCGCTGACGCAGCGCTTCGGCTATCGCTCCTTTCTCGGCACTCGAGCGAGGTCTCATGAGCGAGCCGGTGACCACCGCGCGCCTGGCCACGATAGCGTCGAGCGCGGCTTTCTCCACCTTTGCTCCGCCCAGGAAAGCGATGACCACCAGCCGGCCATCCATCGCCAGCGAGGCGATGTTGCGAGCGAAGTACGAGGCGCCGATGATGTCGAGGATGACGTCCACTCCGCGTCCGTTCGTGCGCTCGCGCACCACTTCCACGAAGTCCTCCTCGCGGTAGTTGATCGTCTGGCCGCCGAGCTCGCGAATCGCCGCGCACTTGGCGTCGGTGCCCGCCGTCGCCAGTGCCTCGATTCCGAACTCCGTGCAGAGCATGAGCGCCGCTGTGCCGATACCACTCGTACCGCCGTGGATCAGCACAGTGTCGCCGCGTCTGGCGCCGCCCATCTCGAAGAGGTTCGCCCACACAGTGAAGTACGTCTCGGGGATCGCGGCGGCGTGAACGGCATCCATGCCGGCGGGGATGTGCAGCGTCTGTCCCGCAGGCACGGCGCAGTATTCGGCGTAGCCGCCACCGTTGGTGAGCGCGCAGACCCTGTCGCCCACCACGAAGGTATCCACCCCCTCGCCCAGCTCTGCCACTTCGCCCGCCACCTCCAGACCGATGATCGGGCTCGCCCCGGTAGGGGTCGCGTAGCGACCCATGCGCTGGAACACATCCGGCCGGTTGACTCCGGCGGCTTCGACCCGGATCACCACCTCACCTCGCGCCGCGACGGGCCTCGGAGCTTCCCGCGGCACCAGGACATCCGGACCGCCGGCGCCGGTGGTTGCGATCTCTAACAATCGCGCGTGCAGAAGCGACGGGAGTTGCCGCTCATCTCACCCCTTCGACCTGCGGCCCAGCACGTCGAATATCCTCCCGAAGCCCTGTCGCTCCGTCTGTCGCAGAAGCTCGAGCTCGCCCGCGTCCAGCCAGGTGCCGTGACCATCGGGGCAGACATCCACCTTCACCTGGTCCACGTCACGCTCCTCGAGCGCGGCCCCGCACTTCGGGCAGCGCATCAGCCACTGCGCTCGCTCCGAGTCGCGCCTGGCAAGCTCCATCTCGGCACGTTCGGCGTCGAGCTTCTCTCGCTGCGCCCTGATCAACTCGGCGTCGAGCTTACGGAAGTACTCTTCCTCGTTCCTGCTGGGCTTCTCGTCGATCGGCATTGGAACCTCACTGGTCGGCGGAGCACGCCACGGCGGAGGGATTCCGCACGAGCGGATGCGCAACATAAGAGACCGCGCTCGAAACGGCTACGAGCACGCTGTGCGTCGAGCCAGCAGAGAGACCTCCCCGATTTGCGGGCGAGCCTACGCGAATCAACCGAGCTTGACGACCCAGAGCACGTGGGCGGCATCGGGGTCCAGCACCGAGAGCTCGCCTGCGGCTATACCAGCCTGCACGGCTGCCTCGGAGTTGAACGTCGCCGCGGCGTCGGGACCGGGATAGTTCGGGCCCGGTCCGACCAGAATCAGACGGAAGTGCGCGTCGTAGTTCGGATCGCCAGGAGCGGCACCGAACACATGGTTGTGCACGAGGGTCGTCGGCTCTCCAGTGGTCGAACAGTTGGACTCCTGGTTCGCGCCTGGAATCAGCAGCACGTATACGTTCGCCCTGATCGGTACGGCATCCGGTACGCGCGGCCCGACGCGGAAGCAGTCGGCAACGACCTGATCGTTCGGGTCGGCACTCGCGGCGGAGGGCAGGAGGAAGTGCACGAGCGAACCTTCATAGAACGCGGGCTCGGTGTAAGGATTCGGCACCGGCGCGCGGTCGCGCCCGAGCTCGGGAACGCGAGCGGGTCCGGTGAGGATCTCGTCGCCAGAACACGAGGCAGCGAGAAGCACGAGGATGGCGAGAAGTGGAACAGTCCGGCGCATATGAGGCCTCCGATCCGAACGGCGCGACAAGACGCGGGTCGATACCTGGCCGACTCGTACCCGATCGTGCAACCATTGCGACCAGCGCGAGTCGCCGCACTAGCCGCGCCCACGCCGGTGCGCCGCGTCAGGCGATTGCCCTCGCGTGGATCTTGCGCCCTCGATCGCTCTTGACGGCGTGCGAAATCGGGTCATAGTAGCACATCGTACGAGCGTTTCCTCATCCGCTCGGCGCGAATCGCCGGGTGCCAGTCTCCGCTGGGTAGCGCAAGGAGGCCGCCCATGTCTCCCGCTTCTGCTCTTCCGATCACCGTCGAGAGCGCGCCGAGTGGTGCGCGACCGAATTTCATCTCGGTGATCCTCGCGCTCGGCCTCATCGGCGTCGGCGTCCTGAGCCTGCTGGCCGCGGACAGCATCGTCGGCCTCAGTATCGGCGCGACGCTCGGCATCCTCGCCGGCATGTCGCCCCAGGTCGCGAAGCAGTGGGAGCGAGCGGTGGTGCTGCGGCTGGGACACTATCAGGGGTTGCGAGGCCCCGGCCTCTTCTGGCGCATACCGTTCGTGGACCACATCTCGGCATGGGTGGACCAGCGCGTAATCACCACTGGATTCGCCGCGGAGGAGACGCTCACCTCGGACACCGTTCCGGTAAACGTGGACGCCGTGCTGTTCTGGATGGTGCACGATCCCGAGAAGGCCGCGCTGGAAGTGCAGAACTTCCCGCAGGCGGTGAGCTGGGCGTCGCAGACCGCGCTGCGCGACATCATCGGGCGCACATCGCTAACCGATCTGCTGCGCGGCCGCGAACGCATCGAGACCGAGCTGCAGGATCTCATCGATCAACGCTGTATGCCATGGGGTATCGCCGTCGAGTCGGTCGAGATGCGCGACGTCGTGATTCCCACGAGCCTGCAGGATGCGATGTCGCGCGAGGCCCAGGCGGCTCGCGAGAAGCGGGCGCGTATCATACTCGGCGAGGCGGAAGTCGAGATCGCCGCGCTCTTCGAGCAGGCGTCCGCTGCGTATGCGGAGAATCCGACCGCCCTGCACCTGCGCGCGATGAACATCCTCTACGAGGGATTGAAAGAGAAGGGCGCACTCATGCTGGTGCCGAGCACCGCGGTCGACTCGATGGGACTCGGTGGACTGTTGGGAGCCGCCGGTCTGGGGCAGCAGGCGGCTGCCGGTCGCATGGGGAGCTCGTTCGGAAACGCTAAGCACGCTTCGGCGGCTGACGAGGAGTGATGGTGGTGTCGGAAACGTGGGTGGTGGAATGCGCGCTCCTCACCGCTCGGAACTTCGGTGGTCGTACTCTCGTTGAACAGTAGCGATGTCGCAGTAACGAAATGAGGTATGAAGTGCTGAAGCTCGTCTCTGATTCTGGCGCCGTGCCCGAGGTGCCGGCAGCCGTGCAGCCGCTGGATGACGCTCCGCTGTTGGACGCGTACTCCCGGGCAGTCGTGGGTGCCGTGGAGCGCATTGGTCCCGCCGTGCTCCATCTCGAAGTGGCGTTGACGTCACCACGCCGCGGTAACAGGCGCGGACCACCGGCTGGCGGGAGTGGCTCCGGGCTGATCTTCACGCCCGACGGGTACGCGCTGACCAACAGCCATGTCGTGGACGGGGCATCCACCGTGCGAGCCAGGCTTCCAGACGGCACCGTGCACGCGGCCGAAGTGATCGGCACCGACCCGGACACCGATCTCGCCGTGATACGGCTCAGTGCAGCGGGGCTGTCGATCGCGGAGCTTGGCGACTCGGCGGCGCTACGCCCTGGGCAGCTGGTGATCGCGGTCGGAAACCCGCTCGGCTTCCAGGCGACAGTGACCACCGGCGTCGTGAGTGCACTGGGCCGGAGCATGCGCGCCCAGTCTGGGCGGCTCATCGAGGGCGTGATCCAGACTGATGCCGCGCTCAATCCGGGGAGCTCGGGCGGGCCGCTGGTCGACTCTCGCGGACGTGTCATCGGCATCAACACGGCGGTGATTGCGGGCGCGCAGGGAATCTGCTTCGCGGTCCCCGTGAACACCGCGCACTTCGTCATCCCGCGTCTGATCCGGGACGGCCGCGTGCGCCGTAGCTGGATCGGCATCGCCGGGCAGTCGATCCAGCTTTCGCGGCGGCGCGTACAGCTCAGCCACCTGAACGCCGATGGCGCGGTACTCGTCACCGAGGTCACGTCCGGGAGTCCGGTGGAGCTCGCCGGGCTCCGGCCGCGCGACATCATCGTGCGAATTGCCGACACGACGGTCGTGGGAGTCGACGATCTCCAGCGCGCGCTGACGGACGATATGATCGGACGCGACACCGAAGTCGTGGTGCTCCGCGATGGATCGCCGAAGACGCTCATCGTAGTACCGGGGGAGCGACCCGCGCCCAGCGCCGCGCGCCGCTAGACCGCGCGAAGCAGTTCGCCGTCGAGCGTTGCTCGATGGACGCTCGGTGCGCGACTGGCGGCCTCCCGCTTTGCCAGGGGTCCGCATACTCATGGCCACACCGGCCGGTGGAATCGATGCAGGCATTCCCACCTTGACACCAGCCACACAGCGTGCGATCATCTCCACGGAATTATTCCGGGGAACACTTCCGGGGAGAGACCATGGCCCGATCGCAGGAGCTCGACCTCCTCCAGGGAACGCTCGACGTGCTCGTCCTGCGCTCCCTCATCTGGGGACCGCGGCACGGCTACGCCGTGGCGCGCTGGATCAAGACCGCCTCCGCCGGCGCGCTCGATGTCGAAGACCGCGCGCTGTACGTCGCCCTCCATAGACTGGAGGACCGCGGCTGGGTGACCAGCGAATGGGGACTCTCCGAGAACAACCGGAAGGCGAAGTTCTATCGGCTCACCAGCGCCGGGCGGGGACAGCTTCGCGCCCAATCGGATCGCTGGTCGCGCTACGCCGCGGCGATTGCCAGGGTTCTCACCGCTTCGGAAGAGGGAGCACAGGCATGAGCGACGAGCCGCGCCGCATCTT
This sequence comes from Gemmatimonas aurantiaca, assembly GCA_044463245.1. GTDB lineage: Bacteria > Gemmatimonadota > Gemmatimonadetes > Gemmatimonadales > Gemmatimonadaceae > JADGGM01. Next base: position 15,353 of record JBIQMO010000043.1, read on the forward strand.
CAGGCTGCCGAGCGCCCGCGACTCCGTGGAGCGCGAGGTGGACGACGAGATCCGCTTCCACATCGAGACCCGCTCCCAGGAGCTCGAGGGCTACGGTATGACACCGGCCGCCGCCCGGGCGCAGGCCACGCGCGAGTTCGGCGACGCAGCGGCCGCGCGCACCGAGTTGGCGGCCATCGACCTGCACCGGGTCTCGCGCCAGGCGCGGAGCGAATCGTGGAGCTGGCTCCGGCAGGATGTGGGCTTCGCCGTGCGCAGCCTCCTCCGCGCGCGCGGTTTCGCGGTCGCCGCGCTGCTCACTCTCGCGCTTGGCATCGGCGCCGCAACGGCGATGCTGAGCGTGGTGGATGGGATCCTTCTCAGTCCACTTCCCTACCCCAACCACGAGCGCGTCGCGCTGGTGTGGACCACCGCCCGCCTCCCCGAGATCCGGAGCGATGAGCTTCCCTTCTCGGCCGCGAACTTCCTCGAGCTCCGCGACCGCTCTCGTTCGTTCGACGCGTTGGCCGCCTTCAGGTCGCGGGGTTACACGATCACCGATGGCGCCGAGCCCGAGCAGCTGCCCGGTGCGCGCGTGAGCGCCGGACTCTTCGAGGTGCTCGGCGTACGACCAGTTCTCGGTCGCACGTTCGGTGCGAGCGACGACGAACCCGGCGCGGCGCATACCACCATCCTGGGCTACGGACTCTGGCAACGCCGCTTCGGCGGCGATCCGCGCGTCGTGGGCAGTACCGTGCATCTGAACGGAGCCCCGTACACGGTCGTCGGCATCATGCCCCGTGGCTTCGATTTTCCGCGCGGTGCGGAGCTGCCCGGGCCCTTGCAGTTCGCCCCTCGTACCGAGATCTGGGTGCCGATGGCATTCACGCCCGGCGAGCTGCAGCAGCGAGGCACGCTCAACATCGTCGTGGCAGGTCTGCTCCGCGGCGGCATCACCGCCGAGCAGGCGGGCAGCGACGTCGACAGAATCATGCACGCGATGGCACCGGAGTTCGGCGGCAAGCCGGAGCAGTGGGGCGGCAATGTGGTGCGCATGCAGGATGCGTCCACACGCAACGTGCGCGGCGGGCTGCTGCTTCTCCTGGGAGCGGTGGGACTGGTGCTCCTCGTCGCATGCACCAACGTCTCGAACCTGCTCCTCGCGCGCACCTCGAGCAGGGAGCGCGAGCTCGCTGTACGGGCGGCGCTCGGTGCCGGACGCGGACGCCTCGTGCGACAGCTCGTCAGCGAGAACGTCCTTCTCGCGCTGGTGGGCGCGACACTCGGCGTGCTGCTGGCCGCGTGGGCGACCCGCGCGGTGGCGGGTCTCCTTCCACCGAGTCTGCCCCGCGCCGACGACATCGCGCTGAGCTGGCGCGTGCTCCTCACGACCCTCGTAGTCTCGGTCGCTGCGGGGAGTCTGTTCGGCTTCGCCGCGCTGCTGCATGCTTCGCCCAAAAGGCTGGCCGGATCGCTCCGCGACGGCGGACGGACCTCTACCGGGAAGGTGCGAGCACGACTCCGCCGCGCTCTCGTAATCGGCGAGGTGGCGCTCTCGCTGGTGCTGCTCGTGGGTGGAGCGCTCCTGGTGGAGAGCTTCGTGAAGCTGCAGCAGGTGGAGCCCGGGTTCGACCCCGATGCGGCGATCACGGCAGCGGTGAGTCTCCCGTCGGACCCCGACGCGGACTTCACGGTGCAGCAGCCGAAGTGGGCCGCTCTCGGAGCCACGTTCCTCGACCAGGTGCGTGAGATACCTGGCGTGAGCGCGGCAGGCCTCGTCTCGTCGCTGCCTCTGAGCGGCGCGAGCGAGGGAACGACGATAAGCGTGGTCGGTCGCCCGGCGGCGGACCCTGCCGACCGACCGCACGTGCAATACGAGGTCGTTTCGCCCGGCTACATGGAAGCGATGCGGATCCCGCTGAAGCGCGGGCGCGCCTTCAACAGCCGCGACGGTCTCGACGCTCCTCGCGTCGCCATGATCAGCGCGGCGGCCGCGGCGAAGTACTGGCCCGGTGGCGATGCAATCGGGGAGCGCATTCGCATCTTCGACACCACGGCCACCGAGATCGTGGGGATAGTCGGCGACGTGCGGCAGGCGTCACTCGCCGAGCCGACCGAGCCAACTCTGTACATCCCGGCCACGCAGTTCGCGTATCCCGCCTACTCGCTCGTCGTGCGCTCGTCGGCCGAACCGGCAACGCTCACGCAGGCGCTGCGCGCCGCGGCGCGGCGGAGCGCGCCCGGAATCATGCTGACAGAGGTACGTACGCTCGATGACGTGTTCGCTGAATCGCTCGCGCAGCGCCGCTTCGCTATGCTCCTCGTCGGCTCCTTCGCGGCAGCCGCGCTGCTGCTCGCGGCGGTCGGGCTCTACGGTGTCATCGCCTATGGAGTGAGCCAGCGCGCGCACGAGATCGGAGTGCGGCTCGCCCTCGGTGCGCGTACGGCGGACGTGCTGCGCCTCGTGATAACGGAGGGAGTTGCGCTCGCGCTGGTCGGCCTCGTTATCGGAGCATCGGCCGGGATCGCACTCTCGGGACTGCTGCGCCGACAGCTTTACGGTGTGAGTCCCGCCGATCCGGCGACCTACGCGAGTATCGGCGCGTTGCTGATAGTAGTCGCGATCGCGGCAAGCTGGATACCTGCGTGGCGGGCGTCACGCTTCGATCCGGTGCGGGCATTGCGAGGGGAGTAGCGCACTGGATGCTCCACGGACCGCGGGAGCGCGTTGGTGAGCAGGTGTGACTCCCTCTCCGCAACGGCTCTCGGTCGTCGTTACGTGCCTGCGCGCTCGCGAGGGCAAGAAGCGGAAAGGGTCCGGACGCTCCAGCGTCCGGGCCCTTTCCGACCTTCGTTCCTGCTCCACTGAGCGCAAGGACCTCGAAGCGAGCGTCTGGAATGGCTCACCCGATCCCCGTGCGCCCAGCGCATCGCGTCAGAGTATCACCGCGGTCCGGTCATCTTCTTCCACTGCCCCGGGAGCAGCGTCCCCCACTCGGGCGGCGTGCGCAGCACCAGTGCATCCGAGGAAAGCGGTTCCGAGATGGAGATCTTGAAGTGGCCGGTCGCGCCCGGCTGCATGGAACCGACGGTCAGCGTATAGCTACCCGGCATCCACATGTCGAATGTGGCGGAAAGGCTGTCGGCGAACGAATAGTTATTGTACGAGTTGCCCGCGCAGTAGTAGGTATTGCACCAGGCATCGAGGCCCGGTCCCATGACCATGAACGCCGGCGAGAAGTCGTCCGACTGCACGGTGATTCGGCGCGGCCGATTGCCGTCGAAGTTCACGGTGTACAGCGCCACGTGAGTGGGAGCATACCCCCACGAGCCGCCTCGGGAAGCGTAGGTGAAGTACGGTTCGGCCACCGTGCAGTCGTCTTCACCGAGCGATGCCGTATCGTTCGAGTAGCTGCCTATGATGTCGACCTGCTTGGGCTCGCACTCGCGCGCTGTCAGCGTGTAGTCGAACGAGTCACCGACCTCCCCGTTGAATACCCGCAGTGAGTAGACCCCTGTCCGCGGCGCCACGAAGAAGAGCTGCGCAGGCTTTCCACCCTCGTCGTCGTACGCCTCCTGCACCGCTGCGTACAGCGAAACGCTGTCGCCGAAGAGGTCGGTGCCGCTGACCATGCCGAGCTTCCGATCCGCCGGATCGTCACCGCCAAGCGTGAAGAGGTATCCCTTCCCCTTCTCTACCCTGACGTTGTACGACTCGAAGTTCACGGAGTCCCCTTCCCAGTACCAGTCGTACATGGCGCAGGAGCTGGAGCCGATGCTGCCAGTCTTCGTGTCGCCCACCTTGACCGATCCCTTCGTGCAGTTCTGGGGATCAGGGCCCACTGCAGCTATCTCGTCACTCGAGCATGCACCTACGGCGAGAGCGAGGGCGCACGCTAGAAGCACCTTCCGCATGTTTGGTCCTTTCCTGTGTTTGAGGAATTGCTGGCCTTGCGCGCGACTGTGCGTCGCAGACCTCGAGCAGGCGCGCAGACGCGCGCCGTGAGCCGTCCATAGTGGTGAAGGAAGCCTCCTAACTCACTACAGATGAACGGCAACAGGGAGAGGACGATGCTATCTGGCCGGCGTAACTACGGATGGCGGCGGAGGCGCGGGACCCGAGCGGGCTGTCGCAGGTCAGCCCTTCCGTTCAACCCGGTCAGCCTCTGCGTTCAATACGCGATCTGCCTTGCATCGGTAGTATGGTGCCGCGCTCACGAGAGCGCGGCACACTGTACGCCGGTCACGGCTTGAGGCATCCACGCTTCCGCTCGCGATTCGACTCCCACCCCTACATTCAATCACGGTGAATCCGATGCAGCTCGATATCGCATTACCGATCGGCGTCATACTCGGCGCGATCTTCGTGGGTCTCGCCTACGCGCTTCCGCGGTATACGCGGCAGGTCCTCGCGGTCGGCCTGATACTGGCGGCACTTCCGTACGTTCACTTTTCTGTCGGCGCCAACCAGGGCCCGCTCTGGCTGGCGATGGAGCTGGCTGGGGTGGCTCTCTACGGCGCGATCGCGGTGCGCGGTCTGCGCGCCTCGCTCTGGTGGCTCGTAGCGGGATGGGCGCTTCATCCCTTCTGGGACATCGCGCTCCACTATGCGGGACCGGGGCGCGCCTTCGCCCCTGACTGGTACACTGTCCCCTGCCTCGGCTGGGATCTGGTAGTCGCGGCCGTCGTCGCCTACTACATCCTCTTCTCACGGTGGGTAGCGCAAACGTCGAGCTTCGCCGTTCCACGCGAAGCTCGGTGAGGATGGCGACCACCCGTGCATGATGGGAGGTCGGGGTCGCCAGCAGCTGTCATGAAGCCTCGGCATTCGCGTGTAGGTGCCGAGGCTTCGTGACGCAAGTGATCAGTGCGGAGTGCGGACCATCTCGGGTGGTCGCGCGACGATGGGTGCCTCCGACCGGTTCCCCCGCTCCGCGAGGAGCTTCGCGGTGAATCGCTGACCCTCGCCGAGCCGCTCCATCTCCAGGGCGATCCCGTCTATCGCATCTTCGAGGCGCGCGAGTCGCGCCTCGATTCCGGTAAGCGCCGCGTTCGGGACAACATTCTGCCTTACCATCTTCTCACGGTGTCGGAGAAGCATCCAGACTATCACGACCAGCGATGGCATCCCGATCACCATGGCCGCGATTATCGCGTCCGAGTACATCATTCACTCCCTCGTTCTCCAAGTGACTGTCGCGCCGCCGCTCGGGCGAGCGGCATGCTACTCCCTACGCACACCGGGATCCCGAAGTGCCATGAAGCGAGGCGGGCGGCGCGGCGCGAGCCGCGATGGACCAAGCTACTCACGCCGTCGCGATAGCCGCGACGGACCAGACCACTCACGCGGCCGCGATGCACTCGATCTCGACCCGCGCATCGAGCGCCAGTCCGTTCACCGCCACGGCGGTCCGAGCCGGACGCTTCCCCTCCGGAAAGAAGGGCGCGTACACCTCGTTCATCGCCGCCCACTCACCCATGTCGGCGAGGAACACGGTGCACTTGAGCACGCGGTCCAGGCCCGATCCTGCCTTCGTCAGCTCCGCACCGATGTTCTCCATCGCCCGACGAGTCTCGGCCTGGATCCCGCCCGGTACGAGCTTGCCGCTGCTGTCGGTGCCGAGTTTCCCGGCGAGGAAGACGAGTCCGCTCGCGCGCACGGCTGGCGAGAACGGCCGGCTCGCCGCTCCGGGCGTTACGAGGAATTCGGGCTCGCTACGGGCGGTGGAGCATCCGATTACCGAAGCAGCTGCTACCATGGCGATGAGGGCTCGGTGCACGATGTACTGCATGGGGGCTCTCTCGTGATGGGTGGACATCCGGGACGTCTTTAAGCCAGCACTTTATGGTGGCGCACCGCTGCTCGCAATGCGCCACCGTAAAGTGCTGGCAGACTCGTAGCGCCTCTGCGCGACTACCTCCGCGCGACCGACACTACGCCATCTTCCGCGCATCCAGCAGCTGGTCGAGCCGGTCGTAGCCGAACGCCATCCCGTCGGTCATTCCGGTCGCCAGCGCCTGGTCGCGCTTCTCCCTGCTATCGAATTGCATGCCCAGCACGAGGGTCGTGCGGCCATCCTTCTCGTCGAAGGTGAGAGTGTTGAGTGCCTCATCACCCATGAATCACGATGCGCTCGGGACGCACGATCTCCTTGTGCACTCCGCCGATGCTGCACTCGCTCCCATCGGCTTCGTTGCGCCAGGTGTAGAGATACTTCCCGCCCACCCGGAAGTCGACTTCGCATCCCGGCATCGACCACCCCGGTGGACCCAGGAGCCACGTCCTGCTCTACATCGCCGCCCCGAAGGTGTCGCACGTCCGCGGGTCTCCGGAATCGAAGCCGCGACTGAACCACTGCATCCGCTGCTCGGACGACCCGTGCGTGAACGAATCGGCGTCGACGCTTCCGGTGCTCATCCGCTGCAGGCGATCATCACCCACCGCTGCAGCCGCCTGCAGCCCCTCCTGCGCATCTCCCGGATCCAGTTTGTTCCGCTGCGCGGCCGAGTGACCCCACACTCCCGCGTAGCAGTCGGCCTGCAGCTCGAGGCGCACGGAGAGCGCATTGGCCTGCGACGGATTCCTCTGCGATGCGGAACGCACCTTGGCGTCGGTGCCGAGGATGGCCTGCACGTTGTGGCCGAGCTCGTGCGCCAGGACGTACGCCTGCGCGAAATCGCCGGGTGCCCCGAAGCGCTGACGCAGCTCATCGTAGAACGACAGGTCCACGTAGAGCTTCTGGTCGGACGGACAGTAGAAGGGTCCGGTGGCGGCTTGCCCCACGCCGCAGCCGGTCTGCGTCATGTCGCGGAAGAGCACGAGCTTCGCGTGCTGATACGGAACGCCGTACGTCTTCGGGAGGAGCTGGTCCCACATCCCCTGATCATCGTCGAGAACGAAGGAGACGAAGTCGACGAGCTTCTCCTCCTCGGGCGACGATTGCACTGGCGGAGCGCTGCTGTCGGCTGCCATCGCGGGTCCGGCATCCACACCGCCGCCGGCCAGCAGCGAGAAGAAGTCCTGGTGGAAGATGAGACTCAACACCAGCAGCACCAGCGCACCGCCGAGTCCGATGTGGATTCCGCGCCCACCCATCCCGATTCCGCGCGACTGACCTCGGCGATCCTCGAGGTCCGAGCTTCTTCCCGATGGCGACCAGCGCATCTCTCCTCCAGAGTTCGGGTCTGGAATGGCTCCACGTTTGAACCGGACAACCCGACGCCTACCCTAAGCAAAGGCGAGGCCGCGCGGCGCCCCGGACTTTGCCCCCACGATCGTGGTGACTCCCCTACCCCTTCACCGCTCCAGCCGTGAGCCCTTGCACTATTCGGCGCTGGAATATGAGCACCATCGCCGCCACGGGCACCGTCGCCACCACCGCGGCCGCGAGAATCTCACCCCATGGCACCTGGTACTGCCCCCGGAAGAGCGCTATCGCCACGGGCACGGTCTGACGGTCCGGCCCCACCGTGAACGAGAGCGCGAAGAGAAACTCGTTCCACGAGTAGATGAAGGTGAGGATCGCCGTCGTCGCCACACCGGGAACGCTCAACGGGAGGAGCACCTTCACGAAGCTCTGCCACCTGCTCGCGCCATCCACCAACGCCGCCTCCTCGAGGTCGGGCGGGAGCTGGCGGAAGTACCCGACGAGGAGCCACACGGTGAGCGGCATCGCGAAGGTGAGGTACGGGAGTATCAGCCCCGGATAGGTGTTGATGAGACCGAGCGCGCGCAGCATGAGGTAGAGCGGACTCACGATGGAGATCTGCGGGAACATCGA
>JBIQMO010000044.1:0-23050 GCA_044463245.1 Gemmatimonas aurantiaca
GGCGGCACGTACCCGCCGCTGGGCAGGTTGTTCGCCTCGGCCGCGAAGTTCGGATTGCCGGGAACGATCGCATCGTGCTCGGCACGCGTGATCGTGTAGAAGTGAAAGTCGAAATGTGGAACCGTATAGACGCCCTGAGGCTCGTGCCCGTGCGGGTTCCAATCCAGCTCGACGAGCTTGTACGGGTCGGGTGCCTGCGCGGGGAGGGGGAGCAGGTACATGTACGCCATCCCCGTGCTGGGGAGCCCCTCGAGCGCCCGCTCGTCGAGCGCGATTCCCAGCTCGAGCGGGGTCTTCCCCTGCTGGTTGTCCAACACCACGTACACGCGGGCCATACCGTTGCCAACCTTGATGGGTGGACCGTACTGCCGGTGCGTCCCCGGCTGGTCGTAGCCGGCTCGCGCGAGCGATATCTGTGCGCCGCGTTCGGCGCTGGTGGGAACGGGAGAGTCGGGTGCGCAGGCGCCCAGCACGAACAACGCTGCGACCACTCCCGGTGAGATGCGGGAACTGCGAATACGCGCCATCTAGACCTCGGGCAATGTGGATTATGAGCTCCGGCGCGACTTGCTCGCGACGCTGCGGTCGGCCGGATCGATCGAGCAGCGCCCCGCGAATGTATGGGGTCCAATACTCTCGTCAAGTGCCGCCGCGATCCTGCATGGCCGGGTCTGGCACATTGTGAAGCAGCCCGCCGGCAGGATGTCGGCGGGCTGCTGGAGTCCTACGTCTACGCGCCGCCACGCCCGCGAGCGCGACGCGCGGACCCCGGCCTACTGAACGGCACGCGCGGCGTCCAGAAAGCCCTGGCCGAAGTAAGGATCCTTCCCCGGCTTCCCCATGTCCACGGCCGCATCGCGCAGATGCTCCTCCACCTCGGAGGGTTTGATGTGGCCGTACTTGCCGACTATCAGAGCGGCGATGCCCGAGGCGTGCGGAGCGGCCATGCTCGTTCCCGATGCCCAGACAAAAGATCCACCGGGCAACGCGCTGAGCACCCAATCAAAGGCGTAGCAGGGCGCGACGACCAGGACCGCGCAAACTGAATTGTCCTTGGCAACAAAGAGGCTGTCGTTGCCTCCCGGCGCGGCGAAATCGATACGGGACTGACCAGAATTGGAGAACGGCGCCGGCTCATCCAGGTTCGTCGTGGGGTCGATTGCCCATCCCACCGGGCCCGTAGCCGCAATCGAGATCACGTGTGGTAAGTCCGCGGGGATCACGACACCGTTCTTGTCGTGGTTGCGGTCCACGCCGTCGTTGCCTGCCGCCACGATTATCGTGCTTCCCTTCTGGTAGGCGTACGTGGTGGCGCGCGACACGGCGTTGATGAGCTCCGAAAGATCGCGGGCGGTTGCCACGTTGCCGAGCTCATCGGCGAATCCGCTACGCGGGAGCGGTGATGTCCCGAGGCTCATGTTGATGATGTCCGCTCCATGATCGGCCGCGTACACGATGCCCTGAATGAGCGCGATGAACGAGCCGCTCAGGGATGCCTCCGGGATCACCTTCACTGCCACCAACTCGGCGCCAGGCGCCACGCCCGCGATGCCGTAGCCGTTCAGCGCTGCGCCGACGATTCCGGCCACGTGTGTGCCGTGATTGAAAAAGGGCACCGGCGTCACACAAGCTGCTTCGCCCGGCACGAAGGACACGCTCAGCTCCACGTTCACATTCGGCGCCAGGTCCGGGTGCGTGCAGTCGATCCCGCTGTCGACGATGAACACACGCGCGCCTGCGCCGACGTTCCCCGTGCTCCATGCCTGCGGTGCATGCACGGCGGTGAGGTTCCACTGCACCGGCTGAAACGGCTCGGTGATGGCGACGGCCGCGGCATCGGCATCGGCGTCGGCGTCTTGCGAGACGGATCCGCCCACCTGCGCGGGCGGGAGCAACTCCACGCGCACGTCCGGGATCACCGACCTGACGCCCTTGACGCGCTCCGTCTTCGCCACGAAATCGGCACTGCTGGCCGACGCGAAGGCGACACCTATCCCTGGCGCCTTGCCCGTGACCGTGCCTCCGTTGCTCGCGATGGCGCTCTCCAGCCCCTGCGGGAGCGCGTTGCCATCAGCAACGATGATGTAGCTCTTCGGCCCAGCGATCTTCCCCGCCCTGTTCAGCGAAAGCCCGGGGACGTCCGGACGCGTGGGCAGCGTGTCGCTGCACGCGGCGAGAACCAGTGCGCCGGCCACCACGCCGGCAATGGAGCGAACATGCATGACTGCAACTCCTCCTCTGTCGTGGATACGAAAGGGCTCTGGCCCGCGGGAACGCGTTGGAGAAGCGCTCCACGCCCACCGGCGTACACGGCGCGGAGTCGGAAAAGGTTGCACCTTCCGGGGGAACACCCGGTTCACCTGGCGCTAGAGTAGATGTAAGAATTTGTGATAGCAAGAGGCACGTTTCGTTACACTTCGCCGCTCCCTCTCCACCACTCACGAAGTGCTCCGGCGGGAGCTGGTCCTCGACTGCGCACGTAGATGTGCCGCGCGCGCACCGCACAGTGACGAGCCACCGCGTCACACCGGACTATCGAGTCGCAATCACGCAGCGTCGCCCGTAATGGCAAAGCGCTTCTACGGCAATGAGATGGCGTGCCGCATGGGACCCGCGTCGGGCGTGCCGGCGTGCACCGCCCGCGGCACGAAAGCTGACTCGGCATTGATGCCGGATCGGCACGAATCACCCGCCGATCCGCTACCTGAACCCACGAGGAGGCCGATGCTGCCGGTACCAAGGGAAGACGTGATCTTCAGGCGACTCGATAATGGTGCCGTGGTATACCACTGCACCGACGAGGTATATTTTGGCCTCAATGCGGCCGGTGCGCGCGTCTGGGAGCTGCTCCCCCCCGCCTCGCGCTCGCTCGACGATGTCGTGACGAGCATCGCGCGCGAGAATCCCGATGCCGATGCGGCCACCATAAGGCGCGATACGGAGGCGATGATCGCCTCCTTCCAGAGCTTCAACCTCGTGCGCGCCGCATAGCGAAGGCGGAACGTGAGCTCGATCATCGGTGTCTTCGACCCGCTCCTGGCGGCCACGGACTCGCGTCAGCTGAGCCGTATGCTCGCGGCCATGGCGCATCGCGGCGCGGACTGCTCCTCCGTGCGGCACGTCGGGAGCGGCGCGCTTGCCGTGGCGCGCTGCGAGTGGGAGCTTTCGCCCTCGCACGCGGGCACGATCATGATCGCGGAAGAGGGGCGCGTGACCGTCGCCGCGGACGCATCGCTCTTCTATCGCGCCGATCTCGCGCGCAAGCTCCGCTACAAGGGAATCACCGTGGCGGGCAACACACCCACGCACCTGATCCTCGCCGCATATCAGGCGTGGGGCGCCGACTGCGTACGCGAGCTCGAGGGCGACTTCGCCTTCATCGTCTGGGACGAGCCGCGGCGTTCGGTCTTCGCGGCGCGCGACTTCACGGGGAAGCGGCCGCTCTTCTTCACCGAGACGGACGACATGCTTCTCGCGGCATCGTCGCTCGCGGCCATCCTCGCGCACACCCGGTGCACGCGCGAGCTCGACCTCGCGGTCATCGCCGAAGAGGCCGCGGTCCTCGCCGGAACAGCGTCGGATACCTGCTGGCGCGGCATCTACCGCCTCCCGCCCGGCCACTGCCTGCAGTGGCGAGTGGGCGAGCGCGCCAGGGTTTCCCCCTGGTGGCACGTGCCGCACTTCGCCGACCGCGACTCGGGCCAGCTCCCCTTCGACCAGGCGGCCGAGGAGCTGCGCCGGCTGCTCACCGGCGCGATCGACGAGCGTCTCGCGAAGAATGGGAGCACGGCGATCTTCCTCAGCGGCGGCTGGGATTCGCCGTCGATCTATGCGACCGCGCAACGCCTGCTGAGCGACACGCGCGACTCGAGCCGCCGCGTCGACGCGGTGTCCATCTCCTTCCCCGAGGGCGACCCGGGCCGCGAGGACGAGGTCATCTCGTCGATCGTGGGCTACTGGGAGGAAAAGACGACGTGGATCGACTCGCGCACTGTTCCGCCGCTCATCGACGTCATGGAGCGGGCCGCGCGGCGCGATGAGCCGTTCCCGCATCTCTTCGAGATGATGAACCGCGCGCTCGCGCGCACCGGCCGTTCGCTCGGCGCGCGCGTGGCGCTCGACGGGAACGGCGGCGACCAGCTATTCCAGGCGTCGAGCTCCTACCTCACGGACCTCTTCGCGAGCGGGCGCTGGCCCACCCTCGCGCGCGAGTGGCGCGCGAGGGGAGGCGGCGGCTGGCGGGCACTGCTGCGCCACACCCTGATCCCGTCGCTCCCCGACCCAGTGCTGCACCGCCTCAGCGAGGCGCGAGGGGGGAGGCCGCTGGTGCACACGCTGGAGCACACGCTCCCCGAATGGATCCGGCCCGCCTTCGCGAGCGAGCACTCGCTCCTCGAGCGTGAACGCCACAACGTGCTCCGGCGCGATGGGCTGAGCCGCGCGGCACGCGAGAGCGCGTGGCAGCTCACGAGACCGCTCATCGGCCGGATGACCGCGGCGCTCGGCGGACTGGCGCTCGAGGAGGGTGTGGAGCACCGCTCCCCCTTCACGGATGCGCGCGTGGTCGCCTTCGCCGCGTCGCGCCCCGTCTCGGAGCGTCGCTCCGGAAGGGAAACCAAGCGACTGCTGAGACACGCGATGAAGGGGCTCCTCCCCGATACCGTACTGGCTCCTCGACCTTACCGCACCGGGAGCCCGATTCGCTATCTGACGAGCGCCATCGTCGCAGCGATGCCCCGGCTCATCGAGCGCAACATGAAGAACCCGGTGCTCGGTGATCTCGGGATCATCGAGCCGGGGGTGTTCCGACGTATGTGGGAGGAGAGCGTCGGACGCGACGATCTGAATCTCTGCGTTTCGCTCTACCTCACGATGGAGGTCGAGCTCTGGCTCCGTGCGCGCGCCACGCACGGAAGCGAGCGCGGTACCAGCAGCATGGCGAATCGAGCGCGGCTGGCGTTCACGGGCTGAGCTCTAGCAGGCGACGTCGCGGCCACGGGGGCCGAGTCGTCGTTACGGGGCAACGGTGCCCCAAATTACCTCACGAGGAGGATGTCGGATGTATTCAACCCCCACTATCGAGCGCTTCGGCACGCTGCGTGAGCTCACGCAGGCGGGCAAGAGCGACCCGGGTTGGGATCTCTCGGTGGGCATCGGCGAGGATGCCGATCAGCCCAACGGCTGCACGGCCAACGCGGCGCCTGGATCTCATGCCGCCTGCGTAGAGGCTCGGTCCTGATCCCCGGGAACCGTGGAAGACGCCGGATGCACGGCGCCTTCCACGGTTCTCACATCTCCCAATGCCTGAATATTCGGTGTACGGCGGACCTCTCGACTCGGAGATCCCGTTCGCGACGCTCCCTCCCGGCCGCGGCGTGCCGCGCTGGAAGTTGCGCCGCGCCAGCGGCACCCCGCTCGCGACGGAGCTCCTGCAGCTCGGCGAGGACGAGGTCGACGCGGCCACACGCGTGCGACTATTTCGCCACTCGGGCGGCTTCCGTCTCGAATACGACGACACCGGTACCTTCGACGTGGATGGCAGCGGCACGCGCATCGACTGGTACGCGGGGATGAACGCGGTTCCGGAAGCGGTGCAGCTCGACGTGCTGGGGCGCGTCCTCCCCACCGCGATGCACGCATCCGGCGCGCTCTGCCTGCACGGGAGCGCCGTGGAGCTGGGCGATGGCGCGGTGGCGTTCCTCGCCCCCAAGCGCCACGGCAAGTCCACGCTCGCGCGCGCGCTGACGCGCGCCGGTGCACGCGTGGTCACCGATGACGTGGTCGTCATCGATCTCGATCCGGCGCCGCGGATGCGCCCCGGCGTCCCGCAGCTTCGGCTCCTGCGCGACTCCGCACGACAGCTCGGCGCGAGCGCCGAGTTGCTCGCTGGCCCCGGCAGCAAGGTCGTCGTGCAACCCGATGAAGCGGAGCGCACCACTCGCTCCGCGCTCCCTCTCGGTGCGCTCTACCTCCTCCAGCCCGTGCGCTCATCTCTCGCCGTGGAGAGCGTGGAGCGGATCCCGCTCGCCGGCGTCGGGGCCGCGATGGCGCTCCTGCCTCAGGTGCGCCTGGCACCACTCCTCGGCAAGTCGGAGGCATCGGTGCTCCTCGACAGGTCGGTGCGCCTGGCGGCCGCGGTGCCCGTCTACACGCTGCGTGTAGCGCGCGACTTCGCCCGGCTGGACGAAGTCGTCTCGCGACTTCTCGCCTGGCATGGCGGCGCGCCGGCTCCGTCGGTCCCGGTGACCGGGGGCGTCCTCGAGTGAGCACCATCGCGAGTGTGACCGCGGCGAATGCCCACGCCCGCGACCGGCGCGAGCACGAGGTGGTGGTGAGCGTGGATCACCTGGTGAAGCGCTTCGCCGTGCGCCGCGGCTGGAAGGCGATCATCAGGCACCCGCGATCGAGGGAGTATGCCACGGCGCTCGGCGGCGTGAGCTTCCAGGTGGCGCGCGGCGAGTTCTTCGGGCTCCTCGGAGAGAACGGCGCGGGGAAGACCACCCTTTTCAAGGTGCTCGCCTCCCTCGTGATGCCCGACGAGGGATCGGTGAGCGTCCACGGTTACGATGTGGTGCGCGACGGCGAGCGAGTGAGGCGCCTACTCGCACCGGTGATCGCGGACGAGCGCAGCCTCAACTGGCGACTCTCGGCGCACGAGAACCTTCGGCTATTCGCGGCGCTGCACGACCTGCGCGGTGCGGCGCGCGATCGGCGCGTGAGCGAGCTGCTCGAGCTCACTGGCATCGCCGACACCGGCGACAAGATGGTGGGCCAGTTCTCCTCCGGGATGAAGCAGCGGCTCCTCATCGCGAGGGCGCTCCTCTCGCGTCCATCGGTACTGCTCCTCGATGAGCCGACGCGCAGCCTCGATCCGCTGGGTGCGCGACGCTTCAGGGAGTTCCTGCGCGAGGAGATAGTCGCGCGGCAGGGTTGCACCGTGCTCATCGCCACGCACAAGGCGGAGGAGGCACTCGAGCTGTGCAACCGTGTGGCGATCCTCGACAAGGGCGCTGTTCGCGCCGTGGGCACGCCCGAGGAGCTGTCCAGACGCATCGTGGGCGAGCGCTACCGGCTCTGGACGCTCGACCCCACGCACCCCGCACTCGCCGCACTGGAGACTCGAGGGGTGATGCAGGTCATGCGGCGCGGTGAGCGCGACGAGGACGGGTGGACCCCACTGCAGCTCGAGATCCCCGGCGGTCCCCGAGTAGCGAGCGAGGTTCTGGCTTACATGGCCGCAGCCGGCGTGACAGTGTCCTCCTTCGAGCGCGGGCGGCTCCCGCTGGCGGAGCTCATCGAGCGCATCGTCGAGAGCCGCGGGAAGGAGGGCGCCAGTGCATAAGGTGTTCGCGATGATCCGCGCCTCCTGGCTCGTGGGGCTGAGCTACCGGATGGCGATGCTCACATCGCTCGGCTCGCTGGTGCTGACCGTGATCCCCGTGTTCTTCATAGCGCGCGCGCTCCAGCCGCTCATTGCGAAATCCATCCAAGCGCAGGGGGGCGAGTACTTCGGCTTCGTGCTCATCGGGATCGTCACCTTCATGTTCCTCGGACTCGCGGTGAACTCGCTCCCCGGCGTGATCCGCGGGAGCGTCAGCTCGGGGACGCTGGAAGCGTACCTCACGACTCCCACCCGGCTGCCGACGGTGCTGGCCGGTGCGGTGTCGTACGACTTCGTGTGGTCGTTCGCACGCGCGCTGATCCTGCTGACCACCGGCGCGGTTCTCGGCGCTCACATCGCGTGGGGGAGGTCGCTGGCGGCGATGGGGATCCTCGGTCTGATCGTGCTCGCCTACCTCCCCTTCGGGATCGTCGGCGCGGCGCTGATGCTCTGGTTCCGGACCACGGGGCCTCTTCCCAAGGCGGTGATCGGGCTCTCCGGCTTCCTGGGCGGGGTGTACTACCCCACGCACATCATACCGAGCTGGCTGCACTCGATATCCGCGGCACTGCCGCTCACGTATGGCCTGCGCGCGCTGCGGCGCGTGCTCCTCGAGGGCGCCTCGCTCCGAAGTGTCGCTGCCGATGTGGGGATCCTCGCCGCCTTCGCCGTGGTGCTCTGCGCCCTGAGCGCGCTGACCTTCACGCTCGCGCTGCGCGACGCCAAGCGGACCGGATCGCTGGCGCAGTACTGAGCCGGCGCGGTCGGCTCGCGCGCTCAGCTCGCGGCCAGCTTTCCCTCGCGGTCGAGCAGCGCGGCCATCGAGCTCTCCAGAAGCTCGAGGTCGAAAGGCTTCTCGAGCACCGGCTGGCCCGCCGACTCGAGGAAGCCGCGGCTGCTCGCGCTCATGAGATCGCCCGTGATGAAGAGAGTGTGCGCGGCGAGATCCGGGTGCTCGCGCCGCAGGATCTCGAAGAGTGCCGGTCCGTCGAGACCGCTCATGCGGAGATCGCACGCCACTGCGTCGAAGTGCTCGCTCCGCGCCGCCGCCAGGGCGGCAGCACCATCGGCGGCAGTCACCACCGTGAAGCCCCTCGCGCGCGCGAACGACCGCACGGCGGTGTGCAGCGCGACCTCGTCGTCCACGAAGAGCAGGTGCATCCCCGCGAGTGGCGAGTCACCGTCGAGCTCCTCTATCGCGCCCGCCTCGGAATCGTCGGAGCCGTAGAGGGCAGGTAGCGCTATGCGGAAGGTGGTACCTCCCTCGCCGGTGCGGACTATCGAGATCGCGCCGCCGTGCGATGCCACTATCCCGTAGCTCACGCTCAAGCCCAGCCCCGTGCCGCTCGCCTTGGTGGTGTAGAACGGTTCAAAGACGTGCGGACGTGCCTTGGCGGGGATGCCTGGCCCCGTGTCGCTAACCTCCAGCATCACGCTCTCCCCTTCCGCGAAGGATCGCAGACGCAGCTTCCCGCCGCCCATCGGCTCCATCGCCTGGATGGCGTTCATGACGAGATTGAGTACCACCTGCTGGATCTGGCGCGGGTCGCCGCGCGTCAGCGGGATGTCGGTCGCGAGGTCGTACTCCGCCGTGATCCCCAGCGAGTCCATCTCGTAGATCCGAAGCCGCATGGTGCGCTCGATCAGATCGTTGATCTGGATCGTGGCGTTCTCACCCTCGCTCCGCCGCGCGAAGGTGAGCAGGTCGCGCAGCACCTGGCTGGCGCGCTGCGTCTCCGAGCAGATGACGTCCACCGATTCCCGCTGCTCGTCTCCCAGCGAGTCGTCGCGCTGGAGCAGCTGCGCGAAGGCGCTGATGGTACAGAGCGGGTTGTTGACCTCGTGCGCCACGCCGGCCACCAGCTCGCCCACCGCGGCGAGCCGCTCCGTCTCGGCGAGCCGCGCGCGCATCTCGCGCTCCGATGTCATGTCGCGGCCGAGGAGAAGCACCTGCGGAGGATCGGCTTCGGGGAGGAGGCGCGCGGCCAGCTGCACTATACGCACCGTGGCCTTCTCGCCGATCCCGTGGCGGGCGCGAACCTCGAGGCGGGATGGTGCGCCCTTGAGCACGTACGCCAGCTCCTTGCGCAACCGCCCGACATCCTCGGGCACCACGAACTCGTCGAGCGTGCGGCCCACCATCTGAACCGGGTGAACGCCGAAGATGTCGTGCACCGCGTCGTTCGCCTCGCGGATCCGGCCGCTCTCGAAAACGGTGAGCACCGCATCCGGCGCCGCGCGGAAGAGCGTGCGGAAGCGCCATTCCGTCTTGCGCAGCGTCTCGAGGAGATCGGCGTTGGCGAGTGCCACCGACAGGAGGTCGGCCATCGCCTCCACGTGAGCCACATCGCCCTCCGAGTAGTCGCGCCGCGCACATGCGAACAGGGTGATGGCGCCTATGCACTGACCACGCCGCTGCAGCGGTACGACCACCGCGGAGCGCGCGCCCTCGGCGAGTGGAATGTCCGCGATCACCTCGGGGCAGGCGTCCGCGTCGGGAGTCCACCACGCCGTGGCCGCACGCGCTACGCGGCCCATGGCACTCTCGGCCACCTGATACGATTTTCCCGCGAGCGAATCGCCGAGCCCCGCGGTGATGGCGATCTGCACCTTGTCGCCGTCCAGCAGCCCCACCGCTCCACCCTCCACGCGCAGTACGTCCATCGCGGCTTCGATGAAGCGGCGGAGGACCCGCTCTGGCGTGAGCTCGAGCGCGATCTGCTGACCGAGCGCCCACATGCGCTGCATGACACGGTGCGCCTCGGCCAGCTCCGCGGTTCGCGCGGCTACATGCCGCTCGAGCAACGCCGACTGCTCACGTTCGGCGAGCGCCGCGTGCTCGAGCACGGTGGTGGTCCGCTGCTGCCCCCAGAGTGCGTAGCCGGCGCGGAGCGCGAGGAGGAGTCCGAAGAGCAGGAGCGCAAGGCCCAGTGACTCGCTGCGCTCACCACTCAGCGCGAGTCCGGTGGCACTCCCGATCGCGATGACTATCGCAATGACGATCGAGAAAGTACGTACACGCGCCGCATCGCTCGCGTAGGTCGGCGACTCCACCGACTCCTCGGGGAGCGCGCCCGCCTTCCGCTCGCGGATCCCGTGGACGAAGCACCACACCGCCACCGACCACAGGAGGAGCACGACGCGAGGTGCGGTAGCACCTCCCAGAAGCACGGGCTTCACGTACAGGAAATTCGCCACTCCCATGGCGAGCACGCCGAGCGAGAGCGCCGTGGCGAGCCGCTCGCCGAGCACCTCGCCGCGCCACGCCAGGAGAAGCGCCACGAGGATCACATTCGCCGCGGCGAGGGTATTCGATATGAGAGCCAGCGCCCTGAGCGATGGGTCTTGTGCGAGCGCAATGCCCGACGGTCCATCGAGCTGGACCAGCACGATGGCGGCGGCCACGCTGAGCAGGAGCGCGTCCACCATCGCCTCGAAGCGGATCCAGTTGCGGTGCCTGTACCGGCCGAGCGCGGTGGCGAACCCGATCAGGATGCTGACGTGCAGAGCTATCCCCGCATACGCCTCGACCAGCGACGGCGCCGGATGCGGCGCCGCGGCGTGCAGAGCGGCGATGGTGCGAGCCACCACCGCGAAGCCGCAACCGAGAGCCAGTGCGCTGAAGAGCGCGCGTCTCGTGCCACGCGCGCCGATCGCCGAGAGACCGTAGAGCCAGGCCACGCAGGCGAACTGGATGGCGAGCAGGGCGTCCACGGTGACGATGGCGCCGATCGCCCGGGGGGGAAGCAGCACGACCCATATGACCGTCAACGCAGCGAGGAGCTTCGCCGGCTTCACGACGCTCGACGCGGCAAGGGGAATGCGAATCCGGTTCATGCGCGGCAGTGGGGGTGAGGGATCCGACGGAGGGCGCCCGTTCACCCAGGCACACGCCGTCCTCCGGAGCGGCTGCTCTTCGAAAGACGCACGAGAGGCGGTGGAGGTTGCGCGGCCGGCGCTCGTGCGTCGCTCACTTTGCGATCCCGGCGTGGTGTGACGGGAGCCGAACTATCTCGCGGGAGAGACGATGTCGAGACACGGAAACGGCGGATGGGAGGACGGGGAGACGAAGGAGAGCTCCTGGTCGCCGGAGCTCTCCTTCGGAGATCCCGATGCGTGGCGCGGCGAGAGCGGCGAGCACGCAGACGACGTATGGCGGGGCGACCAGCACCGGACCGCATGGCCGCGCGCCTTCGTGGGTCCGGAATACCTGATGTGGAAGCGCCTGGCCGACGGGAGGGAGGGCTAGAGCGTCCCGGACCAATGGGGGTCGGACTCCATCGGGTCCCGAGCGCGCTCAGTGAATCCCGTCGCCTATGCGGCTCCACCTGACGCGCCAGTCGTCGAAGTCGATGGAGAGGTAGATGAACATCGGCCTGCCGCGCACGTTGGCGCGCGGGATGGGGCCGTAGTAGCGTGCGTCCACGGAGTTGTAGCGGTTGTCGCCGAGCGAGAAGTAGTGCTTCGGCGGAATCACCAGTGGTCCCCAGTTATCGTGCGTGGGCTGCTCGGGCGGCGGACCGAAGCGCGAGCCCGTGATCTCGTAGCTCTTCTGCCATGAGAAGCTGGGGTCGGGCTCATCCACCCAGCCGAGCGGTTTGAGCGCTTCCCCTTCCGGACGTGGCTCCGCGTTCCCGTTCACGTAGAGGAGTCCCTCGCGCATGTATAGCGTATCGCCGGGTGTGCCTACCAACCGCTTCACGACCACCGGTGTGAGGTCGTTGGGAAGGCGCAGCTCGGGACGCAGCCGCTCCTGCGACGGCGACTCGTAGACTGCCACGCTGTTGCGAACGGGATCGGAGAATCCGGGGAGATTCGTGTTCGTGAAGGGGATGTGCGCCCCGTAGATCGCCTTGTTCACGAAGAGGAAGTCACCCACGAGGAGCGTGGGCTCCATGCTCCCCGACGGGATGTGGTACGCCTCGACCAGGAAGGTGCGGATCACCAGGAAAATGATGACCGCGCCGATGATCGACTTGATCGTCTCGCGACTGATGAACGGCGAGCGCTTCGAGCCGCCGGTCCGAGCCGCAGCAACGACGTTTCTGGTATCGCTGCTCTGTTGCCTCTCTCTCTTCGTTGCCACTGACGAATGCATCTCCGGGTGGGTGTCGATGCGAAGCTAGCGGGAGGTGCGGCTGGCGGCGAGGGGATCGCTCCGGATACTACGCCAAGAAAAGGGGGGCGTTCCACTGGGAACGCCCCCTTCCGGCCGTCTGAACTCGCGACCTGGCTTAGCCGATGTGCTCACTGACGAGCTTCGTCATGTCGAACATCGAGACCCGCTTCTTCCCCCCGAACACCTTGGAGAGCTTGTCGTCGGCGTTGATCATGCGCCGCTCCTTGGCATCCTGGAGGCCGTTCTTGCGGATGTAGGCCCAGAGCTTCTTGGTGATCTCGGTACGGGGCATGGCATTCGAGCCCACCACTGCGCCGAGCGCCTCATCCGGCTGCACCGGCCGCATGAACGCTGCGTTGGGCGTGCGCTTCTTCTTCGGAGCTGCCTTGCGCGTCGCCTTCTTCGTGGTCTTGCGTGCGCTCTTGGCCGAGGCCTTGCGCGTGCTCTTGGCGGCCGACTTACGAGCAGTCTTGGCAGCCGCCTTCTTCCGGGTGCCCTTCTTGGCAGCCGACTTCCTGGCGGTGCTCTTCTTGGCAACCTTCTTTCTCGCTCCGCCCTTTTTCTTGGTGGCCATCGATGACCTCTCCGATTGGTGAAAGGATCGCGTTCTACAGAGGGAACACGGGTCCATCGCGGAGCAAAGTAAAGATGTCCTGCGTATGCGCAATAGGTTGCGCGATGATTTTTTTCATCGGCGCTCCGCTCTCGCATCTCTTCGGACCATCTCCGAGCGGCATTCGCCGCCGCTCCGTGAGCCCCGCACGTTGCGTTCGAGACGACGCTGCGAGCTTCCAGCAACACGCCGGCGGGCTATCTTTCCCCCCGGACCGAACGCAGGAGCATCGATGCAATCGCCAGCGACGAAACCGGCAGTGTCGGGGATGACGGACGCCAGAGGGGCGGACGCACGACACGAGGAGCAGATAGGACAGCAGCAGCGCCAGCGCGCAGAGCTGGGCAGCTATGGCTTCAACGGCACCAGACGCGTGCCCGAGCCGGTGAACGAGCCGGTTCGCTCGTACGCGCCCGGCTCCCCCGAGCGAGCGGCGCTCAAGGCCCGACTGAAGACGATGGCCGATGAGCGCGTGGACATCCCCGTGATCATAGGCGGCAGGGAATTCCGCACCGGCGACACCGCACAGGCGGTGATGCCGCATGATCACGCTCACGTTCTCGCGGACTGGCACAAGGCCACCGGCGAGCAGGTGACGAAGGCGATTGCCGCGGCCCGCGAGGCACAGCGCGAGTGGGGGAGCTGGTCGTGGGAGGACCGCGCTGCGGTCTTCCTCAAGGCGGCAGAGCTCCTCGCCACCACCTGGCGCGACACGCTCAACGCGGCGACCATGCTCGGCCAGTCGAAGACCGCCCACCAGGCGGAGATCGACGCGGCGTGCGAGCTGATAGACTTCTGGCGCTTCAACCCGTACTTCGCGCAGGAGCTGTACGAGGAGCAGCCACTGAGCAGCGCCGCGATGTGGAACCAGCTCGACTACCGGCCGCTCGAGGGTTTCGTCTACGCGGTGACGCCCTTCAACTTCACCTCCATCGCGGGGAATCTCCCCACGGCTCCCGCTCTCATGGGGAACGCGGTGATCTGGAAGCCGGCGAGCTCGGCGATGCTCAGCGCGTATTACCTGATGAAGCTCCTGGAGGAGGCGGGGCTTCCGCCGGGAGTGATCAACTTCGTCCCCGGCGATCCGGTCGCTACATCGCGCCAGCTCATCGACGATCGCAACTTCGCCGGCGTCCACTTCACCGGGAGCACCGCGGTCTTCAACTCGATCTGGACGCAGATAGGCGCGAACATCGCCAACTATCGCGGCTACCCGCGGATCGTGGGTGAGACGGGCGGGAAGGACTTCATCGTGGCGCACGCCTCCGCCGATCCCGCCGCCCTGGCGGTCGCGATCGCGCGCGGCGGCTACGAGTACCAGGGGCAGAAGTGCTCGGCCGTGAGCCGCGTGTACGTCCCCGAGTCGCTCTGGAACGAGGTGCGCGAGCGCACCACCGCGATCATGGGCGAGCTGCGCATGGGCGACGTGACCGACTTCCGCAACTTCGTGGGAGCGGTGATCGACAGGAAGTCGTTCACCAAGATCAGCGACTACCTGGGCGACGCCTCGAAGAACGCGAAGGTGGTGGCCGGTGGGACGGCGCGCGGCGAGGAGGGATACTTCATCGAGCCGACGCTCGTGGAGACGCGCGATCCGGGCTACCGGCTCCTCTGCGAGGAGATCTTCGGGCCCGTGGTCACGGCGTACGTCTACCCCGACGCGCGCTTTACCGAGACGCTGGAGCTGGTGGACCGCACATCGCCCTACGCTCTCACCGGCTCGATCTTCGCCCGCGACCGGGCAGCGATCCGCGAGGCGGCCGCGCTCCTGCGCAACGCGGCGGGGAACTTCTACATCAACGACAAACCCACCGGTGCCGTGGTGGGGCAGCAGCCCTTCGGCGGCGCCCGCGCTTCGGGTACCAACGACAAGGCGGGCTCCAAGCTCAACCTCACGCGCTGGGTGAGTGCGCGCGCCGTGAAGGAGACCTTCAGCCCACCGCGCGACTACGCTTACCCGTTCATGGGCGAGGAGTGAGAGCTTGAAACACCGCTTCGTCACCTGCGACATCTTCACCTCGCGCGTGTTCGGTGGAAACCCGCTGGCGGTTTTCCCCGACGCGCGCGAGATCCCCGAGGAGTCGCTGCAGCAGATAGCCCGCGAGTTCAACCTGTCGGAGACGGTTTTCATCCTTCCGCCCGCCGACCTCACGCACACTCGGCGGCTCAGGATCTTCACGCCCGCCGCCGAGATCCCCTTCGCGGGGCACCCCACCGTCGGTGCAGCCTTCGTGCTGGCGACGCTCGGAGAGATCCCGCTCGAGGGAGCGGAGACACGGGTCATCTTCGAGGAGGGTGTGGGTCCAGTACCCGTGCTCATCCGGGCGCGCGATGGGAAGCCCACCTTCACGCAGCTCACCACGGCCATGCGCCCGGAGATCGGGCCACCCGCACCGGGGAGATCGATCCTCGCCGACATACTCTCGCTGGAGCCCGCCGACATCCTCGGCGGAATGACCGCTCCGCAGGCGGTGTCGTGCGGACTTCCCTTCCTGATCGTTCCGCTCAAGGATCGCGACGCGGTGCGCCGCGCGAAGGTGCGCCTCGATCACTGGGAGTCGTCGCTCAGGATGTACTGGGCGCCGTCGATCATGGTGTTCGCTCGCGATGCCGAGTTGGAGGGCTCCGACATCCGCGCGCGAGTGTTCGTGCCCGGTCTGGCAGTCCCCGAGGATCCCGCCACGGGCTCCGCCGCCGCCGCTCTGGGCGCCTACCTCGGCGCCCGCGACACCACCGGTGCCACCGAGCTGCACTACGTGGTCGAGCAGGGCTTCGAGATGGGAAGGCCGAGCATCCTCGTGATCGACGTGGAGAAGGCCGACGGCAACGTCACCAGCGTCCGCGTCGGCGGCGATGCTGTGATGGTTTCCGAGGGAGAGATCACCGTCCCCGTCCAGGCTGTCTCGCAATCGGCGGGGGTGTAGGGGCCGCCGGGCTGCATCTCGGGTAACCGGGATCGTGGTGGGGGCTTGGTTCATCGCGCTGGGCCGTAACTGCGCACGCGGAGGGCGCGGAGGGAACGCGGCGCTGGGCCATAACTGCGCACGCGGAGGGCGCGGAGGGGACTGCGAGAGGACGCGGAGAAAACCTTTACGGGCTGGGATCGCGATCCCGATCCGAGCTGCATCGCGGGGTCGGGGCTCCTGTAGGGGAGGAGCGCAGAGAACGCGGAGAAGAACGAGAGAACGCAGAGAAAACCCGTAGGGCGAGATCTCGAATGAGGGGTCTTTGGGGGGACTGCTCCCGCATACGGAGCTCTGCCCGGGTGCGCAGAGCTCCAAGCGCGGGAGCAGTTCCCCCTCTTTTCTCCCGGCCGCTTGCGGCTACTAGCTGACCGTGCCGCACCCTCTGCGTTCTCTTTGCTGTTCTCGGCGTTCTCCGCGTCCCAGCTTTTCAAGAAACCCGGACGTTGCGACGCGGCCGACATCAGAATCCCGACGCCGGCCCGTAAGGCCGTTCTCCGCGTTCTCTCGCCGTTCCCCTCCGCGCTCTCCGCGTGCGCAGTTAGAACGAGATGAACTGAGCCCGACCTACCAACCCCCCAGCCAGATACCGTTAGCCCTTACTCCCCGGCGGCCTTCGCGAGCGCGATGCTGGCGCGGGTGACGGCGA
Source organism: Gemmatimonas aurantiaca (assembly GCA_044463245.1). Lineage (GTDB taxonomy): Bacteria > Gemmatimonadota > Gemmatimonadetes > Gemmatimonadales > Gemmatimonadaceae > JADGGM01. Next base: position 16,726 of record JBIQMO010000044.1, read on the forward strand.
TGGCCCGGAGGTTCGGGGTCCAGACGCTCACCTGGTTGCGGCCCGCGTCCTTGGCGGCGTAGAGCGCCTCGTCGGCACGCGAGTGCAGGTCGTGGATGATGTTCTCCTCCACCACGCGCACCGCGACGATCCCGATACTCACCGTGACCGGGAGCTTCCCCGAGATTCCATCGAAGCGGCGACCCGCTACCGCCTCGCGAATGCGCGTCGCGAGGCGGAAGGCGCCGGCCGCGTTGGTCTCGGGGAGGAGGAGGGTGAACTCATCGCCACCGGTGCGCGCCACCACATCGCCCACTCGGGCGGCGCCGAGGAGGAGCTCACCCACCTCGTGAATCACCGAGTCGCCGGCGAGGTGTCCGAAGGAGTCGTTGATGTTCTTGAAGTGATCCACGTCGAGCGCGATGAGCGCGAGCTCGCTCCCGTTGCGAGCCGCGCGTGAGACCTCCTGCCCGAGGTGTTGCTCCAGCCCACGCCGGTTCAGACAGCCACTGAGCGCATCGGTGAGCACGAGACTGGAGAGCTGCGACCGCACACGGTTGTACGCGCGACCCACCATCGTCACGCTGTCCGGGTGCCGGTCCTGGCACACGTCGTACTCGCCCGAGAAGTCACCCTCCTCGGCGCGCTCGAAGAGGTTCACGATGCGCTCGAGTCGAACCTTGAAGTTCCCGTAGTGAAGGACGAACAGGGCGGCCGTCACCACGAAGAGCGAGAGCGAGAAGAGCTCCTGCGGCCACGAAAGAGCGGCGCCGGAATCCATCGCCTTCATGATCATCGCGAGGTAGCCGGCGCTCACCGCGAAGAGCGCCGACCACGCGAAGGTGCGGCCGAAGTAGAACTCCGTGAGGTGCAGTATCGCGAAGCCGAAGAGCAGAGCGCGATCGTAGTACTGCGGCGGCACCACGAGGTACGTCGTCCCGAAGAGAAACGCGATGTCCGCGGCGAGCAGCGTACCCACCATCCAGTCCTTCGCCTCCCCGTTCAGGCGCACCAGCGTGCTGAGGAAGAGCACCACGGCCGGATAACCGATGGCGGTCAGCACCGCGAGCCGCGGCAGCGAGGCCACGTTCCCGCTCATGTGCAGCCCCGCCCCCACTCCGCAGAGTAGCACGCCGAAGCAGAGGCGGATCCTGCTCTGCCAGAGCAGAACCTCGCCATTGGCCTGACTCACCGTCGGCGCGGGAATCTGAGGATTCGTGGAAACGGTCGACATTCGATTCGGTGCCTGAAAGTTCAGCTCCGGGATGGGCGACCCGCGTGCCAGCGTGACCGCCAGGTCACAAGCCATTGCTCGGCAAGGAGATGCCGGAGGGCATCCAGGCTTCGGCAGTCGGAATCGAGCGACGCGATGTGCGACGCTGCCGCAAAATGCGACTACTCCCCTCGAGAGGCTGTATACAAACCAACTCGGATCGCCACCCGATCTTGCATTAGACTGACCGAGCCGCCAAAACGGCACGGAACGACGGTGCTCCATCGCACGCGGAGCGGCGGAGCGAGCGAGAACGATCGAGCGGGGACGAGGCCGACAGTCAAAACCGCCTCGCGAGCATGCTCGCGAGGCGGACCCGAATCTCCACTAATTCTTCACGACGGGCGAAGCGGCCCGCGCAACGTCACTTCGCCCTTCTGATCCCCGGATTCGCAATCCGGTTCCGCTCATCCACGAACACGAGTCGCGGCTCGAAGTCCCCCAGCTCTTCTTCCTCGTAATCCGCGTAGCTGATGACTATGACGTGATCGCCGGCGGCGCCGAGCCGCGCGGCCGCACCGTTCAGCTGGAGGGTGCCGCTCCCCCTCTCGCCCTCGATCACGTACGTCTCGAGACGCGAGCCGGTATTCACGTTCACTACCTGAACCTTCTCGAAGGGGATGATGTCGGCCGCGTCCATCAGGTCGCGGTCCAGTGTGAGACTCCCCTCGTAATGCAGATCCGCCCCGGTGAGAACCGCACGGTGGATCTTCGACTTGCACATCGTTCGACGCATCTATTCGCTTTCCTGTCCGGTATTCCGGGCCGGCAGCGAATGCCGCCGCCCGTGCCGCTGACTGTTTGTCGGTTGCGCGCTTACACTGAATTATACCCGGAACCCGACTCCAGGTGACGTGTCTGCGCGCCGCCGGGGCACGGACGGCCTCGGAGTCCTCCTAGCCGCGAACGGGCGCTGCACCACCTCCCAGTGCGCCCGCCGGAGCACCCTCTCCGAGTGCGCTAGTGCAGTGCGGACAGCGCGATGCGGCCGCATCGATGCTCATCCTGCAGTACGGACATACCTTCGTTGCCGGAGCCGCCGCCGGCACGGGCTCCCTGATGAACAGCTTGCTCATCCGCCACGCCACGAAGCCGATGATGAGAAAGTTCAGCACTGCGCTCGCCAGATTGCCCACGCCGAACGTCACCGGTCCGACGTGCCACACGGCCTTCTGCCAGTCACCCGAAGGCGTCAATACCGCCACGATCGGCATGATGACGTCGTTCACTATCGACTGCACCACGGTGTTGAGCGCGGCCCCGATGACGAACGCTATCGCGAGCGCCAATGCGTTCTGCTTGATCAGGAATGTCTTGAACTCTGCCCACATGAACGGCCTCACTGGATAGGGTGGGGTTATAGTTGGACAGGTATTCAGGGATGGCAAGGGGAGAGGAGGCAGGAGGCCGACGGGGTCAGGTCTTTAATTTCGAGCCGTAAGGGCTACAGCCCTTACGGCTCGAAATTAAAGACCCGACCCCGTCGGCCGAGGTAGTACCTGAACCCTGAACCCTGCCTCCTGAACCCTAGTAGTTCCCTGCTCTCCTCTCTCTCCCCTCCCCCACAGCCCCAACCTCCGGCGCACCGAGTGGCGGGCGTACGCGTCCATGGGGCCAGGAGAAGAGGAAGCCGCACGCGGGGCCGCAGACGCCGCCCTGGCAGGGGCCCATGCCCACGCGTGTATAGAGCTTCGCCTGGCGGACGGTCCACGAGGGATCGAGGCGCGAGAGAGGAACGTCCTCGCAGCGGCAGATGATCGTGTCGGGAGTCGCGAGGTCGCGTAATTCGGGGCGCGGCGCGAACGCGAGCGACAGCCGCTCGGCGAACGCGCGCCAACCCAGGCGTGCGCTCGTCAGCGAGCTATCGACGGATCGGCCAGCGGCACACAGTCCCGCAATCTCGCCCTCGGTGAGCGCGGCGAGCTCGCCCCCGATCCCCGTGGGCTCGCCGGCAGCGAAGATGCCGGGGACGCTGGTGCGCTGCGAAGGATCCACCACAACCTGTCCCTCATCCACCGCGCAGCCGAGGAGGAGCGCGAGATCCACGTTGGGGACGAGGCCGTACGAGCAGCAGAGGATGTCGCACTCCTCGCTCCACGTGCGGCGGCCGTTGGTGAGTGTCACGCGCTGCACCCGCTCGTTCCCATCGGCGCGCGCTACCCAGCATCCGGTTCGATACGACGTACTCGCGAAAGCGGAGCGGTAGCGCCCCGCATCGGCGAGCTTGGAAGGGTGGCGCCAGAGAGTGCGCGCGAAGCCGGCTACGGCGGAAGCCGGCGCCTGCTCCAGCACGGCGATGAGCCGTGCACCCGCGTGCGCCATGACGGCGGCCACCGGGAGGATGAGCGGTCCGCTCCCGGCGATTATCACGCGCTTCCCGCGCACGTGCATTCCGCCCTTCACGAGTGCCTGCGCACCGCCGATCCCCATCACACCAGGGAGCGTCCAGCCGGGATACGGGATGAACAGCTCGCGCGCACCCGTGGCGATCACGATCGCGCTCGCGCGCACCGTCGTGCTCCTGCCCTCGTGCGCGATGCTCACCGCGCCATCGCTCGTTGCATCGGTGACGGTAGCGAGCGCCATGCGCTTCGCGCCCGACCGATCGAGGCGGTCGAGCCAGCTCCGCGCGAGACGCGGGAGTGTGCCTCGCTCGCGGTGGCGCCAGACCTGGCCACCGGGGCGCATCCCCTGGTCCACCATCACCACGCGCGCTCCCGACTCGGCGGCGCGCGCCGCCGCAGCGATCCCCGCGGGTCCGCCGCCCGCGACTACGACATCGTATTCGACGGGACCCGCCGCTCCATTCGCGCGATCCACGCCGGTCACGAGCCCCCTCCCGTTCCCGTGTCTACCACCATTCCCTCGCTGCACGGAACGAGACACGAGCGTTGATGCGGCCGCCCGTTCACGGTGACCCGGCACTCGAAGCAGCTTCCCATCCCGCAGATCGGAGCGCGCGGCATGCCGGTCACCGAGATGCGGAACGCACTGACGCCAGCATCCATGAGCGCGGCCGCCAGCGTCATCCCTTCGCTCACGCGCAGGCGGTGACCATCGACGACTATCTCCACCATTTCAGGCATTGATCAGAGTCCGGCTGGTTCGGCGGCCGCGGGCATCGCTCGCCCCGGCGCGAAGGGCGCGATGTCGATCGCCGGCGTGCGCCCCAGGATTCCGTCGGCGATCAGCGCGCCCGTGCCCGGCGCCAACGTTATGCCGAGTCCTTCGTGACCCGCCGCTATCCACACCCCGGCCGCTCCCTCCCACGGCCCGATGAGCGGGAGCGCATCCGGTGTCGCAGGACGGAAGCCGGTCCACGCACGCGTCGCGTTGCAGTGCGCGAGCACGGGCATGAAGTCGATTGCGCGCTGCAGCATCGACTCGAGCAGATCGCGATTCACCTCGGGATCGCGCCCCACCAGCTCGCGCGATGACCCTATGAGAAGCTGTCCGGTCGCGCGCGGTTGAACGTTGAACGCCACCGACGCTCCGCCAAGAGTATGCGCGCTGTGCAGGTAGCCCAGCTCCACGATCTGGGAGCTGCAGAGTCCGGGGTACCGATCGGTTATGAGGAGATGCCCCTTGCGCGGGACGATGGGGAGGCCCGGGGTGAGTCGCGGGGCATCCACGCCAGCCGCGTTCACCACCGCTCCCGCGGACACGACATAGGCCGCGCCGCTACGCTCGCTGACCCTCACCGTGCATCCGTCGATACCCTCCGCCATGCACTGCTCGAGCACCTCCGCGCCCAGCTCCTTGGCGCGCGTGACGAGGTAGCGCGCCGCGGCCGGTGGGTAGAGCACGCAGTCGTCGGGGACGTGGAGCGCACCTGGCAGTCCGGGACGCAGGTGCGGCTCCATCTCCGCCAGCGTGCGCTCGTCCACCACCTCGGCCGCGATCCCGTTGCGCGTGTAGCGCTCCCGCTTCTCGTGGACGGCCGCCATCTCCTCGGGGGCCGATGCTACCCAGAGCGTCCCGCGCCGCTCGTCCTCGCAATCGGCGGGAAGCTCCTCCGACAGCTCGGCCCAGAGCCGGCGAGAGTACGCGGTGAGCTGCAGCTCGGGCTCGGAGTCGTCCATCACCACGAGATGCCCCATTGCGGCCGCGGTGCTTCCGCCGCCCACGAAGTCGGCATCGATGAGCAGCACGCGCACTCCCTCGCGCGCGAGCGCCAGCGCGCACGCCGCGCCCACGACACCAGCGCCAACAATCAGTACGTCGGGCTGGCCGCTGCGCATCACCCCTCGGGGAATCCGAAGCGGAAGGGATCCGCCGGATCGAAGAGGAGCGTGGCGCGCGACGTCACGTACGCGTTGCCACGGATGAAGGGAATCAGCTCTCCGTCGCGCTCCTCGAGCCAGCCGGTGAAGAGACTCCCCGTGATGCTCTCCTGATTGTACCTGGTCCCCACGGCCAGCTCTCCGCGCGCGTGCAGCGCGGCCATCTTCGCGGATGTACCCGTACCGCACGGCGACCGGTCGTACGCCGCGCCCGGACAGAGGACGAAGTTCCTGCTGTCGGCATCGGCGCGCGTCGGTGCGGCGCCCAGCTCGATGTGGTCGATGAGTGCGCCATCCGAACCGGTGATGCCGCGCGCGATCAACGCCTCGCGGATGGCGGTGGTCACGCGCGTCAGCTCTGCGCGATTCGCGAGCTCGAGCGCGGGTTCCTCGAGCTCGGTGATGAAGAACCAGTTCCCGCCGTAGGACACGTCGCCCTTCACGCGCCCCACACCGGGCACGTCCACCTCGACGTCGGCGAGATGGCGCCGCGCCGGAACGTTCTGGACGGTCACCGTGCCGTCGGCCGCCAGCTCCGCGCCCACGGTGCCCACGGGCGTATCGATGCGCACCTTCCCCGGCCCCATCCGTCCCAGGAACTCCAGAGTGCGCGTGACGCCGATCAGCCCGTGACCGCACATCCCGAGGTAGCCCACGTCGTTGAAGAAGATCACGCCGGTCGTGGAGCCATCGTGTACGGGGGGCGTGAGCAGTGCTCCCACGATGGCGTCGTGTCCCCGCGGCTCGCACACCACGCCGCGCCGGAGCGCGTCGAAGTCGCGGCGCAGCG
>JBIQMO010000045.1:0-23032 GCA_044463245.1 Gemmatimonas aurantiaca
TCCCGCCGCACGGGCGTCGTAGCGGCGTGGTCGAGGTAGATGGGAGTGGGCATGGCGGGAAAGTTAATGGTTGGAAGTGGGAAGGGGGAGGAAGGAGAGAGCAGAGAGCAGAAAGCAGTGAGCTACAGGAAACAGGGGACAGGAAACGGGAAACAGGTAGCAGCTCCCGAAGGGCGAGGCCCTCACCCCCGAGGCAGTTACCCGTTCCCTTTTCCCTCCTGTTTCCTGTTCCCTGTTTCCCGTTCCCTTGCAGTTCACTGCTCTCTCCTCTCCTTGACTCGTCCTAAAGGCAAGTCTAGATTGATCATCGGTTGCCCCGGGCAGCATCGTTGGGGCGGAAATGTGGGGATGATGCCCCACATTTTTTGTTATTGTGGCCTGTGATTCAACGTGAAAGAAGCGCTGGAAAAGCTTGTCGCGACGGAAGTTGAAAAGTTGGGGTACGATCTCGTTGAGCTCCGTGTGGGGGGATCGAGGTCGCGTCCCACGCTCGACGTACGGATCGACAGGCGCGACGGCGAAGCGGTGACGGTGGACGACTGCGCCACGGTCTCCCGTGGCATCGAGGCACGGCTGGATGCGGGCCAGGAGGCGGGCGACCGCTACAGACTGGAGGTTTCCTCTCCGGGAGTGGAGCGGCTGCTTCGTACCGCGGCAGACTGGCGCCGCTTCATGGGGAGCCGGGCCAATGTGCTGAGCCCGGCACTACACGGGCGCGAGGAGGTCGAAATCGTGGGCGTCGACGAGACCGACGGCGGCGCGGTTGCCGTGGTTCGCGATGCCCGTGGTGACGAGCAGCGAATCGCGCTGGCCGACGTGAAGGAAGCCCGGCTGGCGTTTCACTGGTAAATCGAAGAGGGACTCGAGATGGTCAGCTCCACCGACATGCTGAGTGCGATCCGCGAGATGACGAACACCAAGCAGCTCGATCGCGCGGAACTGCACGGGCTGCTGCAGGACGGCATCTTCGCCGCTCTTGCCAAGAAGTACGGCCCCACGGTCCAAGCCGAGGTCGAGATAGATGAGGAGCAGGGGTCCATCCGGATCGTGCGCCTCCGCACCGTCGTCGCCGAGGTGACCGACCCCAGCCGCGAGATTTCACTCGAGGAAGCGCGCTTCTACGATGAGGGCTTCGAGGTCGGCGACCAGATGGAGGAGCCGATCGATTTCGCGGACTTCGGTCGTACCGCGGCGCAGGCCGCCAAGCAGCGCATCATCCAGCGCGTCAGGGAGCGCGAGCGCACCCGCATCCGAGACGAGTTCGCCGGGCGCGTGGGCGACCTCCTTTCGGGCGAGGTCCAGCAGATCGAGCGCGGAAAGCTCGTCGTCATGCTCAACCGCTTCCGCGAGGCGGAGGCGATCATGCCGTACCGCGAGCAGAACCACCGCGAGCACTTCCACCAGGGCGAGCCGATGCGCGCGGTCTTGAAGCGCATCGAGGAGACCCCCAAGGGGCCGCGTCTCATCCTGAGCCGCGCCGACGGGATGTTCGTGCAGGCGCTCTTCAAGCTCGAGGTCCCCGAGATCCAGCAGGGAATCGTCGAGATCCGCGCCGTGGCGCGCGAGGTGGGGAGCCGGACGAAGATCGCGGTCTTCTCGCGCGACGACTCCATCGATCCAGTCGGCGCGTGCGTGGGCCTCAAGGGCTCGCGCGTGCAGGCGGTCGTGAACGAGCTAGGAGGCGAGCGGATCGACATCGTTCCCTGGTCGTCCGACCCGGAGCGCTTCGCCAAGATGGCGCTCGCGCCGGCTCGCGTTGCGCGCGTCTTCAGCGATCAGGCGGCGCATACGATTCAGGCGGTGGTGGACGAGGACCAGCTCTCGCTCGCGATCGGGCGCAACGGTCAGAACGTGCGGCTCGCCTCGGAGCTCACCGGGTGGAAGATCGATCTCTACTCCAGTCGCGAGTGGCTGGAGCGCGGCGGCGAGACGCCGCTCTTCGCGCCACTCCCGGAGGAGGAGACCGAGGCTGCCGACGTCCGACTCTCCGAGATCGGCGGGCTCGGCCCCGCCACGGTCGCGGTGCTCGAGGAGGCTGGCTATCGCACCTTCAACGACATCATCGATCTCGAGCGCGAGGATCTCGTACGGCTCCCCGGGATCGCCTCCGAGGAGGCGGATCGGATCATGGCGCTCCTCGACGAGCTGACCACGGACGACGAGTCGGGGTCGGAGAATGGCGGCCACCTGGCAGCGTCGGGCGGCGCCTCGGAACGCGGCGGCAGTGCGGACATGGCTGCCGCGAGCGGCAATGACGAGGATGAGGGCGGGGAGGTCGGCGGCGCCGATGACGCTCGGGAGACGCCGGCCTAAGTGGATGCTGCAGCCGAGCGCCGGCTTCTGGGTCTCCTGGGCCTCGGAGTGCGAGCCAGGACCGCGCTGGTGGGTGTGGAGCAGGTTCGCCACGCTGCGAGGAGGGGGAAGCTCGTTCTCGCCGTGGTGGCGCCGGATGCGTCGCAGAACAGTCGGGAGAAGGTGATGCCGTTGCTTCGGGCGAAGCGGGTGGGGGTGATCGAAGGCCCCTCCGCCGTTCAGCTGGGAGCAGCGGTTGGACGAAAGGCAACAGCGGCGATCGGGATCGTCGACCGCGATCTCGCAAAGGGGATTCGCGATATCGCGGACCAGGGCCCACGGTCGGCCCAACAGGAGGGTAGGTTTTGATCAAGCTTCGTGTGCACGACCTTGCTGGAGAGTTCGGCGTTTCGAACGAGGAACTGATCGGGATGCTGCGCTCGATGGACGTGCCGGTGCGCAGCCATCTGAGCACGCTCACCGACGATCAGGTCGCACGCCTGCGCGCGCGCTGGGAACGCGAAAAGCGCGCACGCCAGGACAAGTCGACGGCGACTGCCACGCGCAGGCGCCGCGGTACCGCCACGACCAAGGCGGCTCCCGCGCCGGAACCGACTCCTGCCGCGGAGCCGACGGTCCGCCGTCGCCGCCGCCGTGCGGCCGACATCGCCGCCGCGGAGGCATCCGCTGAGAGCGAGAGCGAGATGGAGACCGAGGAGGCCGCTCCGGCCGCCGCAGCTCCGCCGAAGCCCGAGATCCAGGAGCCGCCCGCGGAGATCTCCCGCGAGATAGAGCGTTCCGTAGAGGCGCCCGCGAGAGAGGCACCCGCGAGACCGGCACCCGCGCGACCGGCGGCGCCGAGTCGGCCCGCCGCTGCGGCTCCGAGTCGGCCCGCCGCAGCGGCTCCCGCGGCACCTGCTGCCGAAGCTCCACCCACTCCGCCTGCACAGCCCGAGCGCAAGGCCGAGCCCCGGCCGGAGCCGGAGGCAGAAGCGCCGAAGGTGGAAGCACGTCCCGAGACGCGCACCGAGGCCCCACCCGAGCAGCGTCCCGCAGCACCAACGCCGCCGCGCCCGAGCGCGCCGCCGCCGCGTCCTGCCGCGCCCGATTGGCAGCGTCCGCGCCCGGTGGTCCCCGGCCCGCCGCGGCCGAAGTCGGTGTCAGCGGGCGGTCCGCTCCCGCCGCGCCCGGTGGCATCCGCCGCGCCCGGCGCCGGCACTTCCGTGCCCGGTCGCCGCGACGAGAAGCGCGGTGGCAAGCGGAAGAAGGGGAAGCGCGGGACGGTGGATCGCGAGGCGGTGACAGCGAACATTTCGCGCACCATGACCGCGATGCGCGGCTCCCATTCGCGTCGTGGTCCGCGTCGCTCCGACGAGCCGTCGTATCGTGAGGAGATGGAGGCGCAGCGTGCGGCCGAGGCCGAGCGCGAGCGCACTACGGTGCACGTCAACGAGTTCATCACCGTCAGCGAGCTGGCGCAGATCCTCAAGATCCCGCCCACGCAGATCGTCGGGTTCGCGTTCAAGAACCTGGGGCTGATGGTGACGATCAACCAGCGGCTCGACTTCGACCAGATCGAGTTGATCGCCGGCGAGTTCGGCTTCCAGGCCGTGCGCGAGGCGGAATACGCCGCGGCACCCGCCGACCAGGAAGAGGATCGGCCCGAGGATCTCGTTCCTCGGCCGCCGGTGGTGACCATCATGGGTCACGTCGACCACGGCAAGACCTCGCTCCTCGACTACATCCGGAACGAGAGCGTGGTCGCGGGCGAGTCGGGTGGCATCACGCAGCACATCGGTGCGTACCACGTCACGCTCCCCGATGAACGCGAGATCACCTTCCTCGACACACCGGGCCACGAGGCGTTCACCGCCATGCGCGCTCGCGGTGCGCAGGCCACGGACATCGTCGTACTCGTCGTGGCGGCGGATGACCAGGTCATGCCGCAGACGGTGGAGGCGATCTCGCACGCGAAGAACGCGGGCGTGCCGATCGTGGTCGCGATCAACAAGATCGATCTTCCCTCCGCCGACGTGCAGAAGGTGAAGCAGGAGCTTCTGCAGCACGGCGTCGTGCTCGAGGAATTCGGTGGCAACACGCTCGCCACGCCGATCTCCGCCAAGAAGGGGACCAACGTGGCGGACCTGCTCGATCAGATTCTCCTTCAGGCCGAGATCCTCGACCTCAAGGCGAATCCCGATCGGAGCGGTGTGGGCACCGTCGTGGAAGCGCAGCTCGATCCCGGAAAGGGACCGGTGGCCACTGTTCTCATGCAGAACGGTACGCTGCGCGTGGGCGATGATTTCATCTGCGGTATGTACTCCGGCCGCGTCCGCGCGATGCTCGACGAGCGTGGTAAGGCGGTGGAGGAGGCCGGCCCCGCTATCCCGGTACAGGTTCTCGGTATCGAGGGCGTGCCGATGGCGGGCGACCAGTTCCTGGTGGTGGCCGAAGCGACCGAGGCGAGAGACATCGCGCAGCGGCGCCAACGGCTCGACCGCGAGGCGAAGAGTCGTCGTACCGCGCGTTCGACGGTCACGCTCGAGGACTTCATGTCGCAGGCCGCGGCGGGCGAGGTTCGCACGCTGCCACTGCTCATCAAGGCCGACCAGGGCGGTCCGGCGGAGGCGCTGGCCGACGCACTGGGCCAGCTCTCGAACGCCGAGGTCAAGGTGGACGTCGTGCACCGCGGTGTAGGCGCGATCACGGAGAGCGACATCCTCCTGGCGCGCGCATCGGGCGCCATCATCATCGGCTTCCACGTGCGACCGGACAACAACGCGCGTACCGCGGCCGAGCGCGAGGGCGTGGACATCCGTCTCTACCGCGTGATCTACGAGGCGGTGGATGATGTGCGCGCCGCCCTCGAGGGAATGCTTCGGCCCGAGCAGCGCGAGGTCACACTCGGCGAGGCCGAGGTGCGCGAGCTCTTCCGCGTTCCACGCGTGGGCGTTGTCGCCGGCTGCCTGGTGCGCAGCGGCGTGATCAACCGGCAGGCCCAGGTCCGCGTCATCCGCGATGGCGTCGAGATCTACCAGGGCAACATCGCCTCGCTCCGCCGCTTCAAGGACGACGTCCGCGAAGTCCGCGAAGGATTCGAGTGCGGTATCGGCATCGAGAACTTCAACGACATCAAGATCGGCGACATCATCGAGTGCTACCGGACGGAAGAGGTAGCGCGGACGCTTTAACTACGGGGTTCAGGAGGCAGGGTTCAGGGTTCAGGTACTACCTCGGAGTAGAGATCTCATCTCCGGAGCAGTTCCTGAACGCTGAACCATGCCTCCTGAACCCTGGCTTCAGCAGCGAGCCCTGCTTCATCATGGGAACTACGAATCGCCGCGCAGTCCGTGTCGCGGAGGCGGTGCGCGAGGAGGTGGCCAGCTTCCTCACCGAGGGAGCCAAGGATCCGCGCATCGTTGGCTTCGTGACCGTGACGGGTGTGGATGTCACGAACGACCTCCGGCACGCGCGCGTGTACGTGAGCGTCATGGGGTCCGACGAGGAGAGGAAGACCACCCTCGAGGGGCTCGAGAGTCTCGCGCCGCACCTTCGCTCGCGCGTCGCGGGCGCCGTTCGCCTGCGCACCGCACCCGAGATCGAGTTTCGACTCGACCGAACGGTGGAGCGCGCGGCGCGCATCGAGAATCTCCTCTCCGAGTTGCGCCGCGACGAGGAGGGGAAGGATCGTCCGGCCGATGAGGGATCGGGCGATTGACGGAATGCTCCTGGTGGACAAGCCGGCCGGGCCGACTTCGCACGATGTCGTCTCGGTCGTGCGCCGCGTGCTCGGAGTCAGGAGAGTGGGGCACGCGGGAACTCTCGACCCCTTCGCCACCGGGCTGCTCGTGCTACTCATCGGTCGGGCCACTCGACTCCTCCCTTACATCGACGCGGAGCCCAAGGTGTACGAGGCCACGGTGCGCTTCGGCGCGGCCACGGACACCGACGACGTGACGGGGAGCGTCATCGAAGAGGCGACGCTCCCGTCGCGTGCGTCAGTCGAGCATGCGATTCGAGAGCTCACCGGCGAGATCCTGCAGCAACCCCCCGCTTTCTCCGCCAAGCAGGTGGGAGGACGGCGATCGTACGCGGCTGCGCGCCGTGGCGAGCGGCTCGAGCTGCGGCCGGTCCGCGTGCGCGTCTACGGGTGGGACGTACGCGCGTGGAGAGGCGACGAGCTGGACGTAGTGATCACCTGTAGCGGCGGTACTTACGTGCGGGCGCTCGCGCGCGACCTCGGAAAGTCGAGCGGGAGCGCCGCGCACCTCACGGCACTGCGGCGCGTCCGCAGCGGACCATTCCGGGTACCCGATGCGGCCACGCTCGACGAGATCGCGTCGGGTGCGGCGGCGGTCCTGCCTCCCATAGAGGCGGTGCGTTCGCTCCCGTCCGAGCGGCTCGATGCCGAGGAGCTAGCGCGCGTCGTCACCGGCCGGCCGGTGGCCGCCTCGGTGGCGGGCGATCGTGCGGCGCTCGTGGACTCGAGCGGCGAGCTCGTGGCCGTCGCCGCGCGCGCGGAGAGCGACGGCGGCGATACGCTCTGGCAGCCACGCCTGGTGCTGCGCGATGCTCCGTAAGGCGCCGCGCACCCCGGACTCCGGGCTTCCACCGGACTCGCCGGGCACGGTCGTGACGGTAGGTACCTTCGACGGGGTCCATCTGGGACACCGCGATGTCCTCGGGCGCATCGACGCTCGCGCGCGGGAGCTGGGGCTCAGGAGTGTGCTCGTCACCTTCGATCCGCATCCGCTGCGCGTGATCAATCCCGAGGCTGCGCCCCCTCTCCTCACGGTGGGTGCAGAGCGGCTCGAGATCGTTGCCGAGAGCGGCGTGGACTTCATGGCGATCGTCCCGTTCACGCCTCTGCTGCAGCGCTTCAGTGCCGCCGAATTCGTTGACGAGGTGCTCATACGCCGTTTTCACGTGCGGCACCTCGTGATAGGTCACGACCATGGCTTCGGTCGCGGACGCGAGGGCGACGTCGACGTGCTGCGCCGGCTGGGGAGCGAGCGCGGTTTCGAGGTCGAGGTGGTGGAGGCGGTGGCCGATCACGACGGACGGCCGATATCCTCCACGCTCATCCGCCGTGCCGTGGCGGGCGGAGATCTGCGGCGCGCGGCCGAAGGGCTCGGGCGGCTGTACTCGGTATCCGGACGCGTGGTCGAGGGGAATCGCCGCGGCCGCGAGCTGGGCTTCCCGACGCTGAACGTGGAGCTCCCGCCGCCCTCGACGCACAAGCTCCTCCCGCCGCAGGGCGTCTACGCCGTGCGCGCGCAGACTCCATCCGGGCCCTTCGGGGGTATGATGAACATGGGTCCGCGCCCCACCTTCGGGGACGCCGCGACATCGCTCGAGGTGCACCTGTTCGACGCATCGCTCGACCTGTACGGAGCGTACGTGAAGGTGGAGTTCGTGTCGCGGCTGCGCGATACGCGACCCTTTCCCGACGCGAGCGCGCTCGTCGCCCAGCTCGAAATCGACGAGCGGGATGCGCGCGCCGCGTTGACTCGTTTGCACTAGGCCGGTAACGTTAAATACTCCGCCATAATCCATCCCATTCTCTTCGCAGCATGTCCAATCTCAGGACCCGCATCCTAATTCTCGTGGCGCTGATCGCTGCCTCGATCTTCGCGCTCTGGCCACGAACCACCACCATACGCGAGCGCAACAGCGCCGGCGTATTCCGCGACACGAGCTTCACGCGTGTCCCGCTCAAGCTCGGCCTGGATCTCAAGGGTGGGATGCACCTCGCGCTCGAGGTGGACGAGTCCAAGCAGGCCGTGGCCAACAAGAGCGAGGCGATCGACCGCGCGCTGAAGGTGGTGCGTAATCGCATCGACGAGTTCGGTGTGGCGGAGCCAGTGGTGCAAAAGGTCGGGAGCGACCGCATCATCGTCGAGCTCCCCGGCGTCACCGATCCGGAGCGCGCCCGGTCGCTGGTCGAGCGTTCGGCGTTCCTCCAGTTCCAGATCACCGATGAAAGCGGTGCGCTCGACAAGGTGATGCCGCGCATCGACCAGATCCTGAAGAGCTCGGGGCACACGGGCGCGGTCTCTCCCAAGGCGACGCCGGGCGCGGACACGGGGAACAAGAGCGCGATCACGTCGCTCTTCTCGCCCACCGATACCGCGGGCGGCAAGAAGGACAGCACGGCCGCCGACAGCGCGAAGGCGGACACGGGTCTGCTCGCCGGCGCGAGCGGCGGTGCCTTCAGTAGCCTCATTCAGCCGGGGCAGATGCCGGGCGAGTACTTCGTGGCCGACGAGAACGTTCCCACGGTCACGCAGTACCTCTCCCTTCCCGCAGTGCGCGCGGCGCTCCCGCCGGGCAAGACGATCCACTGGGGTCAGGCCGATACGGAGGGGCCGGACGTCACCGCGCTCTACGTGGTCGACAGCAAGCCGATCATCACCGGTGAGTACCTCACCGATGCCAAGCCGGGGACCGATCCCATCGAGGGGAACATCGTCCAGTTCACGCTGAACACCGAGGGTGGCCGCCGTTTCCGGCAGGAGACCTCGCGGCACATCGGCGACTACATGGCGATCGTCCTGGACGATCGAGTGATGGGCCGGCCTCCGGTCATTCAGAGTGCCATTGGCACGCGCGGGCAGATCACCATGCGTGGCCAGCCGCTGCAGAAGACGCAGGACCTCGCGCTCGTGCTGCGCGCCGGCGCGCTCCCCGTGCCGCTCAAGGTGGTGGAGTCGAGACAGATCGGTGCCAGCCTCGGTCAGGACTCCATCCACGATGGCATACAGGCCGGAATCCTGGGCGTTGCACTGGTAATCTTCATAATGGTCGGCTACTACCGCTTCTCGGGCGTGCTGGCCGTGTCGGCGCTCACTCTCTACCTGCTCTTCACGCTCGCGGTGCTCGCCGGATTCAACGCGACGCTGACGCTCCCGGGGATCGCGGGTCTCGTGCTCTCGGTCGGCATGGCGGTGGACGCAAACGTTCTGATATTCGAACGAATACGCGAGGAGCTGGTGCGGGGGAAAACCGTGCGAACATCGATCGACGAAGGCTTCAAGCACGCGCTCCCCGCAATCATCGACTCCAATGTCTCCACGATTCTCACGGCCCTGGTGCTCTACCAGTTTGGTACGGGCCCAGTGAAGGGATTCGCGGTGACGCTGATTGCCGGTATCTGCGCATCCATGGTGAGCGCGATCTTCGTCGTTCGTACCTTCTACAACATGTGGCTGCAGCGCACGCATCGCCCACAGACGCTGAGCATTTAAATGTTTCGAATCCTACACGACACCCAGATCGATTTCATCAAGTACTGGAAGATCACGACAGCGATCACGCTGCTCTTCGTGATCCCGGGCTTGATCCTGCTCGCGTTTTCCGGCTATCGCTACAGCATCGAGTTCACCGGCGGCACGCTCATGCAGGTGCACTTCAACCAGGCGCCTGACGTCGCGAAGATTCGTTCCACCCTCGAAGGGGCGGGGATCCCCAGCGCGGAGATCGCGCAGTTCGGGGGCCCGACAGACTTCGTGATCCGCGCGCAGAACCCGGAGGCCGTGGCTGAACAGACGCAGGGTTCCGAGGTGGTGAAGGAGGAGATCAGCAAGGCACTGACACAGGCCTTCGGTGAAGGCAGTTTCGAGGTGACGAGCTCCGGCACGGTGAGCCCGAAGGTAGGTGGCGAGCTTCGCCAGAAGGCGGCACTCGCGGTTCTCATCTCCTTCTTCATCACGCTCGGCTACCTGGCCTACCGCTTCGAGTGGCGCTTCGGCCTCGCGTCCGTCATCGCGACGTCACACGACATTCTCGCGACGCTCGTGTTCATCAGGTACATCCACCTCGAGATATCGCTCATCGTGGTGGGTGGCGTGCTCACGATGATCGGCTACTCGCTGAACGACACGATCATCATCTTCGATCGGGCGCGCGAGGATCTGCGCAAGGGTAGGAAGGAGACTCTCAAGGACACGCTCAACCGCGCCGTGAACGAGACCCTTCCGCGTTCCGTGCTCACCCACGCCACCACGGTCGCGACGCTCATCGCGCTGGCGATCCTCGGTGGACCGGTGATCCGGCCCTTCGCGCTCGTCATGATCTTCGGCGTCGCTACGGGTACCTTCAGCTCCATCTACGTGGCTCCGGTGATCCTCCTCTGGATCGAGCACAGGTGGCCGCGCAAGGCGGGTGAGCGCGGGATCACCAGGCACAGGGCCACTGGGCTGGCGGAGGGGAGTGCACGCTCCTCCTCGAAGGAGGAGCCTTCGGTAGTCGCCACGCGCTGATCTGGCACCGCACTCGAATCGCGTGGCACCGAGCGATCGCGTGAACGGGTACGCCGGGTGAGCGGCTACATTGACAGCCACACTCACCTGGCCGACCCGGCGTTCGACGCCGACCGGCGGGACGTGATCGAGAGGGCGCGCTCGGCCGGCGCCGAGGCACTGGTATGCATCGGAGAATCGATGGAAGCAGCGGGAAGGGCGCGCGGCATTGCCGCTGTCCTTCCCGCTTTCGTCTACTGGACCGCCGGCGTTCACCCGCACGACGCGGCGGGCTTCGAGGAGTCGCGCGATCTTGCGGCGATCGGCGCCGAGCTCGATGCTGGCGCGGTAGCCGTGGGCGAGTGCGGGCTCGACTACCACTACGACAACTCCCCGCGCGACTCCCAGATCGCTGCGTTCCGCTCGCAACTCCGATTCGCCGCCGAGCGCGGCGCCCCGGTAGTGGTTCACACCCGGGAGGCCGAAGAGGACACCGCCGCGCTCTTGACCGAGGCCGCTCGAGAGGGCGTGCGCGGCGTCCTCCACTGCTATACCGGCTCGATGAAGCTCGCTGGCACGGCGCTCGATGCCGGCTGGTACGTCTCCTTCAGCGGAATCATCACCTTCCGCAAGTGGACCGATGACGAGCTCCTTCGCTTCGTCCCCGACGACCGGCTACTGGTGGAGTCGGACGCACCATACCTCGCACCCGTGCCTCACCGCGGGAAGCGCAACGAGCCGTCCTTCGTGCCGCGCACCATCGAGCGCCTCGCGCTGGCACGCGAGGCTCCGCCCGATACGATAGCCGCGGTGACAGCCGCTAACGCGCGCACTCTCTTTCGGATTCCGCCCACTCGTCCTTCGATCGCGGACGAGCCACGATCCACCTAGCGGCGCGGCGACTTCGCTGCGTAGCTTGTCGCCAACCCATGTCACCTGCGAGGCTCCCTTGAGGACCGTTCCATCCGACATCGAGATCGCCCAGAGGGCGTGCATGCGACCGATCGCCGAAGTGGCGGCGGAGCTCGGCCTCTCACCCGACGAAATCGACCCGTACGGGAAGTACAAGGCGAAGATCGATCTCGAGGTGGCGCAGCGTCCGCAGCGCGGGCGGCTCGTGCTGGTAACGGGAATCAACCCGACCACGGCGGGCGAAGGAAAGAGCACCACGCTCGTCGGCGTGACGCAGGCGCTGCAGCGGATGGGGAGGAGCGCCGTGATGTGCATGCGCGAGCCGAGCCTCGGTCCGGTCTTCGGAATGAAAGGCGGAGCGGCCGGCGGCGGCTTCTCGCAGGTGGTCCCGATGGAAGACATCAACCTGCACTTCACCGGCGACTTCCACGCGATCGCCAGCGCGCACGCTCTGCTCGCCGCGATGCTGGACAATCACCTCGCACAGGGGAACTCGCTCGGCCTCGATGTGCGGCGCATCAACTGGCCGCGCACCATAGACATGAACGACCGCGTGCTGCGCGATGTGGTGATCGGTCTGGGCGGCGTCGCCAACGGGGTCCCGCGGCAGGACCGCTGGGTCATCGTACCGGCCAGCGAGGTGATGGCGATCGTGGCGCTGGCCACGAGCAGAGACGATCTCGCGGAGCGACTGGGGCGGATCATCGTGGGCTCCACCGCCGGTGCGGGTCGGAGGCCCGTCTACGCGCGCGACCTCAAGGCACAGGGAGCCATGGCGCTCCTCCTCAAGGATGCGCTCCGCCCCAACCTCGTGCAGACGCTGGAGGGTGGTCCGGCGCTCCTGCACGCGGGGCCCTTCGGCAACATCGCGCACGGCTGCAACAGCGTCATGGCGACGAAGACCGGCCTCGCGCTCGCCGACATCGTCCTCACCGAAGCCGGCTTCGGCTCCGACCTCGGCGCCGAGAAGTTCTTCGACATCAAGTGTCGCATGGCGGGATTGAACCCGGAGGTGGCGGTGGTGGTGGCCACCGTGCGCGCGCTCAAGCTCAACGGCGGCGCGAACAAGAAGGAGTTGGGGAAGGAGGACCTCGGCGCGCTCGAGCGCGGCCTCCCCAATCTCCAGGCGCACATCGAGAACGTGCGACAGTTCGGCGTCCCGGTGGTCGTCGCGATCAACCTCTTCACCTCCGACACGCCCGCCGAGCAGAAGATGGTCGCCGACTTCGCGGCCGCGCAGGAGGTGCCCGTCGCACTGTGCGACGTGTGGGCGCGAGGCGGCGAGGGCGGCATCGATCTCGCGAAGGAGATCCTGGCCGCGCTCGATCGCGGTGGCTCCGACTTCCACCCGCTCTACGATGTGAAGCTGCCGATCCGCGAGAAGATCGACACCATCGTCCGGCGCGTCTATGGTGGCGACGGTGCCGACTACTCGCCGAAGGCGGATCGCACGGTCGACTACCTCGAGTCGATCGGAATGGGCGAGACTCCCATCTGCATGGCGAAGACGCAGTACTCGTTCACGGACGACCCCACACGACTCGGCCGTCCGCGCGACTTCCGCATCACGATCAACGAGATCCACCCCTCCTCCGGCGCCGGCTTCGTCGTCGCGCAGGCCGGCGACATCATGACGATGCCCGGCCTCCCGCGCATCCCCGCCGCAGAGTCGATGTCGATAGCCCCCGATGGGAGTATCACGGGGCTGTCGTGAGGGTAGCGCGCGGGGTAGTATGAAGAGACAGCAGAGAGTGAAGAACTGCGAGGGTTCAGGAGGCAGGGTTCAGGGTTCAGGAACTGCGTCTACCGCTACCGTCATTCCCGCGAAAGCGGGAATCCATGTTAGCCGGACCGAACATGGATCCCCGCTTGCGCGGGGATGACGTCATGAAATGGATCCCCGCTTGCGCGGGGATGACGACTCCCGGGGCAGTTCCTGAACCCTGCCTCCTGAACCCTCGCCGTTCCCGCTCTCTGCTTTCTCCCAAGTCCAACCACACCATGAATGGAGCTCCAGTCTTGTCTCTCTCCCAGGTAGCGACCAAGGAGGCGCCCGAGGCGATCGGGCCGTATTCGCAGGCGATTCGTGCGGGTGGATTCCTCTTCACGGCCGGGCAGATCGCGCTCGATCCGGCGAACGGGAAGATCGCCGACGGCGGGATCGTCCAACAGACCGAGCGCGTGATGAAGAATCTCACCGCCGTGCTCGCGGCTGCGGGCGCCGACTGGAACAGCGTCGTGAAGACCACCGTCTTCCTCACCGATCTCGGCGACTTCCCGGTCTTCAACGAGGTGTACGGACGCTACCTCGGCTCGGCTCGTCCGGCACGCTCCACCGTGCAGGTGTCGGCGCTACCGCGCAACGCCGTGGTTGAGATCGAGCTGGTCGCGCGGCTCGAGGGCTGATCGACGGCGGTTCCTTTTTTCTCCTGATGTGATGAGCGCGTCGAACTCTCGCGAAGAGATCTTCCGGCTCACTGCTTTCGCGCGCTGCGCTGGTTGAGCGTCCAAGATGGGTCCGGGTGACCTGTCTCGGGCGCTCGCATCGCTGCCGCGGCAGACGGATGCGCGACTCCTCGTCGGTAGCGAGACCTTCGACGACGCGGGGGTATTCGTCGTGTCCGACGATCTCGCGCTCGTGCAGACGGTGGACTTCTTTGCGCCGATCGTGGACGATCCGTACGACTTCGGAAGGATCGCCGCTGCGAACGCGCTCTCGGATGTATACGCGATGGGAGGTGAGCCGCTCACGGCGCTCAACATCGTCGGCTTCCCCACGTCCAGGCTCCCCGTGGAGCTGCTTGGCGAGATACTGCGTGGCGGGCATGAGAGGGTCCATGCGGCGGGCGCGGTCATGGTTGGCGGCCACACTGTGGTGGATGAAGAGCTCAAGTACGGTCTCTCAATCACGGGACGCGCGGATCCACGCAGACTGCTCACCAACGCCGGCGCGCGCCCCGGCGACCGCCTGGTTCTGACCAAGCCGCTCGGCAGCGGGATGCTCTCTACCGCCGCGCGCAACGGCGAAGTGGACGCCGGAGACCACCGTACCATGGTGGAGTGGATGACGCGCCTCAACGACGTCGCCAGTCGTGCGGCACTCGCGGTGGGTTCGCGCTGCGCCACCGACGTTACCGGCTTCGGACTTCTGGGGCACGCCTCGCACATCGCCCGCGGCAGCGAGGTCACCCTGACCATCGATACTGCGAAGATCCCCTTCCTCCCCGGCGCTCGTGCCGCCGCGGAGCGGGGTGTATCGACCGGAGGTGGAAAGCGGAACGCGGAGTACCTGGCGGAGCGCGTGAAGTGGGGCGATACCGACGCCACGATGCGTGCGCTCCTCGTGGACCCCCAGACGTCCGGCGGACTTCTCGTCGCGGTCCCCGAGCCTGCACTCCACGATTACCTTTCGGCGGTCGCGGAGGCGGTCGAGATCGGTGCGGTCGTCGAACGCGCGCAGGTGGATATCGTTCTCGCATGAAACTGGGGGCGGATGGGGCCTGGTGGCTTCCGCGGTCTTCAAAACCGTTGCGACCTGACCACGTCGGGTTGGGTGGGTTCGATTCCCACACGTTCCCGCCATCGCGCGCGGCGCGTGTGAGTCGCCTCATCCACGGCACGCTCGCGCTCCTCACGCTGACCGCGCTGCTCGTCGCGCTCCCGATCTCCAGAGCACGGGCACAGGTCGCCGACAGCGCGCGCGTCGGGCCTGCCGTGCGCGTAGACACCGCGGCCGACACCACCCGACCCGCCAGGCGGCTCGGTCCGCCCATCTCTCCCAGGCGCGCGCTCTTCCAGTCGCTCCTCATCCCAGGATGGGGGCAGGCCTCGCTCGACCGCAACACGGCCGGAGGGCTTTTCGTTGCCCTCGAGGTGACCTCCATAGCGATGCTGGTTCAGTCGAAGAAGCAGCTCTCGATAGCGCGCGAGGCGGCGCGTGACAGCGTCCTCGATACTTCCACGGGGATGTTCGTCGCCAACCCGCTCGCCGCGCGTGTGCGGCCGAGGAAGCGTGCAGTCGAAGATTGGACCGCGCTCCTCGTCTTCTCGCACCTCATCGCCGCTGCCGACGCGTTCGTGGCCGCGCACCTCTGGGATGTCCCCATTCAGGTGCAGGGGCACGAGGGCACGCGCAGCGCCAGCATCTCCACGAGCATCCCCTTCTGAATCGTCGATGTCCGAGTCGCCGAAATCGGAGCTCCCCGCCACGGGCGCGGCGGTTCCGGAGCTTCCAGATCTCCCGCCCGTCCCCGAGGTAGCACCCAGGACGCTCCCGCGCTCCGTGAGCGCCCCGGAAACCGCGCCGATCGGGGTCTTCGACTCGGGGCTCGGGGGGCTTACCGTGGCACGCGAGATCATGACGCGCCTCCCGGGAGAGAGCATCATCTACTTCGGCGACACCGCACGCGTCCCCTACGGCCCCAAGAGCCCCGATACTGTCCTCCGCTACAGCCGCGAGATCACTGCGTGGCTCATCGAGGAGGGCGTGAAGGTGGTGGTGGTCGCCTGCAACACCGCTACGGCGCACGCCCTCGAGACGCTCCAGAGCGACTTCGCCGTACCCGTGATAGGCGTTGTGCAGCCCGGTGCGCGGGCCGCCGCGCGCGTCAGCGCATCGGGCCACATCGGCGTGATCGGAACCGCCGGCACCATCGCTTCGGGTGCGTACGAGCGCGCGATCCACGCGGCGCGCGCGGATGCCGCGGTAGTTGCCACCGCGTGCCCCCTCTTCGTTCCCCTGGTGGAAGAGGGATGGCTCGATGACGATGCCACGCGTCTCGTGGCGAACCGCTACCTGTCTCCACTTCGCACCGCGGCGGTAGATACCCTGGTGCTCGGGTGCACGCACTACCCGCTACTCAAGCCGCTGATCTCGCAGACGATGGGCGACAGGGTTCGGCTGATAGACAGCGCCGAGGAGACGGCGGCAGAGACCTCCCGCGTGCTGGCGGAGATGGGGCTGTGCGCCGATCCGGGGGGGAGCCCTACGCACCGCTTCGTGGCCTCGGACGCTCCGGACCACTTCCTAAGACAGGGGCAGCGCTTCCTCGGTGAGACGATCGAGCGAGTCGAGAAGCTCACCCTCGGCTGAGGCATCGCCCTCCGCCGGAACGTGCCAGCGTCGGAGCTCTATCCGCTCCGGCGTGACCACGAGATAGCAGCGCGAGTCGAGCCAGGCGCCTGGATTGGCGTACACGCCTCCCCCTGGCGCGCGCTCGAGGGTGGAGACGTGCGAGTGGCCGAACACCACGAGCTCGAGAGTACGGTCGCCCTCGAGCAGCTCACCGGCTATCGCACGCAGCCCGCTCCCACCGTCGCGTGCGCGATGGATGCGGCTCGCGTCGGAGCTCCCGGATGCCAGCCGGCTCGCCCAGTCGGGGTGCAGCCAGCGAAATGTGCGAATCGCGAGCCCATTGCGCAGTACCACTCTGAGGCGGCGGTAGGCGCGATCCTCCACGGGACGCAGCCCGTCGCCGTGCTCCACGTGCGCGCGCCAGCCGCCGATCGAGCTCTCGATCGTGCCGAGCCGGTAGTCGATGCCGATATCGCTTCCGAGGATCTCGCCGCCCCAGCAGTCGTGGTTCCCGCCGATCATGAGAACGGGAAGGCCGCCATCGCACAGCTCGGCCAGCGCGCCGAGCACGCGCACGTGGCCGCGCGGCATCACGTGGCGCCACTCGAACCAGAAGTCGAAGAGATCGCCGTTGATGAGGAGAGAGCCGGCGCGCCGCTGCAGGTGGCGGAGGAAGGAGGCGAGAGCGCGATCTTCGTCGGCGGCTCCAGCACCGAGGTGCGCGTCGGAGAAGATGTAGCAGGGCGCGGCCAGCATGCGCGGATTCTAGCGCGGGCGGCGCTTCTTTACAAACCCGCTCCCCCCGGTCAACTTCGCAAGCCATGCCTCGAACTACTTCACTCGAGCTCCGGGTACGCTACGCCGAAACCGACCGGATGGGAGTCGTCTACCACTCGCACTATCTCATCTGGTGCGAGCTGGGTCGCACGGATCACATCCGTGAGGGCGGGATGAGCTATCGCGAGATGGAGGAGGCGGGGATCATGCTGGCCGTGGCGGAGGCGAACATCCGCTACAGGGCGCCCGCGCGCTACGATGATCTCATTCGGGTGGAGACCACACTCACCGATGTCTCTTCGCGCGCCGTCACTTTCGAGTACCGCATATTCAACGCTGAGACGGACGAGCTGCTCGCCACTGCGAGCACGCTCCTGGTGGCGCTGGATTCCGCGTACCGAGTCGCGAAGCTCCCCGCCGAGATTCGCGCGCGGCTCGAGGCGAGTGCCGCGGTGGCGGCGTAAGGCGAGAAGCGGCCTACGACGAGAGACGCAGAGACCAGAAGAGTGGCGTCGACGACCGTCGGCTGCCGGCGTAGATCTCCGCCGCTCCTCGCGGGTAACATTTTCCACATGATGACTAACAGATTCGCCGCTGCGCGCGCGATGGCCGTGATCGTGGCACTGTCGCTCGCGGCGTGTGCGCCCAAGGCGCCGCCGCTGGCCGGAACCGTCGCGCCCGCGAGCATACCGGCGACGCGACTCCCACCCGTTCATCGGAAGCTCGTCTTTCTCTGGAGCTACACCGACCAGGACTTTCGCGCGAAGGGCGACGGCGCGGCGCGCGTGGCGCCTCCGGACAGCGTACGGATCGACCTCTTCGTGGGTGGCGGCTTCGGGAGCGGAAGCGCGGTGCTGGTGGGCGACCGCCTGGAGGCGAGGGGGGACGAGCGCATGCACGCCTACCTCCCGCCGGTGCCATTCCTCTGGGCGGCGCTCGGCCGCTTCACCGTCCCTCCGGCCGCCGACACCGCAGCGCGCGTTGACGGCGACACTCTCCGCGTGGAGATTGGACGTGATCCGGCCTGGCGAGCCACCTTCGCTGGCGACGAGCTGCGTCGCATCGAGCTGATCGATGGCGGCCGAATCCAGCAATGGGTGTCGCGCGATTCCGCCGGCCACGTACACTATGAGCATGAACGCGCGCGTCGCACACTGGACCTCACGGTGACGCGCGCCGATACAGTCCCAGCTTTCGATGCCGCGATCTGGCGCTAGACTTCTCGCCCTCCTTCTCCCGATTCTCCTGGCCACGGGGTGCGTCTACGGCTTCGCGGGCGGTGGTCTGCCGCCCAACATCAAGACCGTCGCAGTGCTCCCCTTCGAGAATCAGACCTCGCTCGCCCCGCTCCAGCACGACCTCTTCGAGCGGATGCGGCGCGAAGTCGAGGGGCGCCTCGGCCTCCGCGAGGCCTCCGAGAAGCGGGCGGATGCCATCGTGAGGGGGAAGATCGTCAATTACGAACCGGACATTCCGGTGGCCTACAGCTCCGATCCCTCGCGCGCCAACACCGCGCAGCGAAAGGTGCAGATCACCGTGGACGTGGAAATCATCGAGCAGGCGACTGGCAAGACACTCTGGTCTCAGAAGGGACTGATGCGCGACGCCACGTACAACGAAGGATCGGAAGATGACGGGCGCGAGGATGCGATCGAGAAGATCGTGGAGGACGTGATAGCAGGGGCGCAATCGCAGTGGTGACCCCCGAGCGGCGGGGAGCCTCCACGCTCGGCTGTCTCTTCACCCTTCTGATCGTGGTAGCCATAGGCTACTTCGCGGTCAACATTGGAAGGGTCTACTATCGACACTACGCCTTCCAGGATGCGATGGAGCAGGAGGCGCGTTTCGCTTCGCACCGGACGAACGAGGAGATCACCTCGCACCTTCAGGCGCTCGCTGATTCGCTGGGGCTCCCCTCGGCTGCCAGGCGCATTCACGTTCGGCGCGGCGACCGGATGATCTTCATCTGGTCCGACTACTTCGAGACGCTCGAGCTCCCCGGCTACGCGAAGGACGTGGAGTTTTCCGCACACGTGGAGCGCGCGTTCTGAGCGCGCGAGAGCCTGCCGGCAAGGTCATGTCGCTCGCCGACGCCGTTCGCTGGCGCGATGCTCAGGCGGGCACGGTCGTCTTCACCAACGGGGTATTCGACCTCATCCACCCCGGCCACGTGGACGTCCTGAACGTCGCGCGCTCGCACGGCGATGCGCTGATGGTGGGAGTGAACAGCGATGCCTCGGTGCGCCGCCTCAAGGGAGAGAGTCGGCCGGTACGATCCGAGCGCGACCGCGCCTACGTGCTCGCGGCGCTGGAGGCGGTGGACGCGGTGGTCATCTTCCCCGAGGACACTCCGCTCGAGCTCGTGCGAGCGCTCCGCCCCGACGTTCTAGTGAAGGGGGGAGACTACACCCCCGAGACCGTGGTGGGGCGCGACGAGGTGGAGTCGCGCGGAGGGAGAGTCGTCATCGTCCCGCTCACCGCGGGGCAGTCCACAACTTCGATCATCGAGAGACTTCGTGACACATAGTGATGTCGTATCGCGCACGCGCCGCTCCAACAATGCGCTGAGGCCCGTGACCCTCGAGCGCGGTGCGGCGCCCAACGCAGAGGGTTCCTGTCTGATCACCTGCGGATCCACACGGGTGCTGTGCACCGCATCGGCGGAGGCCGGCGTTCCATCCTGGCGGAAGGGGAGCGGTGAGGGGTGGCTAACCGCGGAGTACGCGATGCTCCCGCGCGCGACGACCACTCGCACGCCGCGCGAGCGCGGCCAGGTGGGTGGGCGCACGCAGGAGATCCAGCGTCTCATCGGACGAAGTCTTCGCGCGATGGTGGACGACTTCGCCTTTGGCGAATACACCGTCCGCGTGGATTGCGACGTGCTCCAGGCCGACGGCGGCACGCGCACGGCCGCCATCACCGGCGCCTGCATCGCGGTGGTGGATGCCTTCGACTGGCTGGTTGCGCGGGGAGCGATTGCGTCGAGTCCCGTGAAGCGGCGGGTGGCTGCGGTGAGCGTCGGCGTGGTGGACGGCGAGCCGCGACTCGATCTCGACTACCCCGAGGATGTCCGCGCCGGGGTCGACATGAACGTGGTGATGACGAGCGACGGCCGCTTCGTGGAAGTGCAGGGGACTGGCGAGCACACCACCTTCGAGCGCGCGACACTGGATCGGCTCCTCGATCTGGCCTCGGGCGGAATAAGGGAGCTTCTGGAGAAGCAGGTCGCGGTGCTCGCGCGATGAGTGGCGACGCGTCCAGGCGCGCGATAGTTCTCGCCACTCGGAGCCGTGACAAGCTGCGCGAGCTCGGACCCATCTTCGCGGCCGCGGGCTTCGAGGTGCTCGATCTCGACGCGGCGGGAATGCCGGAGGAGCGTGCGGTTGAAAATGGGCTCGAGCGCTATGAGACCTTCGAGGAGAACGCGCTCGCCAAGGCGCGCCACTTTTTCGAGCGCTCCGGCGGTGCGCGTCCCGTCGTGGCCGATGATTCGGGGCTCGAGGTGTTTGCCCTTGGCGGCCAGCCGGGAGTGCGCAGCAAGCGGTGGAGCGAGCGTCCCGGCCTCTCCGGTGTCGCGCTGGATGCGGCCAACAACCAGAAGCTCCTCGCGGAGCTCGAGAGGGTGGAGCGCGATGAGAGTGCGGGTCGGGTCGTGAGATCACACGGGCGGAGCGGTCGCTATGTATGCGCGGCGGCCTATGTGGATGGCCAGCGGGAGAGCGTCTTTCGCGGCGAATGCGAAGGCCACATACTGCGCGCCCCGCGCGGTGCCGGCGGCTTCGGCTACGACCCGCTCTTCGAACTGGAAGGGACGAGCTACACCTTCGCGGAGATCGACCGGGCCGCAAAGGAGCGCGTGAGTCATCGAGGGAAGGCATTTGCTCAGCTGGTGGCGGCGCTGAGGGAGTGGAGTTGACCTCTCGCCCGGGCCCAAGTATGTTCGTAGACTGTGCGGGGCGTAGCGTAGCCTGGTATCGCGCCTGCTTTGGGAGCAGGAGGTCACCGGTTCAAATCCGGTCGCCCCGACCTGGCAGGTCGATTCCCGCGGCAGGATCGTGAGGAAGAGGGGGTGTCGTGCTTCCGGGTACGGGCTCGCGACTGAAGAAGCGCCAGTAGCTCAGCTGGATAGAGCAACAGCCTTCTAAGCTGTGGGTCGGAGGTTCGAGTCCTCCCTGGCGCGTGGGCACGGGAAGGGTAATGCGCCCTTAGCTCAACTGGCAGAGCAAATGACTCTTAATCATTAGGTTGTAGGTTCGATTCCTACAGGGCGCACTGAGGGGCGTGATGGTCTCACCATCACGCCCCTCTTTTCATCGCGCGATGCGCGAGCGAGCTTGAGGCCGAGCAGTGCAGCCCATCTTCACCCACGGCGAGGGTCAGACAATGCAGGTGAGAATGTCCGGTTCAGCAAGAGACGTCGGGTCGCCGCGCGCCTGCCTTGCCGCAAATGCGGTGATCGCGGTGATCGCCGCGCTCGCGACCGTGTGGCCGATCGCGCCCGTGCGCGCCCAGTCGACCGCGTCTGCCGCAGCCCGTGCCAGTACCAACGCGCTACCGGCGTCCGGCAAGGAAGTGCTCCAGCGGATGCACGACCGCTGGGCAACGGGTACTCCCTGGTTCCACACGTTGACCTTCAAGCAGCAGACGACCATCGCGCGACCGGACGGGACGCAGAACGTCTCGACCTGGTACGAGGCGCTTATGGCACCCGACCGGCTGAGGATCGACTTCGGCGATCCGTCGGAGGGGAACGGTGTGATATACACGGCCGACAGCGTCTACGTCGTGCGGTCGGGGAAGGTGCAGCGGACGGAGGCGGACGGGAATCCATTTCTGCCATTCGTCGTAGGCGTCTACACCCAGCCGCTAGAGCGGACGCTCGCGCAGCTCGAGCCGCTCGGAGTAGACATGAGCCGGGTGCGGAGCGACAGCTGGCAGGGGCGGCCGGTGTGGGTGGTGGGGGCGGCAGGCGCCAGCGACACCACCTCGGCCCAGTTCTGGGTGGACGCGGACCGGCTCATCCTGTTGCGCATGGTGCTGGTGCCCTCCGGCGGGGCTGGGCTCCGAGCGCAGCCGCTGGACATCCACCTGGACGAGTACGTGGAGACCGGTGGCGGGTGGCTTGCTACGAAGGTCGTGATGTACTCGGGTGGGGTGGCTCGGCAGACGGAGGAGTACAGCGACTGGCGGACTGGAGTGGAGCTCTCGCCGGACTTTTTCGTGGTGGAGAAGTGGGGGGATGTGCCGCACTGGGCGGAGACGAGGAAGCGCTGAGGGCGGAATCGAGGAAGTGGTGAGGGCGGAGAGCACTGATCGTGGTTCTCCCCCCTTGAAGTGCGCGATCGCGGTGTCTAGAATTGACGTTCCCCGGACGCGCGAAGGGCGCGTGTCAGATCTGGTTGGCGCTCGCGGGAGTTGTTGCGAGGGGGTTGACTAGGAGGGGCGAGGTAGTTTACAATGGTGGGCTGCCGCGGAACTAGTTTTCGAGCCGGTTTCGAGAGGCAGCGGTGGGGGTCTCGAGGGGCTTCTGCCGGTCGGGTTGAGCTGCGGGTAAGTTCGCTGCTGGGCTTGACTTGAAACAAAAGATCAGGTATTATTAAAGGCTGTCGCTGAAAGCGACGCACGAGCTTTTTGAAAATCGATGTGAGAGAGGATTGTGCGAGGCGGACTCGTTGATCTCGGGCTCGTTCAGGGTTCGAGGGAGAGTTCAGACCTGAACAATTTTAGTGATTCGGAC
>JBIQMO010000046.1:0-18789 GCA_044463245.1 Gemmatimonas aurantiaca
GCGCTCGAGATCGCATCGCAGTTCCTGGCGTAGGCGTGAAGGTGCGGGGACGACGGGGTCAGGTCTTTAATTTCTAGTCCCGTGGACGGCCGTCCACGGGACTAGAAATTAAAGACCTGACCCCGTCGTCCCGGCGGCGACGCGCGAGATCTGGCTCCTCGCCTCCCACCTCGCGTCGCGCATCGCGGCCTCGAGCGAATCGAGATCGTAGGCGCCGTCGTAGCGGCGGTCGTTGATGAAGAAGGTCGGAGTCCCTGCCACGCCCGCGGCCTCCGCGCCCGCCACATCCTCGGCCACGCGGGCCGAGAAGCGCTCGCTATTCAGGTCCATCTCAAAAGTACGTACATCGAGTCCGAGCTCCTCGGCATACCGGACGAGATCGGAGAGCTGCAGACGATCCTGCCGCCCGAACAGCAGGTCGTGCATCTCCCAGAATTTCCCCTGGCCGCCCGCCGCCTCGACGGCCAGGGCGGCGAGGGCGGAGAACGGGTGGACGTCCGGGAGCGGGAGATGCCGGCTGACGAAGCAGAGCGTCATGTCGTGCCGCTCGAGGAGCTCCAGGATGACGGGTGCCGCGCTCCGGCAGAAGGGGCACTCGAAGTCCTCGTATTCGACCATGGTGATGGGCGCGTCCGGGGCTCCCCGCACGTGATCGCGTGCGGGGTCGACGGGCACCACGAGGTCCACGAGCGGCGGTGCAACTTTCCCCTCGATGCGACGCAGCCACTCCTCCGGGATCAATGACATGCCCCGCAGCATCAGCGTGCTGAGCGCGGTCGCGAGGATCGAGGCGCCGAGGGTTCCGAGCTTCGCCTCCTCGAGCATCGGACTGGTGTAGCTCAGCTCAGCGATGAGCAGCGACACAGTGAAGCCGATGCCGCCCACCGACGCCGCCGCGATGACCCAGGGCCAGCCGAGCGCGAGGGGGAGCCCGCCCATCATGCGCCGCGTGGCCAGCCAGGCTCCCGCCGTGATCCCGACCGGCTTGCCAACTACGAGTGCCACGATCACGCCGATCGTGAGCGGTGATGTGAGAGCACGCTGCAGAACGTCGGGCCGCAGCTCGATGCCAGCGTTCGCCAGCGCGAAGAGCGGCACGATCACGAAGCTCGTCCAGGGATGCAGTGCGTGCAGCAGACGCTCGTTCGGTGAGAGGGAGCGGGTGATGCGACGGGCCGCCTCGCTGGCGAGCTCGAAGCTCGGCTGCTCGCGGAAGGCTCGGGCCAGCCCGGTGGCGCGCTGCAGCTCCTCGCGTCGCGGCGCGTACGCGCTCGTCGAGAGTCCGATGAGGACGCCGATGAACGTCGGATGGATGCCCGCATGATATGTGGCGAACCAGGCGCCCAGGCCGAGCAGCCAGTACAGCGCGCCCTGCTCCACGTGCAGGCGTCGCGCGATGATCATCGCGGCGAGCAGCGCGGCGGCCAGGAGCAGCCACATCGGCGCGACGTTGGAGCTGTAGAAGATGGCGATGACCGTGATCGCGCCGATGTCGTCGGCAACGACCAGCGTGAGGAGAAAGACCCGCATGCGAAACGGGCAATGGTGTCCGGCGAGCGCGAGCACTCCGAGCGCGAAGGCAGTGTCCGTGGGCATCACCATTGCCCATCCGCGAGCCGACTCGCCGCCGCGGTTGATCGCCAGGAAGATCAGCACCGGCACGACCATGCCGCCCACGCCAGCGAGCACGGGAACCGCTGCGCGGCGCCACTCGCGCAGCTCGCCGATGTCGAACTCCCGGCGGACCTCCAGGCCGACGAGGAGGAAGAAGAGCGTCATCAGCCCGTCGTTCACCCAGTGGCCGAGGTCGAAGCCCATCCGGAATTCTCCGAGCTCGACGGCCAGGTCGGTGGACCAGAGTCGCTGGTAGCTCTCGGCCCACGGACTGTTGGCCCAGAGCAGGGCGGTCAGCGCGGCCGCGAGCAGGACGACGGCGCCGCCGGCCTCGGTCTGGAGGAACTCTCGGAACGACGCCAGTCGCGGAGCCGCCAGGGTTCGTCCGCGATAAGCATCGGTTGGATTGACGACGACGGTCATGAGAGCTGGGCACGGAGTCGCGCGGGCAGGGCGGCGAGATCTGTGCCTTGGGCGATGGTGGAGCGGGGCTCAGCGTGGGAGTGACGGGGTCAGGTCTCCAATGTTCAGCAGGCACGCCTACTGGCGTGCCTGCTGAACATTGGAGACCTGACCCCGTCACTCTGCTTCGGTGAGGGTGGTGGCGCTAGCACGCCGGGCGGACAAGTGATCGCCCGGCCAGCTCCCGGCGCCCGAGGACGCGGTAGGAAGTACGTATACGGCTGGATGCTTCGACGAGCGCATCCCCGTCGAAAGCTCTCTACCTGGATGAATCGGGCGCCGCGTACACCACCCTTCCGCCGACAATGGTGTAGAGCACTCTGGTGCCGAGGATCGAATCGGCCGGCACGGTCATGATGTCGCGCGAGAGCACCGCGATGTCCGCCCACTTGCCCGGTGTGAGCGATCCGTTCTCGTGCTCCTGGAACGCCACGTAGGCGCCGTTGGTCGTGTACGTCTGCAGCGCCTGCTGCCGCGTGAGCTTTTCCGCCGGGAAGAAAGCGGAATCCGTGCCCACCATGTCGCGCGTGACGCTGCAGTGGAACGACGCGATCGGGCTGATGGCTTCCACTGGCACGTCGGTACCATTGGTGATAACGGCGCCGGTCTTCCAGAGCGTCTGCCACACGTACGCGCCCTCCCTGGCGCGCTGCACGCCGAGCCGCGGCAGTACGTACGGCGCGTCGGAGCACGCGTGGATACCCTGCATGGATGCGACCACCCCCATCCGTGCGAAGCGTGGGATGTCGCTCGGATTCAGGTGCTGTGCGTGCTCGATGCGCCACCGCAGCGTGTCGCTCTTCACGTGGTGCTCCTCGAACACGGACTCGAACGTGTCGAGCGTCTCGCGATTGGCGCGGTCGCCGATTGCATGCACGGAAATCTGGAACCCGTTCGCGAGGCCGATCTCGGCGATCTGCCGGATGCGCTTCATGGGCACCACGTTCAGCCCGGTGTTGGTGGGATCGTCGTCGTACGGTTTCAGCATCCACGCGCTGCGCGAGCCGAGCGCGCCGTCCGACGAGATCTCCCCGATGGCGCGCACCGTCAGGTGCCCGTTGCCGTAGTCGATCATGCGGCGCGCCACGAGCGAGTCCACGTCGTCGGGGCGCACTTCGCCGGTGCTCACCAGGATGTAGAGCCGCAGCGGCATGTCGCCCTCGTCCACCATCTCCTTGATCGCGTCGATGGTCTGGAACGACTCGCCCATGTCCTGAAAAGTCGTCACGCCGTTGGCCAGCGCGTTCCGGGTGGCCAGGTGGATCTCGTGGCGGAAATCCTCCTTCACCTGCTCCGGCGTGCGGCTGGCGAGCACCTTCGCCGCCGCGCGACCGATGAGACGCTGCGCGCCGTCCACGAGCACGCCAGTCGGACGGCCGCTCGCATCCTTGATGATTCGTCCGCCACTGGGGTCGGGCGTGGAGGCCGTGATCCCTGCCAGACGGAGTGCCGCGTCGTTGGCGATGAGCGCGTGTCCGCTGGCGTGCACCAGCACAACGGGATTATCGGGTGCCGCCTCGTTGATCAAGTCGTTGGTCTGAAAGCCCTCGACCACGCGTCCTGGCGACCGGTTCCACTTCTCCTGGTGCCAGCCGCGGCCCCGAATCCACGCGCCCGGCTTGGCCGTCCTGGCCGCGCCGGCCACCATCTGTGCGATCTGCTGCCACGAGGGCACGCCCATCAGATTCAGCTCGGACAGCGCGCTCCCCAGACCCGTGAAATGCCCGTGCGATTCGTTGAACCCCGGGATCGCGAGGTGTCCCTCGAGGTCGATCACTCGCGTGTCGGGACCGATGTACTTCTGGATGTCGGCGTCCGAGCCGACCGCGGTGATCCGGTCGCCGGTGACCGCCAGCGCCTCTCCTTCTGGTGCGGTGGAGTCCATGGTCACCACCTTGCCGTTGCGCAGGACCAAGTCGGCGGGGGAGGGGGAGGAGGAGGGTGAGGCACCGTTGCGGGGGCTGCACCCGGCGGGGAGCAGGAGCAGTACGGCGGTGAGGGAGACGAGCGCGGGCACTTTCGAGCGGACCATGGATGCGTGACCGGGTTGGGGAGCGGGGGAGGCGTGGGCCGGTGTCGTGGGCCAGGCTGGCCAGCGACTTCGGAACATCGGGCCGGGCACCCGGAGCCGCCAGGGGGATCGCGCGGAGGTGGCTCGAGTCGGCGTCCACTGCCTGTGCCGTCTGCTCCGGGGAGAAGTCGATGTCCAGCTCCATCTCGCGAACATCTTTCGGGAGTCCCATGACGAGCGTACCGGGGGCGGTCGTCCTCACACGCCGCTGCATGGGCTAGCAGTGCTAGCTGCACGCAATGCGTATCGCGCGAACCTTCGGCTCCGGCCAGGCGAAGAGCAGGGAGTAAAGCGAGAGCGCGAAGTGACCCGAGACTTGGTCGATGAGCGTGTCGCCACGCACTGGCAGGCGAAGCACGGGAACGTGGTTGTACGCGATGTCCATGGAGTCGCTTCCGGCGAACTCCCACCAGAGAGGCTGCCGCCAGTCGCTGGACGGGTCCACGGCGCGATAGATCGTAAGGCCTCCATAGTTCGAATCCAGCACCGTGGGGAGGAGCTCCATTCGCGCCGGGAGCGAGCTTACATCGTACTCATCGAGCGCACCCGCGTAGGCGAGGTGAAAGCACTGCGGCTCCGGCGGGGGTGTAGTGCCCGGGTCCATGGGAATGCGTTCCAGCGGAGTCGCGACCGGTAACGTGATCGCGAATGGAGTGAGTACGCCCAGCAACAGGCCGACGAAGAGACCGAAGCGCATGGTAAGACTCCCGGTAGGGTCTTCGGCGACGATAGCACTGGTGGGTGAGGGGCTCGTGGCGAGCGGCTTACGATTGGGTGAATAGTGGGAAGGCACCTCTACGAATCACCCTCCCTGCAACCCCCCTCGCCGCCGCACGCGCAGCTTGCGAAGGACATCCTCCGTGTGATGCCGCGTCGTGTGCGAGCTGACGCGGAGCGCGGTCGAGAGCTCGCGCGTGCTAAACCATCGGCGAGTAGACGCGCGACCTCCACCTCGCGAGGGGAGAGACCCTAGCGCCTGCGGAGATGCTCGGCAGACGGCGCGCACGAGCCGCCGAGTATCGCGATCACGATGACGACCAGCGGTGGAGCGGAAGGGGGAGGGCGAGTCGAGGATAGTACCGTGCCGGCGGTATAGGGCCGTATCCGTACGGATCTCGCACCACTCCTGGCCGCCCGCGCCGCAGGGGAGGGAGTCGGAGCGGAAGCCGCAGCGTAGCTGTGCGGCGCGCGACGATATGTGCGAGGCGATGCGCCGCTTCGGACGTGCTGCTAAATGGCTTTCTGATGCTCCTCAATCGTGCGCTCGGCAGTCATTCTTCCGCGCTCTAACTTTAGGGCAGTCGCAGCGTGAGCGGACTGGTCAATAGCGATCAGTACTTCTGAAAACTATTTAAGCCGCGTTGGCACGCGCCGACGTGTTGCGTCCATACGCATGTTTGCGTCGTAAGAAGGCTGCCGCGCCGAAGGGATAACTCGACAACCCAATGGGGATATTCATGGAAGAGACGTCATGCACTTGTCCGTTTCCGGAATGAGGAGAAGGCTGATGCCTGCAGTAGCCCGCTTATTTCCTGTGGTACTCCTGCTGGTGGCTGCCTGCACCTCCGGTGGAGCAACGTTCACCACGCCACGCCCGGCAGCTAGCGACATGCCATCTGTAGCTGCGGGTACCAAGTGTGACCCGGAGGATTATACGCGGCGCTCTCGGGCCGACCAGCGCGCGATAGACTCAGCGTTCTCAGCCGAGCCCAGGCAGGAGGAAATAAAAGTGTTGCTACGTGCTCCACGCGAAATCGCCCGCGACCGGGTGGCTGCCGCAATGCTGGCGTGCGATATCCCCATCTCATCCACCGGTGATGAGGTGATAGAGGCTCGATATGGTGCGGAGGCCAGCTTAATAGAGTACTACTACCTCGTCACGCGCGCCGTCGTGGTATCGATCAATGACTCAACGTCGTTGGTTCGGCTGAGTGGCCAGGAGACGTCGGCAGCAGGTACGCTTCCGATTTCCAACAAGAATCATGGGCGCTCTCTCCGATCATGGATTGCGCTACGTAACGTCGCGAAGCAGCTAAGAGCTGATCCCACCCTTCGTGCGGATGTTGAATCGTCCACACCACTCAGTCTTGTCTACACGCGATGACGCAGTAACGCAAGACATGCCCACGTTCCATCAAGGAACCATGAGCGAAGTTGCAGATAGACGCACAGCCTACCGCATGATGTGCCCCCTATACTCCGCTCCATCGACCCTTCAACATGGCGGCCAGCTCTTCAACACGTGCCGTAGCAGCTCGCACGAACCTGCGTCGTGCCTGGCTTTGGACGCGTACCAACCCGGATCCTCTCTACAAGCTCTACTTTCGCAACATCTATAAGGCCTACGCACTGCAGGCCGATGAGGGCCTTGCGGGCATCAGAGACCGGCTCATAACAAATACGTTTCTGCCGAGCACGGCCACGAAGGTCTACGTCCCAAAAGCGTCTGGTGTCCTCCGGCCTGTAACGCTTCTAGGTGTCGAAGACCAGATAGTGTATCAGGCCCTTACGAACATCATTGCTGAGCGCCTCGTCAGGAGAGTCGGCGCTCGCTACCACCGCATCATCTTCGGTCACATATATGCGGGAAGGGACAGCCTATTCTTCTACAAGAACTGGCGCTACTCGTATCGTTTGTTCACAGCGGCGATGCGTCGCGCATATCGTGCCGGTTACCGCTATACAGCATCATTCGACCTCACGGCCTGTTACGATACCATCGACCACGCGGTGCTGACGCACTTCCTGCGCAACCTTGGCTTGGACGAAGAATTGTGCACGGACTTGTGCTACCTACTTACACACTGGACAGATGCCATAGGCGGCCAGAAGCCAGTCTATCACGGTCACGGGATTCCCCAGGGACCGTTGCCGTCCGGACTGTTGGCTGAGTGTGTACTTCGACATTTCGATGATGCTCGACGGCCAAGAAGGGTGCGGTACTTTCGCTATGTTGACGACATTCGATTGTTCGCTAAGGACGAGGATGCCCTCAGGCTCGAGTTAGTCAAGCTGGATATCCGAAGCAAGGAGGTAGGGCTCTTCCCTCAGGCATCAAAGATTGACATTCACTATGTCAAGAACATTGACGATGAATTCAAGGGAATCAGCCACCCTCCCGAGCTCGCCGTGCGCGGGAACAGCCCCGACCAGAACAAAGTTCGGAAGCGCCTGACTGAATTATCGCCACGGCATCGAGTGACAAATACGACGCGCTTCAAGTATGTGCTCGGTAGCGCACAACCAGATGCGCAGACAGCTCTCCGTCTATTACGGATTGTCAGAAGACAGCCGCACCTCTACAGCGCGATCTTTCGGTACTTGGATCGGTGTCCTCGTCTGTCGCGGAAGGTGTCTCGAGACTGCGTGGAGCTACTTAACGAGTTCGACTTGTATCCGGCCTTCACTGCCGCGCTAATTCGAGCAACTCGAGCTAGTATACATCCGGATTACCGCAAGGAACTCCAGAAGTACTGTAGATCACGAATCTCAGGCTCCGGCCGCCGAGCGGTGAGAGACCCGGAACTACGAGCTGTCGCAGCGAGCGTGCTTCTTAGGGACGGCGTAGCCACGTGGCCTCAGACCGAATTCAATGTATGCTGGGCAGGCAATTGGTGGGTCCGAGCGGAACTAATTACTCACGTATCTGCCACATTGACTGGTGGTCCAGCCATGGAGTACCTGTGCGATCGTCTCCTCCGGGACGAATCGCCGGATGTTAGCCTCGTCGCGGCGGATGTACTAATCAGGAATAAGCTGTACTTGCGGAGACCGCTGAAGGGAATCCATGTGTCGGCGCAGCACGCATTGAAGAACGCCGGAATAATCGGCAGAGTAATACCGTCCTCTTGCCCGATAGGTAGTGCCACCGCAACCGTGCTGGATCCGAAGCTCCGTAGGATTCGGTGGCGAGAGGTATTTGGACCGAAGGCCTATCGACCGATGATAAAACGGTTCGCAGTCTGGCGGGCCTACTTCACGACGGACGCGACTGCGTGGGTAGTACTCACGGATACCATCAACGATAGCATCCTGCACTCCCTATTTCGGCATGACGGCGCGATTGGCAGCTACACATTGGGGAGCATTGGCGCGGTGCTACAGCCGTCCTCTGCGTTCGCGAAAAAGTATCCGACGATGTTTACGGCTGCATTAACGTTCCACGAACTGCGTCTGGAGGCAGACCTAGCGCATGTGGTCACAAGGCGCACAAACCGTCCTACGCGGCGCATTCGGTTTCGAGAACTCCCGAAGCTTTGCCGTCTGCTAGCCAGCGGCTTTCAAGACATGTGGTCTCTATGGTAACCAAATTTGGGCACGTCCCGACGCCAGACCTTTGTGCCGGACCATCTCGCTACAGCGCCATCCAGGCGGGGCCTATCCAGGTTCCGAGCTGAAAAACTCGATCGGACGGAGGCCCAAAGGAAGCTAGCCGCCTTTGACGCGAAATCCTCTTGCGGCAGTGGTGCTCGGCTTACCATCCCTTACGAATCACGCGGTCTGCCTGACAGGCTATATCGCGGCGCTGACAGCCGAAGAAAAATCGCAGTTACGTACTGGGCCGACGGGAGCTCAAACGAGATTGGCCTGCAGGTTACGGTACGACTCCTCCGGTAGTCCCATTGGCACCTTCCACCATACTGTGATAGGCTTATCCCCCTGCCACCTCTGAAAGTCCACCTCCCCACAATACATGAACGGCTGCGTCACACCACCGACCTTAGCCTTGGCCCGCACGAAGAGATGCACGTGAATCCCCATTTCGCGGTGCTCGGCGATCTTCCTCCCCAACGCGCTATCTCTCTTATTCCTATTCTGACTCTGCCACTGAAACTCCGTGGACGATAGGAACTTGTCCTCGTACCGATGCGCCTCCTGCATCCCCTCCTTGTGCAGGGTAACAAACAGGATCAGAAGCCCAGGTCGCTCTACAATCCCCGACTGAGCCTCCATCCCGCGAAACTCAAACCCAAACAGCTTCGGCACCTCCGCACGCTTGTACGTATACCAAAGCTGAGGCCCAGTCGGCTCCGGCGATTCGCTCGCGGGCTTGAGGACATACCCACGACCCCGGTGCTCGAAGACGACCGAGAACGTCGTCCCCGGCTCCCCAGCCCGTGGTCCGAACCAGCCGCGTAGCACATCAGGAAGCGCATTCTTGTCGGACCCACTCCGCGTGATCTTGTTGACGGCAATCTTCGCGAAGAACGCCTGATACGGCTCGCCGTTCACCTCGACGTCGCGCCATCCCTCGGGAATGCCACCATGTCGGTCGCGGTTGGGCAGGAAGATGAGCGGCCTCCCATTCGCGTGGCTCACCCTGCACTGAATCCGAAGTGGCCCACTGAGCGCGCTGGCCCGTCGCACGTACATCGCCAGCCGCCACTCGGCGATCTCGCGTACGAGTGTGCGAGCCGCCTCGCCGAGCCGTTGGTCGAGCGCGATACGAGTGCCCACGTACTCCCCGTCAAATTCGAAGTACGAGACGCCGCCCATGCCTCGGCCTTCTACCCAGGCAGCGATGGGGTTCTCAACTACGAGTCGGCGGAGTTCAGCGGGATCGTCAATCGCATTCCCAACCTCCGCCCGTAGCGTCGCATAACGC
Source organism: Gemmatimonas aurantiaca (assembly GCA_044463245.1). GTDB lineage: Bacteria > Gemmatimonadota > Gemmatimonadetes > Gemmatimonadales > Gemmatimonadaceae > JADGGM01. The sequence continues at coordinate 9,753 of JBIQMO010000046.1, forward strand.
CTCGCGATCTGGGCAAAGCCGGCACAAAGCTGGTCGATGTCGAGCCGTCCTGGAAATGCTCCCTCGCCTATCATTGCCAACAGCGCGAGCATCTTGAAGCTCTTCGTCATTGGAGTGATGTCGAGCGCCGCGAGGAAGGTTCGGAGCTGCTGGAACGCTTCCCGTTCATCGTCCGATAGACCGCCCATGGCGTCTACGAATCCGAACCACGATCCGTATCCCCGCCGCATGGACTTCGGGTCGTAGCCGTCGTTGTACGCCTCTACAGCGGTCGGCCGAATCCCGTTCCGCTCCACAAAATCCCGATAGTACGCTTCCAGTGCCTCACCGCGCTGCGGAATCCGTATGAGCGCCTGCAAGATGTTCTTCGCTTCGAGGTCGTAGGTCACCGAACACCCGGGCGGGAGCTCCATGGTTCCCGACTCGAGCCGATCGAGTGCGTATGCCACTTCTCGATCGCCGGGACCGAGCTGGAAGAGGGCTCGGGGCTTCACCAGGAAGCTCCGATGATTGCCGATGTAGTCGATGACCTTAAGCCGCTTGTCTGGTTGGAATCGCAGCCCGCGTCCGAACTGCTGTAGCCAGATGATCTGTGACTCAGTAGGCCGCAGCATCATGACCGTGTCCACGTTCGGCAGGTCGATGCCCTCGTTGAACATGTCAACGGCGAAAATGACGTCGAGCTCTCCGTCCCGTAGCTGATCGAGCGAGTGGGTCCTCGGCGCGCTAGTATTTCCAGCATGCACGGCGACCGCTCGCACGCCACTATTCCGGAAGTAGTTCGCCATTAAGTCGGCGTGGCGCTGGGAAACGCAGAACGCTAGCGTGCGCTCGCCTGCTCTCTCGCGATACTGCTCAAGAGCGTTCTCCGCCCTCGCCTGCGTAGCTAGGGCGCGTGTCAGCTCCTCTTCATCGAACCGGTTGCTGCGCCACGGGATGTTGGTATAGTCGACTTCGTCGGGCACGCCGAAATATTCGAACGGGGAAAGCAGCCCGCGCCGAATTCCTTCCACCAGATCGCATCGAAAGACCAGGTTGTCGCCGCAGAGAGCCAGAAGGTCGCCGCCGTCTGTTCGCTCTGGGGTCGCCGTAAGGCCGAGCAGGAACTTTGGTTGGAAGTAGTCGATGACTCGGCGGTACGTTGGAGCAGACGCGTGGTGGAATTCGTCGACTACTACGTAGTCGAACTCATCTCGGGCGAACCGCTCGAGATGCGCCTGCCGGCCAAGCGTTTGGATCGAGGCGAAGAGTACCTCGGCCTCTGGCCGCTTCTCCGTTCCGTTGTAGTGGCCGAGGATCGCGTCTGGTCGAATCGAGCGAAAGGTTCGCATCGCTTGGCCAAGGATTTCTTCTCGGTGAGCGATGAAGAGGACGCGGCTGAAGGAAGGACGGCAGCTGTCGAATGCGCTTAGCCAGGTCTTTCCCAGGCCGGTAGCGAGTACAACGAGGCCGGCTACGTTGCCCTCATGCCGAGTTTCTACTAGAGCCGCGAGTGCCTCCCGCTGTACTGCATGCGGTTGCGGTGGAGGCGGCGGGAGCTCTCCCTCAACTCCGCTCTCTACAATCACTGAGCGACCGCGCCGCCGCCGGTACTCCTCGACCCACTCAGGGGTGATGGGAACGGTGGACGGATGCGCGAAGAGCGCATCAAACGCGGCAACTACGTCTCCGAAGCCCTCCCGCTCACGGGACGTGATAACGCGGTAGTTCCACTCCACTCCCCGTCTAAGTGCGCTCTCGCTCAGGTTCGAGCTTCCTACGAACGCCGCGCCTTCGCCTCGGTCATCGCGGATGACGTATGCCTTTGGGTGGAAGCTCGTCCCTTTGCTCTCGAACACGCGCAGGTGGACGTCCTTGTCGAGATCGAGAAGCCGTAGGAGCGCGTCGGGCTCAGTCACCGCGAGATAGTCGCCGGTGACGAATCGAAGCCGGCCGCCGCGATCAAGAACATCCCGGAGGTAGCCTTCAACGAGCCGCACTCCTGTCTCGAGCGTGAACGCCACGGCAATATCCACGTTGACCGCTCGATCGAGGTACGCGATGAGATGTGGAAGGAGTGGGTCGTCTGTGCTGCCGCGGATTATCGCGCGTGCATGCGGCGCCTTCCCTATCCACGGCAGCTCGTTTAGTGGGTCGGCGACGTAGTTGCCGCGCCCAGGTATCACATGCCGCACACCGCCACGCGGATCATCCACGTCGCCGACGTAACGCGGTATCAGATGCACGTGAAGATGTGGAATCGTTTGGCCGGCGGCTACACCGCTGTTGACGCCGATGTTGTAGCCGGCTGGCTTGTATTCCTTCTCTATCGCGGTCCGCGCGCAGGCAATCGCGACGAGCAGCTCCCTTTGCTCCTCCGCGGTCGCGTCGAACCAAAGCGGTATGTGCCGACGGGTAATCAACAGCGCATGGCCGGGGGATGCGGGGAACGCGTCCCATAGGCCAAGCACGTGTGTGTTCTCGTAGAAGACTTTATCCGCCCGAGGGTTACAGAGCGGGCAGGGAGTATCGGTCACTGGCTGGAATGATTAGCTATTCGGAGGTCGTTCTCTCGGTGATCACCAGCTCGCCAGTTAGGCCATCGGCCAGACAGTAGGTGCAACGCCAGCGCGACATACGCTTTCGCGCGACCCATGTGACCTGGCAGACCGGACAAAGGTGCTCGAATAGTTTGTGCGGAGGGTGTGACAGCTTTGGCTGGAGATCGTTCGGGTAGGTCGCCTTGTGACGTGGCCGGAATCCAGCGGCAGTGACCAACGCGGCCCATTCCGGTCCGTGCGGTCGCACGCTCTCGCCGAATAACTCGTACGCGGCCACGTGCGCGGCTTCGTGACACAATACCTCTGCCACACGTGCGTGAGACGCATCGTAGAGCGCCGGATGGAGAACGATTCGCCCGGTTCTCGGAGTGCAGCGGCCCAGTGAGCGGCTTAGACGAGTGCTAAACGAAATGCGCAGGCGCTGCTCGAAGCCCGGCAGTCCCCAAGTAGCGGCCCAAGGACGTACTAATTGGCGGAGATCCTGTGGGCTGGCGTGCCTTGCTCTAGGCATCGCTTGTAAGCAGGTGCTCGACGAAGCGTCGATCGCTCGGCGCGAGGTCGAGGTGAAGCATGTCGGGCAGCTGGACCCAGCGAATCTCGGAGTGTTCGATGCAGCGCGGTGAACCGTCAATTTCCACCGGCATGAACTCGATCACGAAGTGGGATCCTGGATCAGCTACAGTGAAGCGCGGTGGTGATACGGAGATGACCGAAGCTCCCAACTCCTCCCTGATTTCCCGACTGGCTGCGTCGAAATCGGATTCTCCTTCGTCGATCTTACCACCCGGAAACTCCCACATTCCTCCATGACGCTTATCTGACGGTCGTCGGCATAGCAGGAAGAGCCCGGAACGTTCGATAACGGCCGCGACAACTCGGACCAGGCGCGGATCGGTGCCAGGTGTAGAAGGATTCACGAGGCGATGCAGGGACTGGCGGGGAGGGACGTGGTGGCGATGCGCACCGACGGAAACAAACGCACGATGAGCAGATAATGCGGGTCCGAACTCGTGGCTGCAAGTAGTGATGGCGAGCGCACCCAGGTTTGAGCCGACCTGTCAAGCGGACATCGATTTCGCCGGCGTCTGATTCGGTCTGGTGCTTTGATCTGACCGCGAGCGACCTGCCTCTGGCAATAATAAGCACAGACATTATATTATTGCCATACCGCCCAGGAGGCCTGATGCTCCCCCGTCAATGGGACGACAAGCTCTACGAGATCGCACTCGGACAGGCCGGCTACTTCACCGCCGCGCAAGCTCGCGATGCTGGTGTCCATCAGGTGCGCCTCAGTCAACTGCACAAGAGCGGCGATATCGAGCGAGTCAGTCGTGGCGTCTACCGCCTTGCGCGCTTTCCCATCTCGCCCATCGGCGAGTATGTAGAAGCGTCCCTCTGGCCACAGGTAAGACGGCCGGACGTGCGTGGCGTGATATCTCACGACTCGGCGCTCGTCGTCCACGGGCTCTCGGACGTCAGCCCGGCCAAGATCCACCTCACCCTCCCGAAAGACATGCGCGTACGCCGAACCGTGCCGCGGAACTTGGTCCTCCACTACGCTGACCTGGCACCCGCGGATGTACGGCACGTAGCGGGCGCCATCCCGGCGACTACGCCCGAGCGGACAATCCGCGATGTGCACGCGGCGCACATCGGGCCGGCGTTGGTGAGGCAGGCGATCGAAGACGGTCGACGGACCGGCCAACTCTCACTCGATACAGCCGACCGGCTCGAACGAGAGCTGCTAGGCACTGAACCGCGAACCGCACACGGAGCGCAGAAGAGAAAGAAGCGAACGCGCCGTAACTCCTCACGCGTGCGTCGGTGACTTCGCAACGTCAGCCCACAAGCGGGCCGCCACCATCCGTCGGAGTGCTTGGCAGATACGCGAGGGCATACGCCAAGGAGCTGGGCGTCGCCGAAGGACGTGTTCGCGCATGGATCGCCTACATGATCCTCGCCGGCGTGCTCGAACGTTCGGCCGGTGCCCCCAGCGGCTATCGATTCACTATCAAGGGTGGTGTCGCTCTCGAGCTGCGGCTTCGAGCGCGAGCCCGCGCGACGAAAGATATCGATTTGGTGCTACACGACGCCAACGCAGAGCTGGCGCGGGCGCTGGAGCGCGCAGTCGCAGATCAGGAGTATCAGGGTTTCATTCTCCGTCGCAAAGGAGAACCCCTGTATCTGGACAACGGCACCGTCAGCGTGCAGTTAGCGGTTACCTATCGCGGCGACGCATGGACGAGCATCGCCGTTGACCTGGCGCGCTCCGAGCCTGGGGAAGCGGACACAGAGCTCGTTCCGGCGATCGCTCTCGAGGAAGCTTTTGGTATCATCGGACCGGACGACTTGCCGGTGATTCCACTCCGAATGCACGTCGCCCAAAAACTGCACGGTATGACCCTTCCTCCTCGACCAGGTAAGCGGAATGAGCGCTTTCGGGATCTGGTCGACCTGTTACTGCTAGAAGAGATGGTCACCGATTATTCCGACCTACGCGAAGCGTGCGAGTTGGTATTCGAAAAGCGCGGTACACACGATTGGCCACCTCCGCTCGATGTACCCGCGCATTGGGCAGAGCCGTTCGCACGGATGGCCCGAGATCTCGGATTGCCCGTCACGGACGCGGAGCCGGCGATGGCCCGCATCCGAGCATTCGTGGAACGTATTCGCGCAGCAAGATGAGCTATCGAAGAGATCGCGCTATCGCAGTAGCACCAACAGACTCGATTGGCATCCCATTTGTATACAACGCAGCACGCTTGGGTCTCAATCGAGTTGCCGTCCGAGCTGCCCCGTCGTCGTTCGGCAAATGGCAACGAACCGCCTCTACTACGGCGACAACCTGGATGTCCTGCGTCGGTACGTTCGGGACGAGACTGTAGATCTCGTATATCTCGATCCGCCGTTCAATTCTGCACGCGATTACAATATCATCTTTGCGCATCGCGGCGGCGCCAAGTCGCCAGCGCAGATCCGTGCGTTCGAAGACACGTGGCAGTGGGACATGACGGCGGCTGAGACGTTCCACGCTGTAGTTACAGCCGGAGGGCAGATCGGCGAGGTACTACAGGCACTTCGCGTATGCCTGGGCGAGAGCGACATGCTTGCCTATCTCACGATGATGGCACCTCGTCTCGCGGAACTTCATCGAGTACTAAGGAAGACCGGATCGCTCTATTTGCACTGTGATCCTACGGCGTCGCACTATTTGAAGATCCTGCTCGACGCTGTGTTCGGCCCCACTCACTTCCGTACCGAGATAGTCTGGAAGCGAAGCAGCGCTCATAGCGACGCCAAACAAGGGCGAAAACAGCACGGTCACATACATGACGTGCTGCTCTTCTACACGAAAAGCGACGAGTGGACGTGGAATGCGCTTTACACGCCTTATGACCCGGAATACATCCGCGAGTTCTACAGATACGTCGACGAGGACACAGGGCGGCGCTATCGACTCGACAATCTGACAGCCGCCAAACCAGGTGGCGACACGTCTTATGGGTGGAAGGGTAGGAATCCCTACAAGGGCCGCTACTGGGCATACTCGAAGGAGAAGATGGAGCAGTTCGAGAAGGAAGGCCGTCTCTACTATCCCAAGGGGAATGGCACGCCGGCGTACAAGCGCTATCTGGATGAGATGCCCGGTGTGGCGCTGCAGGACATCTGGACGGATATTCGACCTCTGAGCGGCCAGACGGCTGAGCGACTTGGATATCCTACTCAGAAGCCAGAGGCTCTTCTCGAGCGCATCATCGCCTCGAGCAGCAACTCAGGAGACGTAGTCCTAGATCCGTTCTGTGGCTGTGGAACGACAGTAGCGGCAGCGGAGAAGCTGGGTCGGCGGTGGATCGGGATCGACATCACGTACCTCGCGACCAATCTCATCAAGCACCGGTTGATCTCGACGTACGGTCCCGATGTGGAATTTGCCGTTACGGGTGAACCAACAACGGTCGAAGGTGCAGCGGAGCTTGCGCGCACGGATCCGTACCAGTTCCAGAACTGGGCGCTGGGTCTCGTCGGTGCTCGACCACGTGAGTTAAAGAAAGGAGCCGACCGGGGCGTAGACGGTCGCCTCTACTTCGAGGACGGACCGACTGGATCTCGGCTCAAGCAGATCATCCTGTCCATCAAAGCAGGCCACTTGCAGGCGAGTCACGTGCGTGACCTCATCGGCACGGTGGAGCTCGAACGTGCTGCAATGGGAGTGCTGATAAGCTTCGAAGAGCCGACCGCAGCGATGCGGAGGGCGGCTGCCGGTGCCGGTTTTTACGAATCCCCATGGGGCGCGCATCCGCGCATTCAACTTCTGACTGTCGCCGAACTGCTCGCGGGGGCACGGATCGACTATCCGTATCCCGGTGGAAGCAACCGAACGTATCCGACGGCTCCTCGGTCGGCCGCCAGAGTGGCCGAGGAGATCGACTTGTTCGATACTCAGGTCGGTGTTAGTCGGACCAAGCGCGGTGCGGTGGCTTCTCCAAGAGCGAGTGGGCGGTCTCACTGACTGGTATCAAGCGCCCGGTCGACGCTTATTGCGGCCGGATACGCGCGAAGCCGACTCCAACCCGCCGTCGCGAGGCCGGATTTTGGAGAGGTGCCGGTGATGCAACGTCTAACGCACCACTCCCAGTGGACACGGTGCGTTCCGCTCATCCAACCGCGCGACCCCACGACCGCTGTAGCTCGCAACCACAGTACCACTGGGTAGGCCAAACGAAGGGGCCTAACCGATGTGTACGTCCGGATTCGGCCACGAAAAATCTATCGACGTCTCACCTGTGACCATGCCGCGTGCCGTGTAGCGACGCTCCACGATTCGGCCGCCACCTGCGCCATCGATCGCCACGACGGTGCTGCACCGGGTCCCGTAGATCGGGTCCAATGTGAAGATGGGCGATTGTGAAGGGTCCCGCGACTCGGCGCGAAGTCCGATATCGGGAAGCGTGCGCTCGCCGAGCGCATCGAGCAGTCGCTCGGGCTCGTGTTCGCCGTCCACGACCCAGTCGGCCAGCACTGACTTCAGCCGCACTGTTTTCGGCCATGGTTCATCGAGCTGACCGTTCGAGAGGCCGTAAATACCGGGCTCGAGCAAGGTCCGGCTCGGCTTCGGCCGGTTAGTCAGAAACCAGGCCTGCGTCGGTCCGGCCACGATCAGGTTGAACGGATTGTAGGCGTCGAGCGCGACTGTCATGGCGTCCGCCGCCGCACCGGCCAGTATTCGAGTGACCAGAGCGCCGCGTGATGCCCGCTCTGGTGCCGGCGGCCCGAAGCCGTGCCGATTCGTCACCACCGCGAAGCGCCCGGCTTCGGAAACGCCGAGCCAGGTTCCGCCCGATTGCAGGTCTCGCCCCGCGATCAAGTCCTCCTGGTCCCACCGGGCCAGCGGCGCGGCTGGACGCGCATGCAATTCGTCCCGATTGCCGGCAACGACGAGAGACCAGCGCGGATGCGCGTGCCAGGCGACTGCGAGAACGCACATTTGCTTGCCTCGACGAAAAGGAGTGTAGCTCCTGGAGGTGACTTCCCATCTGTCCGGATCTTTGATCAGATGTCGATACTCGACGAAGTTATAGACGCCAGTCCGGCTGCGTCGTAGTCCGCATCGTGCTCCGCATCGAACGGGAGCACCCTGCTCGCTCCTACCATCGAGCTGCCTCGCGGCCAGCCCAGAAGGGTCGGAGCATTGATCTGGGGCGCGCCGCCCAAATTCGCCCGGCGCACGGCTGTCCATGGCGCGAAGATCGCAGGCGTGGGGAGGTGGGAGCTCATGGATCATGTCGCTGTCCACATCGCGCACAGCCGAGACACACACGCAAGGTGATTCTCGCCGACCCGGCGAGCGCCGCGCCGTGCTGGCACCATGAGTGCCCAGGAACCCCACCGGCGGCGTCCTCGACACGCTGCTCGACCCGAGTCTGGTCGCGATGGCGGGCATCGTGACCCGCGGGCGGCTGATCCAGCGTCCGCCTCGCACCCCTCGCTGCTCGGTACCCTGCCGCCGCGTGGCGCGTTCTTCCTCAACCCGTACTCCGACCTCCGCTTCACGCGATGCCCGCGCTGTGGTCACCGCACATGGCGTCGCAAGGTGCCGCTCTTCATCATGGTGGCGGGCTATGGCACGATCATCATGGGCAAGACTGGGCCGTACTGCGCGCAGTGCCACCTCGTCATCACCCATCGTGATGAGCTCGAGGGCGAATTGGCGATTGCTTTGGAGCGATTGGCTCCTGAGGCGGTCGGTTCCGAGTACATCGTGATCGGTACGGTGGAGCTCCGCGCGTGGCGGCGCGGTCTGCACACGGCGACGACAGGGGAGGAGGTGCTCCGGCACACCGCGCCGTTCGCCACCGAAGTCACCGTCGAGTACACTCCAGCCATCTGGGTGCCCGCGCGACCGCCCGGCAAGGGTCGATCTGAATAGTCGCCAGCCGCGGCTTCTCATGAGCTACCACGAGACCTACGAGTTCTTCGCGCTCGATCGGCCCCTCTCG
>JBIQMO010000046.1:18889-22372 GCA_044463245.1 Gemmatimonas aurantiaca
TCTCATGAGCTACCACGAGACCTACGAGTTCTTCGCGCTCGATCGGCCCCTCTCGCCTGACGAGATGCGCGCCCTGCGGGCGATCTCCACGCGAGCCGTGATCACGCCGGCGCGGTTCTACAACTTCTACAATTGGGGCGGGCTGAAGGGCAATCCGGGCGAGATGCTCACGCGCTACTTCGATCTCTTCGTCCACACGGGCAATGGCCGCCCCGATTGGGGGATGCTCCGCTTTCCAGGAGATGGTATCGATCTCGTACGGTGGAAGCCGTACGTCGCTGTACAGCGAGGCGACCGCGTGGCAAGCGTCGTATCGACCAAGGGAGTGCTGATTCTCGATATCACGCCCGATGAGGACTCCATGCTTCCCGCGGTGCGCAGCGAGTACTCGGAAGACGAGGCCGACGAGGACGGCGAGCGGGACGATGATGAGGACGATGAGTGGTACGAGGAAGATGAATGGCAAGGCAGCGAGTGGTACGATGACGAAACCACGGATATGTCCATGGACGAAGCCAGTTGGCCGGTGCCGCTCGCTCTCGTACGCTCCGACCTGCTTGCCGGCGACGTGCGCCCGCTCTACCTCCTCTGGCTTCTTTCGGTACAGTGCGGCGAGCGCCGCGCCGCGACTGTCGAGCCTCCGCGCCCGCCGGGTAAGTTGTCACTTACGGGATCGCTGTATCTCTTCGCCGAGTTCCTGCGCTTGAACGCGGATCTCGTGGCAGTGGCGCTCGAAGCGCCGGGAGGCGAGCCACGTACGGCGGGAGAGCTGCTTGCGGCGGCGCGCGCTCGCGAGGTCGAACGCCACCGTGCGGAAATGGGGCGCGCGGCGGCGGAGCGGCGCAAGCGGCTCGACTCTCTGGCGAAGCGGCAGGAGGCCGAGTGGTCGGAGATCGACGAGCTCCTCGGCGCGCCGAAGGTCAGTGCAGCCGTCTACAGGGACGTCATCCATCGGCTCACCGAGCTACGGGAGCTCGCGGACGACCGCGGGGAACAAGCTGCTTTTCAGGAGCGGCTCCGCGCGTTGCTCGAGCATCGCGGGAGGAAGCCAACGTTGCTGCGGCACGTGCGTGAGGCGCGCCTGATGGGTGGCGGCGAGAACGGGTAGTGTGGGCGACAGGTTCGTACGCTGTGGTACGGGGAGTCGGATTGGTGCCGCGCAGTATTCTGTCTGCCGCCGTCTGGCTGGGGCGAGAGTTGTCTAAAATTGCGGTCCTTGCCGTAGTTATCGGACAGTATTTTTAGACATGACTCCACAGAAGATCGGCTGGTGGGGGTTGACCGGGAAAGAAGCCATTGTCTGTCTAAAAAATCGGTCTTATAATACATTATAGGATCGAAGTTTTAGACAACACTCACTCTGGCCAGACGGGCGTTCGGCCAGCGCTGGGTGAGCTCGACTGGCCCATCGCCCTGAGATCCCACCCATCCGAGGCTCCATGCTATACCTCGCGGAAACCCCGTCCCACTCCCGCTTGCTCGCCAAGCGCGTCGAGCGCGGAGCGCTCCGCCGGCTCGCCCGCGGGATCTACTCCGACGACTTCGATGCTACGGCGGAGGAGCAGATCTCGGCGGGGATCATGGCGATCGTCGGGCATTTCTTTCCACGTGCGTACGTATCGCACAGCACGGCCGCGCTGCGGGCACCGATCGACGGGATTCTCTTCATCTCGCAGAGTGTCGGAAAGCGTAACGCGCTGGTGCTGCCGGGCGTGAGAGTGGTCCGCCTGCCGGCTCTGCCCCATCCCGAGATCGAACGCATCGAGGCCCCCACCGCCGTCGTACGCACGCGCGATGATGAGCCGGGCCCGGTCATGGTCGGTGTGTCGAGCGCTCTCCAGATGGTCTTCGAGAGTCTCATGCCCGCACGCCACTATCCGGAGAAGCGCCTCCCCGAAGCGGCGCTGCTGGAGCTGATCGAGCACCTCAGCACCCGGGACCGGCAGCGCGCCGCGGCGTTCGCCGAGCGAAATGGACTTCTAGCCGAATACCGGCGATACATTAGGCTGACCGCCGGCGGCGAGGCACGCGCCGCGGTTCGCGCGCCGGGGCTCAGGCGCTTCGAGCTCTACTTCTATAATTGGCACGTCGGGTCGCTCACGGCGCTGAGCAACGCCGAGTTCCGTTACGAGTACGCGCCGGGCTGGGCGATCGAGCTCTCCCGCGAGCTTCCCCTCCGCGGCCGCGGGGAAAGGAGCTACGAAGGGCCGAGGATGCCGGCCTTCTTCGAGAATTTCCTCCCGGAAGGCTGGACGGAAAACAGGATCCTCAAAGCGTACCAGCTCGACCCCGAAGATCGCGCAGGCCTACTCGCCAGTACCCGCAAATATCTGTCGAACTTCACGCTCCGGCCGCTCGACATCCCGGAGTCCGAGTTCCGCCTCGATACGCACACTGTGCGACTGGAGGACATCGCCCCGAACCCGGCGACCGTGGTTCGAGCTCGCGAGCACATCGAGCACGATCCCGAGACCGCGAAGTTCTGGCGAGAGCTCAGGAGTCGGGGCGCGGTCGGCCTTTCCGGGATCCAGCCGAAGCTCCCCGTTTCGCTCGCGCTGGAGTCCGGTCAGCCGTCGATCCGGATCGGTGATCTACGGAATCCGTGTACGCACATCCTCAAGTTCCAGTCGCCGCATTACGAGTTCCTCGTCGAGAACGAATGGGCGACCATGGAGCTCGCCCGGCGCGCCGGGCTCGCAGCGGCTCCGGTTCGACTCGTTACCTTCGGTGAGGAGAGCCCCTTCCGCGGCCAGTCGCTACTCGTCGAGCGCTTCGACATTCCGGACCGCGCAGCTCTCGACCGCGACCCGGCGGGGCTCGAGCTCATGTTGCAGGAGGACGCTTGCTCGATTCTCCTCCTCTCCCGCGCCGAGAAGTACAGGACGTCGCTCGAACGTGTGGCCGTGGCGCTGCGCGAGCTCGGCTTGTCGGACGACCCCGCTGCTCCGGGGCTCTGGCACCTCGTGCGCCACGTGGCTTTCTCGTGGCTCGTCGCCAACGGCGATCTCCACGCCAAGAACGTGTCCGCGGTTCGCATCATTCGCCCGGGGACTCTGGGAGCTTTCCCGGAGCTGACGAGGCTCGAGTATTCGCCGCTCTATGACCTGCTCAACACCACGCTCGCCATCCCGGACGACGACTTCGCGCTGCCGGTGAACGGAAAGAAGAACGGGCTCCGGGTTCGAGACATCGCCGAGCTCGCGACGCGGTGGAAGGGCGCCAGATCCGTCGCCGAAGAGCAGATCATGGCCGTCGCGTCCGGCGTGCGACGCAACCTGGACGACGTCCTCGGATGCGCGCACTTGCCGGAGGTGATGGCCGAGCGTTACCGCGGGGTAGTCGACGGGCGCCTGCGGGCGTTCGGCGTTTGATGCCTCTCCGGAACTGGCACCGACGCGACTTGGGAACAACGGGGTCAGGTCTCCAATGTTTAGCAGGCACGCCAGTAGGCGTGCCTGCTAAACATTGGAGACCTGACCCCGT
>JBIQMO010000047.1:0-22010 GCA_044463245.1 Gemmatimonas aurantiaca
GCGTCGACCAGTTGCGCTCCAGCCGCTCGCGCAGGTCGAAGTGCTCCTTCCAGTACGCGGCGGTCTCGTGATCGATGACGCCGGTCTCCTTGTTCCAGATGCGCTTCGGGTAGCCGCCGGGGCCCACCGGACCGTAAGCCGCCTCCCAGATGTCCCACTGTCCGCCGGAGCGCGAGCTGTCGCCCACCGTGAGCTCGTACCAGTTCTCATCCTTCATCATTGTCTTGATGTTGCCGTCGGGACGGCGCACATCGGGGCGCTCCACCTTCATCCAGCCGTGATCGATCCAGTAGGCGTTGGTGTCGCTGTAGATGTCCACGATCTGGTGATAGCGGAAGTCCACCCCATCGGGGCACAGCGACCAGGTGCCGCCGTAGAAGTCGGGGTGAAAGATCTGCTGCGCGAGCGATATCCACCCGCCTGTCGATCCGCCCGTGAGCAGCCGCGCCCACGGCTGACCGATGACGCGGAAGCGGCGCTCCACCTCGGGGATCAGCTCCCGCATGATGGCATCGTCGTACGGTCCCTCGTTGGCCGAGTTCACGGCGTACGAGTCGTCGTAGAAGGGTGACGGATGCTGCAGGGTGACGAGGATGACCCGCGGTGTGGAGTCGCTGAGCCACTCCGCGTTCGCGCCCCGGCCCGGGTCGCGCAGAGAGAAGTGTCCCTGATCGTAGACCACCGGATATCTGACGTTGGGATGGGTGTCGTAGCCCTTGGGAAGGAGCACCGTCGCTCCGAGGTAGATCGGATGTCCCCACCACTTCGTCAACATCGCGCTCTGGATCCTGAAGCGCTTCACGTACTTCGTGTCCGGCGGGATCGCCACCGGAGGTATCACCTTGTCGGCCACGAGCCGGATCGGCATCGACGACTTCGGATCGAAGGTGATCTTCACCGGCGTGCCGTAAAGGTTGCCCGGCGAGCGCTTCCAGTTCTGGCCTTCCCACTGGTCCATGTGCATCCATACCGTGTGTCCGTCCGCGCGGTGGAATTCGGTGTAGACGTTCACGAACGGCTCGGCCCAGTAGGTGCCGGCTGGGATCTCGGCGAGGCGCTTCACCGGGTAGCCGATCGCGGACGCGTCGATCACCACCGGCTGGCCGGGTGCCAGCCGCGACACATTGAGCGCGAAGAGCGGTACACCATTTTCGCCGGTCTGATCGATGGGAGTGCGCCGGCCGTCATAGGTGCGAGACAGGGCGACGTACACCCGGCCGGTGATCGGCGCGCCATGGACCGATGCCGGAAACGAGATCTCGAAGCTTGGCGACGACCGCGTCGAGCTCTGGGCAGCGCCGAGCTCGGGGAGAAGCAGAGCGACGAGGACAAGCGGGACGACCGATCTACGGCAACGCATCAGGGGGCAGCTCCTCGGGTGAGCGAGTAATGTTCAGCCGCGGCGGACTCAGCGCCAGGGCATAGGGGCGCTGACCCGCAGATCGGATTCGCCCGGCCCGGACCGGCCCCGCATCGGTCTGGCACTAGTCTGGCACTACGGCGATATACACCGAGAGTAGCACCGGGTGATGCCACGTTCAAATCTCGCACGGAGAGCCCCGCCCATGTTCAAACGATCCTTCGTCCTCGTTCCGCTGCTGCTCGCCGGTTGCGCCACCAACCCCGTGACCGGGAAGTCGGAGCTCTCGCTGGTCTCCGAAGAGCAGGAAATCCAGATGGGCCAGCAGGGCGCGGAAGAGGCGAAGGCCGCCTACGGGTTGGTGGACGACCCGGCGCTGCAGAAGTACGTGAGCTCCATCGGGCTCGAGATAGCCAGGAAGACCGAGCGGCCCAACCTCCCGTGGGCGTTCTACGTGATCGACGATCCCGCGGTGAACGCGTTCGCCCTGCCGGGTGGGCCGGTGTTCATCACGCGCGGAATTCTCGGCGCCATGAACAGCGAGGGAGAGCTGGCATCCGTGCTGGGCCACGAGATCGGCCACATCACGGCCCGGCACTCGGCGCAGCAGATGAGCCAGCAGCAGCTGGCGGCGTTGGGCCTCGGTGTGGGCAGCATTCTCTCGTCCAAGGTTGCGCAGCTGAGTGGAGTGATCGGGCAGGGACTGCAGCTGCTCTTTCTCAAGTACAGCAGAGACGACGAGAGCCAGGCGGATGAACTCGGCTTTCGCTACATGATGCAGGACAACTACGACCCGCGGCAGATGGCCGCGATGTTCAAGACACTCGATCGCGAGACTCCCGCCGAGGGCCGGCTCCCTGCGTGGCTTTCCACCCACCCCGATCCGGGGAACCGCTACCAGACCGCGATGCAACGGGTGGCGTCACTCAACCGCGATCTCTCCGGCATGCAGGTGAACCAGGCCGCTTTTCTCTCTCACATCAATGGGATCGTGTACGGAGAGAACCCGCGCGAGGGGTTCTTCAAGGACGGCAGGTTTTACCATCCCGACCTGAAGTTCCAGTTCCAGGTCCCCGATGGATGGCAGGTACAGAACACCAAGCAGGCGGTCGTCGCCGTGAGCGCGCAGCAGGACGCGATGATCCAGCTCACGGCGGGGCAGGGCGCGCCCACCGCCGCGCTGCAGCAATTCCTGGGACAGCAGGGGATACAGGCCGGGCAGGTGAGCTCCTCGGCAATCAACGGCCTGCCCGCCGCCAGCGGGTATTTCCAGGCGCAGACCGAGAGCGGCACGCTGGCGGGGCTGGTGTCGTACATCAGCTATGGCGGCAACACTTACCAGCTTCTGACGTACACTCCGGCTACTCAGCTCGACGCGTACAACTCGGTATTTCAGCAGGTGATCGGCAGCTTCGCTCCGCTCACCGATCCGGCGATTCTCAACGTGAAGCCGAAGAAGGTGGAGATCGTCAAGCTGCCGAGCCGGATGACGCTGGCCCAGTTCAACACGCGGTATCCATCCAGCATTCCGGTGGAGGAAGTGGCCATCATTAACGGGGTGGAGACGGGTGCCACGTTGGCGGCGGGGACGGAGGTGAAGCGGGTACGCTGAGAGCGGATGCGCGCAGCGCGCTCTGAAATCCCAGGGTCAGCCTCGCGTTCCGCCCGCGCGAGGAGCGACAGCGCCGCAGCGCGGGCGTAGATTCCACCGCTGTGCCCGAACACACATCTCACAGCGCCGCTCCTGCGCGCGGGAAGCGCTCGCTTCCGCGCGTGTCACCCGCGGCCGCGATCCTGATTGCGTTCGCAGCCGGCGGAGCGAGCGGCGCTCTTCTTCCAGAGTTCGCCGGCGCGATCGGACCCATCGGCACCATCTGGGTCAAGGCGATCAGCGCACTGGTAGTGCCGCTGGTAGTCGCGCTCCTGATCACCGGAATCGCGTCGTTTACCGACGTGGGCGCGGTCGGGCGAATGGGAGCGCGCGTGGTGGTGGTTGTCCTCGCGCTGCTCGTCGCGGGAGCGATCGTCATGGCACTGGTCACGCCGTGGCTGCTCACGCTGCTCGGCGTGACCCCGGATTCGGCCGGCCGGCTGGGCGAGGTCGCCACGCAGAGCGCCGCCATCGGCGCGCAACATCCCGCACATGGATTCTGGGACTGGATCGACGCGCTCGTTCCGGCCAATCCGATCGCTGCTGCGTCCAGCGGGGCGCTGCTGCCACTGGTGATCTTCACCATCGCGTTCGGAATCGGAGCGGCGCGGCTGGCGCCCGAGCCGCGTACCAGTCTGGTGGGCTTCTTCCGCGCAGTAGCGGATGTGATGCTGGAGCTGGTGAGGTGGGTGCTCTGGATCGCGCCGCTCGGAGTGTTCGGCCTGGCCTACGCTCTTGGCGCGCGCACGGGGATCGGGGGAGCGAGCTCGATAGTATCGCTCGTGATACTCGTGGCGATCGCGTGCGCGATCTTCGTATGCGCACTGTACATCGTGGCGGTCGTGCTCGGACGCGTACCGCTCGTACAGTTCGTCCGTGCGATCGTGCCGGCGCAGGTCGTGGGGTTCAGCTCACGGTCATCGCTCGCTTCACTTCCGGCGATGATCGAGGCCGGGAAGACCCAGCTCGCACTTCCCGCCGCCGCCACGGGCTTCGTCCTGCCGCTCGCGGTATCGACGTTCAAGCTCGGAGCGACGATATCGATCATGACCAGCACACTGTTTCTCGCTCGCGTGTACGGAGTGCCGATCACGGCCGGTCAGATAGCGTCGGTTGCCGTGTCGGCCGTGCTGCTCAGCTTCAGCATACCGGGGATCCCGGGTGGTGTGTTTCTGGTCATCGTGCCAGTGATTGCGGGTCTCGGGATCCCTGCGGAGGGAGTGGGGATACTTCTCGCGGTCGATGTGGTGCCGGACATGTTCCGTACGGCGACGAACGTGACTGCGGATATGGTTGCTGCGGTGATCGTGTCGCGGGGGCGTGGCGACCACGGAGAAGATCACGCGACTCGGCGGTGAGCTGGGATCCGGCCAACGGTGATCACTCCAAGATGGGGAGATCGTACATGGCGATCGACCCGTCCGAGCTTACCTCGAGAACCTTGTTGACCATTGATGACACTTGCGCGAGTGCCTCGAGCGCCGTGCCGAAGAGCCGCATCTGCTGATCGCGGGGAACGTTTTCCATGATCACGACGAGTCCTGGATGAAGCTCGACATCTCCCATTATCCCCAGGAAGTCGTCGCGGTTGTTCGTCACCAGGATGAACTCCTCCTCGAGGAGCTTGGCCAACAGCTGTGGGTCTTTCAGTCCACTTCACTTAAGGTGTGCGACATGGTAGGCCAGGAAGCCTTGTTCGCTTGCCACGTCGACCAGGCTGGGTGAGAGACATTCATCGATCAGGAATCGCATCTAGTGATTGCGCGGTATTACTTCCTGTTCACAGGATGACAGCTACTCTCGCCACGGAGCCTTGCGCGGTCTCCCACGTCTGGGGCGCGTGAGCGCGTAAGCGAGCGCCGCCTGGATCTGACCGGTACTCAGCGCCGGAAAGTCCTCCGCGATCTCCTTCATCGGGACTCCCTGTTGAGCCAGCTCGGCGATGAGATATACCGGAATCCGCGTCCCGCGGACAACCGGTTCACCGCCTCGGATGTCCGGATCGGAGATGATCAATTCATTGGCGGTACGCAGGGCATTCCACCGCTCGAGCACTCGCACGCAAGCCTCCGTGATGTCCACCCTGACTGCTCCCCCAGCCAGCGCGAGCTCCGCATTGCAGGAACGGTCGGTCGAAGCACTCGACCACTCAGGCCACATTTTTCTCGTGAGCTCGACGAGCCCCGTGTACAACTCGCGCCGTGCCTCGGGAGACAGAGCGCTGCCGACATCCCTTCGCAGCGCCAGGTAGATGACTTCAGCCGGCCCCAGAGTGCGAGCTGCGGCGGTCGTCCGGCCCGGCCTACGCCGCGGCCGTCGCGGCTTCACCTCGCCGCGATCGAGCGAAGCGTTGACTACCTTCGGTGATATCTCAGTGACCCAGGCGGCCTCGATTGGTGTGAGCCCCGGCTTGGGATCGTCGTTACGGTTCTTCAGCGTCGCGCCAATCATAAATTATTCCCCAGTATGGGGAATAATTTAACGAGGAAGTGTGAGGCGCGCCAGAGGCATCGAGATCGGGCTGAGCACGAGGCCAAGCCCCCACGCGGGCGAGCGTTTGTGATTGTTCGGTCTAGAGGCTACTGTTCGGTAAATGCCGAACAAGAAGCCGGGCTCCGATCGTGGTCGTGGCCCCGATCTGACCGCGGCCGTTCTCCTGCTGCGCCAGGCGCTGGCTCCGCACGCCACCGCTGAATGGGCGCGACCACCTGATGCCTCGGGCGGAGCCATCGTGACGGTGCGAGGCGCTGTTACGGCTGGAGGAACCCAGTGCCTGCGCCTCGTGCAGTGGAGCGCCCCGGCGCACCGGGGAGGATCGACTGATCGCACACGGATCGCCACCGATTGCCCGATAGTGTGGGTGCTGCCGCGCGCTTCGGCGGCGATCCGCGAGACACTTCGCGCGCACGGAGAGCAGTACATCGATCTGCGGGGCGCCGTTCACCTCGCTCTTCCCTGGGCGCTCGTCGATCGAGCCGACCTCACTCCATCCCACCGCTCGGCCGGCTCGCTTCGTCCCGTAGTCGACCCGTTCGCGGATCGAAGCTCACTGGTAGTTCGTACCTTGCTCGAGCACGGCGATCTCGAACGAGCTTGGGGCGTGCGCGAGCTGGCAGGTGCGGCTGGAGTGGGCGTGGCGACTGCCTCCGAGGTGCTTCGGGCGCTCGCCGAGCGCGAACTGGTGACGATCACTCGCCGCGGCCGCGCCTCGGAAGTGCGCTTGCTAAACGCCAGCGCGAGCGTAGAAGCGTGGACCCGCAGCTACGACTGGCGTCTGAACCGTGGAATCGCTGTCCATGCGCCGGTCGGCGATCTCACCCGATTCATGCACCGGTTGCCTCGCCTCGTGCCATCGGGCACGCGGTGGGCGCTCACGATGCAGGCGGGCGCCTCCCTCGTCGCGCCGCACGCGACCTGGGATCGCGTTCACGTCTACGTCGATGTTCCCTCGGCCCATGGCTCACACGGGCTCATGGAGTTCGCGGCGCGCGCAGACTGGACGCCTGGGGACAATGGGCGCCTAGTGCTGCTGGCTCCTTACTATACCACCTCGGTCTGGGAGGGAGTGCGGTCCATCAGCCAGCTCCCTGTAGTGAGCGATCTCCAGCTTGTGCTCGACCTTTGGCACTACCCGGTTCGTGGGCGCGAGCAGGCGGAGCATCTCATCGAGATGAAGTTCCCCGCGGAGTGACCGCAACTGGAAAGTAAGTCTTCAACGCGCTGCGATCGAGCAGGAGTTACCTTGGACGCCGTGCGTTCGAGTCCTTTGCAGTAGTTGGTGTGATGAGAGCGACGATGTCAGGGCGCTCGGCAGCGAGCCACGCATGGATCTCGGGGAGAGCGACTCCCAGCATGCGAATCGCTTCGGCGCACCGAGCTTCGATCTCGGCCTCGTCGTCGTCCGGCTCGTAGATGGACGCGTGTCGTGTTGCACGAAGCTCGTCGAACCGGATTGCGTACTCCCGCAGGACCGGTACGTCCAGCCGCTGCAGCGCATAGAACGCCTTGTAGTGGCTCGCAGTACTCTTCACGCGCAGCCCGCGCGCCGCGAGCACAGCGAACGTGGCCTGAAGACACGCGGTGTACACGAGTTGGAGTGCGCCATCCGCCGACACGTTCGGCACCCGAGCATCGGAGTACGATGCGACAGCCTTCGCCCAGAAGCCCGCCACCTGCGAATCGTCGAAGGGCTCGCGCACCAGGCTGCGTTCCGAAATCAGGCGCTCGAAATCGTCGGTGCTCACGCCTGGCCTCGGCTATGCCGCGTACTCTTCGTCGCCCGTGCAGGAAGCATCGCTTCGCTGCCGACCAGCCAATCCTTATCTCCGGCCAGTACTTCCCGAACGAAACGACGACCCTCGGCGGAGCGCTTGGCGAGGCGATCGTAAGTGTAGCGCGTCACATTCACCTCGCGGCCGAGCAGGCCGGATACGGCGAGTGTGCGCTCCGCGAGCCCGAGTCGTACACGTTCATCGTCCAGCTCATCGCCGACGACGAACACATCGACGTCGCTGTTCTCGTGAATGGCTGTTCCACGAGCGTACGATCCGTAAATGAAGGCGGCATCGACTCCCGGTAGCTCAGCGAGTGCCACCCGGAGCACCTCCGCAGGGTCGGCGAGGCGAGCGACAAGATCCCTGAACGTGTTCCAGCGCGCGTCGCCGCGCGCCGCCCTGTAACGCACCAGACGACCGTCCTGCTCGCGATCGATCAGACCGAGCTCTTCGAGGCGGGCGAGCTCGTGCTGCAGCGACTGAGATGAGAGGCCCGTGACGCGTCTAAGCGCTTGGAAGTGCGGCGCGACGTCGGGATGCAAAACGAAGTGGGTGATCACGCGTGCGAGCGCGGCGGAGGCGAGGATAGTCGCCAACGTCCCGCTGGACTTCCGAAGGCGTTCGGCGCGCGTGGTCGGCATGTGCTAAAATTTAGCACAACTGCACCACGAGGACAAGATGTGGCTCCGATCAGCACATCCCTGCCTTGTGCCATCAAGCTGCGTAAGCTGCGGCTAGCTGACGTGATGCGCTGGCAGTTGGCCCGGCACGAACAGCTGATGGTAGACGAGCGCGCTTGGCGGACCCGTGAAGAAGGCGCCCATCGACCTATTGACGTTCGATAGGAGCTACGGAAGCGATCGTCTACCAGCGCGAATGGCTGCGCCGCGCAGGGGACGAGCCGGGGATAGCCGCGGTGGCCGTGGCGTCGGTCATCCCGCCGGCTGCGTGGGCGCGCGCTCGATAGGTCTTCCGCGGCGGAGAGGAGCCGCCTCCAGGGGCTCGGCTCGGCGACTCACCAACCGGCGGGATGCGAACGTACCTCGACTTTGTATCGCCCGGGTTCTTCGACGTCATAAAGCTGCCGATCACCATGGGCCGCGGCTTCCTGGAGAGCGACGACAATCGCGGCGAGCGCGTGGTAATCGTGAGCCGGCGCCTGGCCGAGATCGCGTGGCCGAATGAGAATCAGCTCGGCAAGATGCTCTCGCTTCCGGCTACGGAAGAAAAGAGGCTGCCGCCGATGCGCGTCATCGGCGTCGCCGGCGACGTGAGGTTCGCTTCCGTCTTCGACGACGCGCCAGGCGTGGCATACCTGCCCGCCGCGCAGCATCCGGGGGAGAGCCACAGATTCGTCGTTCGGAGCCGGGACGGCGGGGACGTGCCAGACGCCACGATCCGGCGCATCGGAACTGCCACCGACGCGCGCGTGCCGATGCCCAGCACGAGCATTACCGTGGAGATCGACGAGAAGCTCGGTCCTCAGCGAGTCGCGAGTGCGTGGAGAGGAGTGTTCGGTATGATCGCGTTGCTGCTCGCGGCCATCGGGCTGTACGGAGTCGTTGCGCAGGGAGTACTGCATCGCACGCGCGAGCTGGCGGTGCGCTCGGCGCTCGGCGCGACGCCCAAGGGGCTCGGTCGCTGGTGATCGGCGACGGGATGCGGATCGCGGGGGTGGCGGTGGGGGTAGTGTGCGTGGCGATGGTGGCGGCGTGCTGGGTGCCGGCGAGGAGGGCGGGGAGGATGAATCGGGGGGAGGCGCTGAGGTGTGATTGAGGCGACGCGAATCGACATCTGTGCGCCCAGGCAGCGTGCACAGGTTGCCGATCGGACTCTCAGCGCTACGGGCTTCCGGTTAACCCGAGCCGGTTCACCCTGGCGATTGCTGTTTGCTTATGCCAGAATTTGAGGAGGCAAGGAGGCAGCCCTTTCTTGCTACGGCGTGCATATGAGCCGTCGCCACCTTCTTCACAGAGGACATCATGAGTGATCGCGATCCATCCCCGCGAAGTCATCCACCGATTCCACCGCCACCGCGACCGCCGTCGCGGAACCCGCTTCACGAACGCGGCACTCCGAGTCGTCCGGCTACCCCTCCGCCTCGTCCTCCGGCTCCGCCGAAGAAGAAGTAGGGGCTCTAATCTGTGAATGATCTCTCGGGTGCATTTACATCGTCTCTGTTCTTCCGGATTCTGTTGCCCGGACTGATCATGTCTATTGCGGTACACCCCCTGATCATGCGGCTGCCGGAGGCCGTGGACTTGGGCGGAGTGTATCCCGGTGGGGCGGGGACAATATTCTTGGCCGAGGTGATGACCTTTGGTTTGATCGCGTACGCGGCAGCACCCACCGTGTATCATATCGCGCAAGGGCTCGTGCTTCCTTGGTTGACTCAGCCAGCGCGCCGTTTTAACGGGTGGCGGTTCGATCGCAAGTACGCTGCGTTCCACGCGGCGTACGGTGATCAGTCCTACGACCAAGTTGCCTCCGATACCGCAGAGAGACTGCAACGACTCTACGTTTATCTTAGCGACTATCCGATCGAACGAGACGAGACAGATACGGTGCGTTTTGCGCTGCTTCATTCGACACGTGTCGGCAATATCGCCGCAACGTACGAACGGTATCTTGATACCCGCTACGGTGTGAATGCAGAGGGATACTGGGAGCATTTTCTGTTTCTCGCACCGGCCGATACTCGGAAGGAGCTTGACTCGGTTCAGGCGATCGCGAGTGGAACGCTGCTTTCTGCTGCTGCTGGCTGGGCTGTCGTCGGAATCTGCGGATTATTGGGCTCAGCTCGGATGCTCCATCATGCCGCAGGCGTCGATCTCGGGCCGTTACCGGTACCTGACGTGGCGATTCTATGGATCGCCGTGTACGGTATCAGTGCCGTGATCCTGTTCAACTACCTGACACGAGTAGTCCACAGGGAATACGGCAGACTTTTCCGCGCGTGCGTCGATGTTCACGTTACGGACTTCGAAGGCTGGCTGGATAGGCACCAACCAACCATGACCGCAGAACGCGTTAAAGCGGCTGAGACATTCCGGAGATATGCATCGGCTCTAGTGCCACCAGATGACGCCTGGAGTGAGCCCGGCCCGGGCGAGAGCCGTGAGTGTAAGTCAAACGTGAGCGCTAGCCAGGTGAATGCTTCCGGCGCTTTCACCTCTGGCGATGGAATCAGGGCCTCTCACGCAGCGGCGGTACAAGGACACACTCGGGAGAGCCAGTAAGCCCATCTGCCCGGAGCAGCCTGCGCGATGCCTGCGATTAGGGTGTGCGTCGACAAAAGCTGGCATAGTCACTTGGCCAGTGTATGGCGTGACACGGCTGTCCCACGCGAATTACATCGCGGCGTGCTCCAACGCCTCGACCAGTGCCTTCAACTCGCGACCCCGTTCCTTCGCCAAGCGCACCAGCACCTTCTGCCAACCGTCGGGCGGAGAGCGGTAGTTCACCGCCTCGGGAGCAAGTCGCATCTGCCGGATCGTCTGGGGCTGCAATCCGAATGCCTTGGCTAGGTCTGTCGCTGGCAGTCCCAAAATGTCTGTCGCATACTTAAAGTCGATGTCCATAGTATATTGACTTACATCGTCAGCGTCCATAGATTGTGGACGACAGGGCGCAGAGAAAAGGCCGGTCGCTCTCCCGTCAAGAAGACCCGGCCAGCCCGCAATGCGAACGTACCTGAAGGTTGCCCGCAGGGGCAAGTTAGCCCTGCCTGGCAGCTGGGGTCAAGCAAAGCGAGGTCCATGATGGGCAAGAGGCAGCAGGAGGATGTCGCCGGTAAGGCAGGACATGAGCAACGCACCTACGCGATTCGGCGGCACTACCGACATTGGGAGGTGCTGGATCCAGCCGGGCATCTGGTGTGCTTAACGGTCTACAAGCGCGGGGCGCAGGAGGTCGTCCGCCGTTTGTGCCTTCTCGGGCAGCTGAGCAACCAACCCCTGCTCGATAGTGTTGCGAGGGCGAAACGACGCCGCCAAGGCGTGCACGTATGACAGGCGCGCGCACTAGGTCGACCAACGCAGCCTCGAGATCCCCTCCGCTTGGGCTCCGATTTCTGACGAAATCGTAGACACGTGAAGCGATATCCTCGGTCTCCTCCTCGGTGAACGGAGGGCGAGGTAGTGTCCCGTACAGCTTGTTCGGTATGAACACCTGTACTTCGGCCTGCGTCGCCACCTTTTGCGTCCAGGCCTGAATTGGACTCAGGAGATCTCTGCACTCCACAAGCAACCCCCTGCTCGCCTGTTCTAGCCGCTCCCGATCCGCCTTGCTGGGATTGTCCTTAGACAACAGGTCGAAGAGCGCCAACTCGTCTTCGCTCAGCAGCCTTTCCGCCGCCCGGCGCTGTTCCGCGTCGAGGCTGGCGGCGAGCGCCGTCAGTTCCGAGAAAGCCTCCTGGCCTGATCGGCTTCGATCTGCCGGTGTGCGGCATCGAAGCGGCTCGCGGCGTGGCGAAGGAGGATCACGTCCATGACCGGCATGAAATAGTCGCTGGACGTGAGCTTGGAGTTTGCGCGAAGGGTGTCCGCGGCCTCCCAGTGATCTGCCTCTGCTTTCTCGATGTGCCTGAAGGCGTCGCTGTTCATCCGGAGCGTTGATTGCTCTTCTTCGTGAGCGTATTAGTACGATGGTCCATTCGGGGAGACGTGACGCTCGAGCGAGCTTCTGCGGGGCCAAAGCACGCCCCAGGCCAGCCGCGTCGATAGTCCGTTCCTTCAGCCCTGGCGGAAGGCTTGCTGGCCGCGTTTGGTCCTAAATCTGCCTCAAACCAGTCGGTTACTTCGATCACGCTCCGCGTGGGAATCGGGAACTCTTCCAAATCCGTCTCGCTGTATCCACGCCGGTGGTCTTAAATGAGGGGGAAGCGGCAGAGAAGGACGACGGTTGGAGAAGGGACGTCCATCTTGATGTACCGTCAGGAGCGCGCCTACCAGAAAGACAAATACCCCGGCCAACCCTGCTAGCAATATCGTTCCGGTCTCAGTCCAAGTAGGCTGGAAGTTCGACCAGGGTATTGGCCAAGCGCCGGGGTGCACCTCAACAAACTTGCTGGTCACACTGAGAACGGCGCCTCCGCTGGCCATTACTAGGAACGGGAGGAGCAGCCCGAGGATACTCGCACGGGGAGTAGTTCCGTACTGTTTCACTCCCCAACCGGTCAGTTCGAGAATGGGCGGAAGGTCGTCGGCCGCAATTTGGAACTGAAGTTGCCTCGCTTCGAGAGTGCCGGTCATCAGGAGGCGTACAATGAAACCCTCGCCGTGATTCAGTAGCGGGAACGGGAACCGAAGCACGGTCGTGCCGTCGAGGTGTGCAGTAGCCTCAATCCCAACCGTTCTTCCTTCCGGGTAAATGTGTATGATAGATGCGTCGAGAACCGTTGCGGTAGAGGGCAGCCGGACGGTCAATGGCTCTATGAGATCTCGAATCGCGCGCTGTCCCTGGTTCATCACGAGAAACTGCAACTGAGCCATATCTTCGATGGTCGTATCGCGGTAGGAAATGTCTAGCTCGCGCTTTACCTGCGGATCGATGCCGCGCAACAGAGAAGTGGAGAACTGGATGTCAATGGCGAGTCGCTTGTCCACGGACTTTCTAAAGTAGTACCAACTCGCCAGGACGGTTGCCGCGATGCCGATGACCAGACTTGCGGTATTTGACGTGAATGAACTCATCAGTCGAGTGGGCTATCGATAAGCCGAGGCACTGGACGAAGTGGACCGTGAAGGGCCGCAGGAACTCCTTGAGCTCGGGCATGGGAGCGATAGGATCCCGAGGAAGCCGGCTCATCGATCTGGACATACTCCACCTGCTACAGCAAGATCTGACCTCAATCTACAAAGTCGGGCGCACTTCGACGAAGCAGTACTAAGCCGCGAGGGGTGAAGCCACACGCGGCCGCGTAACGGCCGCCTTCAACAGCCCGCTTATCGGATTTGGCGACTCGTTCGCCGCGAACCAGTGCTGGTGTCTATCCCGCGATTCGCTGCTCGCTTCGTGTCGAGGTATTGATCAATACTTTCAGCACAAGCGAAAGATGCGCAGGGCCAACGTCTCCCCATTTGTCCTCATATCCCCTTACTATCGAGATGGTGACAACGAGTTGCCCGTGCCAGTCCATATCAGCGATCTCCTCCCGCACATGTGCCAAGGCAACATCCTTATGGGAGGCGCGAACAAGACCGTAGCCGCAGACCGTATGATCCTGCTCCGTAACGATGTAGTGGTAGAGCATGAGAATGTTACCCGAGGAGTGCAAACAACCTACGGTTGCCCCAACATGGAGTTGGCGAAGCCTACATCTCGCTGACAAACATGCAGTCTCCTCGTCCGGTCCGACAGTCCCCTCAGCGCAACGCCCGCCAAGCGCAGCTACCCCACGGCGTGATCAAATTCACATCCGGCGAAACTCAGCGCGCGCCTGTCGTTGATGTGCAGCCAGTAGAGGGCTTCAACATGCCTCTTCCAATGAGAACTGGTCCGCATGTCGCGTTCTCCTCGGCCCCCCTCACAGCTCCCTCAACGCCTCCGCCGGCTCGACCCTCAACGCCCGCCTTGCCGGCACGTACGACGCGAGGATCGCCACCCCTCCCACCACCACTCCGACTCCCACGAACGTCCACGGATCCCCCGGCCCCACCCCGTACAACATGCTCCGGAGCACTCTCGTCGCTTCTGCCGCCACCGCCGCTCCGATGACCACCCCCGCCGCCGCGAGCCTGATCCCCCCGCCGAGCACCAGCCCCATGACCGCTCTAGGCTCCGCCCCCAGCGCCATTCGCACTCCGATCTCGCGCGTCCGTTGATTCACGCTATACGCGATGACGCCGTACAGACCCACCGCCGTGAGCACCAGCGCGATGATCGCGAACGCCGTCAGCAACGCCATCGCAAACTCGTCGGCGCAAGGCTGTCGCGCAGATAGACGTCTCCGGATAGCGCCGGCCGGACGACGATTCTCCAGTCCACGCTCGCAATAGCCCGCTCCATCATCACGGTCATGTCTGGTCCGTGCTTCTGCGTGCGCATCAAGATCGGAACATCCCCTACCTTCGGCGACACGAAGCTGTACACCTGCAGCCAGCTGCGATCACCGTGCAGCGCCGGCAGGCGTGCGTCGTGCACGACGCCGACGACGGTCACCCCTCTGCCTCACGCTTCACGCCCGGCGGGGCGGGTGGCGTCGACCCTTCCTCTCCCCACCATTCCCGCACTCGCTGCCCGACGGCGTTGCCGTCGGGCCAGAGTCTCTCCGCGAGCTGCTGGTTGACGGCGATCTCGGGCGACAGTCTGTACGGCAATTCCTTCCACTCGGGTGTCAGTATCTCGGGATCGGGCATCCGCCCGGCGACGAGATGAATCCCCGCAACCCGGAAGTAGTCGGGCGTCATGAAGACGGTCGAGAGGCCGTTGATACGCGTCGGTGGTCTACTGCCTCGGGGCTCGGTCTCGAGGCCGCTTCCGCCGTACCCTTTGCCGGGCATGGTCCCGATGGCTGCGCCGGTAGCGCCGGGGAGCGAGCGGAGTCGCTCGAGGATGGCGTCGCGTATGGCGGGGCGCTCATCCCTGACTCTCCGGTCACCGATGATGAGGCTCGTGTACACGAGCCCCCGTGGCTCGAATCCGAGAGGCATCCGCTGGAGCTCGACGAACGATCGCACGAGCAGACCTGCGCCGACGAGGAGGACGAGCGATATGGCAATCTCGAGGACTATGAGTGTGGAGCGCATACGGCGCGACGCGAGTCCTCCGGAGCCAGTCCGCATCTCGCTGCGCAGCGCGTCGACTGCCTTGCGCGCGCCGGCAAGCAGGGCGGGGAAGGAGCCGAAGAGGATCCCGGTCGCCACGGAGATTACGGCGCTCCATACGAGCACGACTGCGTCGATGCGAACTACGGCGAGATGCTCGAGCGCCGGCGGCCGGAGTGCGACTATGATCTTCAATGTCTCCCACGCCACCGCGATCCCCAGGATTCCGCCCGCGAGCGCGAGCAGCACGCTCTCGGTGAGCATCTAGCGTGCGAAAAGACATCGGTACCGCGAGATCGGGCGGGGTGGCTCCGACGATGGTGTATGTATCTTCTTCGAGGTCGATCCTCTTGCCGATCGCGCTCGGGGTCTGTCTCGCTCATCCCACGTGCCAGCAGTTCGGCGATTCGCATCTCGACGTGATTCCGGATCTCTTTCGTCCATGTCGCGCAGCGCGCTCACCGGTGCGTGGAAGGCGGAAGGGCCGTCCTACAACACCACACGGGAGCTTGGATGAGAATGCCGGCACGGCGCTCACGCAGTATCGAGGACGCCGGTTGGCAGCGACGAGTTGCGCGATGCGCCGTACGTGCCGGTACCATACGAATTGGTAGAAGTAGGGACGCTGCTGCCTGTGGTACGGGCCGATCCTCGACTTCTCGAAGAGGGTGGCGTCGACCACGAATGATGCCTCACTTGCAAAGCGAGCTTCTGAGCAAGCTGGCGCCGGTATGTTCATTGGTGGAGGGTCGTTAAGCCTCTATTTACATCTGCATCGTCGGGTCGTATGTTCACGCGCCGCTCCTATCCCCACGATCCACTACGATGCACGACAATCTCCTGCCTGGCCTCCTGTGTTCGTTGTGCGATGACAGCTGTCGTCCCGGACCTGAGCTTGGTGGTGAAGTTCAATCGCGTGCTCTCGAGTGCGCGTCCGCCTTCGCGCTCGTGGGTAAGGGGGCTCGATGACGGAGCCGCTCGAGGAGTGGCGCGCGGCGCTCGCCGCGCGCTATCGTGTGGAGCGCGAGCTGGGGCGTGGCGGGATGGCCACGGTGTACCTCGCGCATGACCTCAAACACGACCGCCCGGTAGCACTCAAGGTGCTCCACCCCGATCTCGCCAACGCACTCGGACCGGAGCGCTTCCAACGTGAGATCAAGCTTGCCGCGAGGCTGCAGCATCCGCACATCCTCGCCGTGCACGATTCGGGTGAAACGGCCGGCCAGCTCTGGTTCACCATGCCATATGTGGATGGTGAGTCGCTGCGCGACCGGCTCGATAGAGAGAAGCAACTCCCCGTGGACGACGCGCTCCGCGTCGCGAGCGAGGCTGCGCAGGCATTGGCCTACGCGCACGAACGCGGCATCATCCACCGCGACATCAAGCCGGAGAACCTCCTCCTCACCGGGGACGGCAACACTCTCGTCGCCGACTTCGGCATCGCGCGGTCGCTATCGAGCAGCGGGGAGAACCTGACACAGACGGGGATGTCGCTCGGCACCGCCGCCTACATGAGCCCCGAGCAGGCCGCCGGCGAGTCCAATGTGGATGCGCGGACCGACGTGTACGCGCTGGGCATAGTGCTCTACGAGATGCTCGCCGGCGAGACCCCCTTCGCGGCTCCCACTCCACAGGCGATGGTAGCGCGGCGTTTCACGGATACACCGCGTCCGCTGCGCGAGCTGCGCGCTACGGTGCCGGAGCACGTCGAGCGCGCCGTACAGACGGCGCTCGCGCGTACCCCGGCCGATCGCTTTGCCACTGCGCGCGCGTTTGCCGGCTCGCTCAAGTCCCCGAACATGGCGACGGCTCAGCCGACCATGGCCATCACCGCTACTGCCGCTGCAGCGCGCCATTGGCGGCGTCCGCCGGTCGCCTTCCTCACCCTGGTGCTCGGCCTGGTCGTGGGGCTCGGGCTGCTCTTCGCCTGGCGGGGGCGCGGCACAGCGGCTGCCGCCGCGGCCGGACCGCCCATGATTGCGGTACTTCCCTTCGAGAACCTGGGCGACTCGGCCGACGCGTACTTCGCTGACGGCGTGACGGACGCGGTGCGCGGGAACCTCACCGAGCTCACGGGACTGCGCGTGATAGCGCGCGCCAGCTCGGAGCACTACCGCGGCAGCGCCCAGATGCCCACGGAGATCGCCAGAGAGCTGGGCGCCCGCTACCTGCTCACAGGCACCGTGCGTTGGGCCAAGTCGTCCGACGGCACGAGCCGCGTCCAGGTGAGCCCCGAGCTGGTGGAGGTGACGGGCGACGGGGCTGCCAGCAGCAAGTGGCAGCAGCGTTTCGACGCGCCGCTCACGGATGTCTTCAAGGTGCAGGGTGACATCGCCGCCGAGGTGGCCGATGCGATGCGCGTGGCGCTCTCCGGCGCCGAGCGCGCGCGCATAGCGGCCGCACCCACGGCGGTGCCGGCGGCGTACGACGCCTACCTGCGGGGCGAGGCCTCCTCGGTCGCGAGCAATGCTCCTGCCGCCATCCGGCGGGCTATCGATTTCTACGAACAGGCGGTCTCGCTCGACTCCACCTTCGCCGCCGCCTGGGGCGGGATCGCGTACGCGTCATCCCTGCTATACGTCAACGGCACCCCGACGCCGGCGCTCGCACGCCGGGCCAAGGAGGCGGCCGAGCGCACCGCCGTGCTGGACCCGGACGGCGTGCTGGGACACCGGGCGCTCGTTGCCTATCACCGCTTCGTGACGCGGGATAACGAGCGGGCGCTGAGCGAGGCGGAGGCGGCCTACCGGCTGGCACCGAGCGATGCGGCCGTAGTCGGCATCCTTGCCTCGGCGCTACAGGAGAGCGGGCGGTGGGAGGAGGCGGAGCGCTACGCGCGCACCGCCTACTCCCTCGATCCGCGCACGGCGATCCGTCCCCGGATGCTTGCGAATCTTTATCTCTGGCTCCGCCGCCCGGCCGAGGCGCGGCTGTTAGCCGACCGTGCCCTGGCGCTCGCGCCACGCAGCGCTACTTACGCTCAGGCACGCGCCATGGTCTCGCTGAGCGAGGGCGACCTGGCCGGGGCGCGTCATGTGCTCGCCGGCGCGACGGATGTCCCGACGGCGGAGCTGGCCGCTTATATGGCCAATTACTGGGATCTGGGCTGGGTGCTGGACGACGCGGGTCAGCGCCTGGCGCTCTCGCTCGGGCCCGAGGCGTACGACAACAGCCGCGCCGCCATGGGGATAGTCCGTGCGCAGCTCTACCGCTGGCGCGGCGATGCGGCACTGAGCCGCGCTTGGGCGGATACGGCGGAGCGCTACTTCGCCGCGGATCTCCGCGCCGTGCCGAACGACGCGCAGCGTCACGCCCTTCGTGGACTGGCGCTGGCCTACGCGGGGCGCTATGAGGAGGCGATCGCCGAGGGGGAGCGCGGCGCGAAGCTCTTACCTGTGGCTGCAAACGCGACGTTGGGCCCATATTACATCCACCAGCTCGTACGCATCTACCTCCTGGCCGGGCGGTACGACGAGGCGCTCGATCGGCTCGAGGAGCTCATGAAGGTGCCGTACTTCGTCTCTCCGGCTTGGCTGCGCATAGACCCCGCCTTCGCGCCGCTCGAGGGGAACCCGCGCTTCGAGCGGCTGGCGCGCGGCGCTGTGTAGCGGGCATCCATCTCGCAGCGACTTGCGCTGCTCTTCGAGATCATCACGGCAATCGAAGTCGCGGACGATGCCAAGCGCGCGAGCAGGCGTGAGCGACGCAGGCGTGCTGCCCGCTGATCGCTCCTACCAATGGACGCGCCACGTCCTCCTCGCCGATCTCCAGCGAGCTGCTGCGCGAAAGCGGCCGTCAACGTCATGCCCGCGTAAGCGGGCATCCATGTTATTCAGTCAGACATGGATGCCCGCAACTCGCGGGAATGACGGTTTCCTCATGGTGCCTGTCGATTCCGTGGCCCCTGTTCCGTCATTCGGATGTCCGGCATGATCATCCACCTGTAACGGGACATTCGACCATGCGCTACGCTCTCCTCATCCACTACCCGCAGCCCGCCCCCTCCACCCTCACCGAAGGCGACATCGAGGAAGGGAAGGCCGCCTTCCATGCCTATGCCAAGGCGCTCGATGACGCCGGCGTGCTCCTCTCCGCCGAGGTGCTGCAAATGATCGCCAGCGCCACGAGTGTGTCGGTGAAGCAGGGCAAGCTTCAGGTGCAGGACGGCCCCTTCGCCGACACGAAGGAGGCGTTCGCCGGCATCTTCTTGATCGATGTACCCGATCTCGACGCCGCGCTCGCCTGGGCCGAGAAATGTCCGGCGGCTCGCTGGGGCACGGTGGAGATCCGCCCCTCGGCCGTCCGCTTCGTGGACGGCGCGTGGACGGGCGCGGCGTGAAGCGGCTCGACTCGAAATCGCGGCCGAGATGGCGTGGGCCGGGTCCGCGCACGGTTTGAGCGAGGACGCAGCGGCGCGCGCCGAGGAGCTGGCGCGCGCCGCCTACGGCCGCCTGCTCGCCATTCTCGCGGCCAGGGACGGTGACATCGAGTCGGCTGAAGACTGCCTGGCCGAGGCTTTCGCGCAGGCGCTGCGCTCGTGGCCGGAGACGGGCGTCCCGAGCAACCCCGCGGCCTGGCTCCTCACGGTTGCACGCAATCGTCAGCACGACATCCGCCGCTCGGCCGCGCACCGGCTCTCCGACCCGCTCGATGACGTCGCGCGCGGTGTCGCGAGCGGCGGCGCGCTGTCGACAATGCAGGAGCTCGATCCCGACGCCATCCCCGATCGGCGGCTCGCGCTCCTCTTCGTCTGCGCACACCCTGCGATCGATCCCGCGGTGCGCACGCCGCTCATGCTCCAGGTAGTGCTCGGCTTCGACGCCGCCCAGATCGCGCGCGCGTTCGTGGTTCCGACGGCGACGATGGCGCAGCGGCTCGTGCGCGCCAAGCGCCGCATCCACGACGCACGCATCCCCTTCGTCGTGCCCGAGCGCGGCCAGATGGTGGAGCGTATCGCGCCCGTGCTCGAGGCGATCTACGGCGCGTACGCGATCGACTTCCCCCTCGTCGCCGGCACCGAGCCGCGCGATTCGCTCGCCGCCGAATCGCACTATCTCGCCGCAACGCTCGCCGAGCTGCTCCCCGACGAGCCCGAGGCGCTGGGCCTCGCCGCGCTCATCTCGCTCTCCCTCGCGCGCCACCCCGCGCGCGGAACGGGCGACGAGCTCGTGCCGCTCGACGAGCAGGATCCCACGCTCTGGGACGCGGAGCTCATCGCGCTCGGCGAGCGATACCTCCATCGCGCACGCTCTCGGATGGGTGGGCCGCTTCCAGATCGAGGCCGCGATCCAGTCCGTCCACTGCGCACGCGCCACGTCCGGTGTGACGACCGACTGGCGCGCGCTGCGGACGCTCCATGCCGCCCTCCTCTCGATCGCGCCGACGCTCGGCGCGCGCGTCGCGTACGCGGCGGCGGTGGGGCGCGCGGAGGGCGCTCGGGCTGGGCTCGAGGCGCTCGATGCGATCGAGGATGAGGCTGCGCGGCGCTTCCAGCCCGCGTGGGCGACACGCGCGCATTTACTGGCCGAGGCGGGCCGCGCGGGCGAGGCTGTGGCGGCGTACGAGCGGGCCATCTCGCTGACGACGGACAGTCGTGCGCGGAGGTACCTCGAGCGGTGGCGCGCGCGACTGCTTGGCGAAGGGCGGGGTTAGCGTTTCTTTCGCGCTTCGGGTTGGACGAGCTTGGACGCTTCTGGGGCCGCTTATCGCGTTATTGATTGCAGACGCCGGCTGTTATTGCAGTGTAGTTTTCAGAAACTGACCGTCTTGGCTTCTTATGGCGACGACGTTTTCAACGCCGCCTCCCAGTTCCTCCAATCGTTTATTGCATATATTGCATAATTGTTTTCTTGGGAGGTATATTATTGTAGTATAGTTTTCAATTCGGCCTCGCTCGGAGGCGTTAATGCAGCGAAACAGCATTTCACGGCAAGCCGCCGTCCCGTTCGCCGAGGTCTTCCTCGGCAGTCGCGAGGATGCTCTGCGGCTCCACAGGAGGGTCGAAGCCGGCGAGCTCCGCCGCGTCATGCGCGGGCTCTATACGAGCAACGTCACTGACGAGCTCGACGCCGTAGTCGCGCGAAATCTCTGGCGGATCGTCGACCTCCTTGCCCCCGGCGCCGTGATCGCCTATCGCACCGCGTTAGAGATGCGCCCCATCGACGGCCGCATCTATCTCGTCGGCAGCGGCCGGAAGGACATTCAACTACCCGGTCTCCTGATCCGTGTCAGCAAGGGGCCCGGTCCGCTGCCGGGCGACACTCCGTACCTCGGCAATCTGCACATCGCTTCGCGTCCGCGGGCCCTGCTGGAGTGTCTCAAGCCGACGCGCGCCCGAGGCGGTGTGGCTCGGGGCCTCGATCATCGCACCATAGAGGAATATCTCGACCGGCAGCTCCGCATCAGCGGAGAAGCGAGACTCAACGTCATCCGTGACGAGGCTCGTGCGCTCGCGCCGATGCTGGACACGGAGGCTGAGCTCGAGACGCTGGACGCGATGATCGGCGCGCTCCTGGGTACTCGTAAGACCAGGCTCTCATCCCCGGTCGCAGTCGCCCGCGCGGCCGGCGAGCCGTACGACCCCGAGCGCTTCGATCTCTTTCAGACGCTGCACGCGTCACTGGTGCAGTGGCCGGTTCGAACACGCCCCGACGTGCTGCCGACCGACCGGGAGTTCGCCAACCTAGCCTTCTTCGACGCCTATTTCTCGAACTTCATCGAGGGCACGAAGTTCGATGTCGATGATGCGCGCGCCATAGTCTTCGAGGGGAAGATTCCGGCCGCGCGCCCGCAGGACGCGCACGATGTAGTCGGGACCTATCACCTGGTGGGAAGCCGGTCGGCCATGAGCATCGGTGTACGTGAAGTCGCGTCCGAAGATGAGTTTCTCGACCGATTGACCGCGGCCCACGCCGAGATCCTCGCCGCGCGGCCCGATAAGCGGCCCGGCCAGTTCAAGG
>JBIQMO010000048.1:0-21997 GCA_044463245.1 Gemmatimonas aurantiaca
AGCGGGTCGAGTGCCTCGGTGTGGTCGAGGTATATGAAGGAGTCGTAGCGGCGCGGGAGGAGGGTGGGGACGTAGTTGCCCCAGCGCTCGTGTGCCGGTTCGTATACGACACCAATAGCGCGGTGGCCGCGGACGGTGTCGAGGCCGAGGATGCCGCCGTCGTCGGAGCCGTCGAAGACGAGCAGGAAGCGCGGGATCCCGGTGCGGTGCATCATCGCCTCGTAGCTGTCGTCGCGCGCGTTGGGGACGCGCATGCGCTGCATGGGAAGACCCCACTCCTTCGCCGCGATCACTGTGCCGTGGTAGCTGCCGAATCCCACCAGCACCACGCCCTCGATGCCGTGGCGCTGGCGCACGAGCTGGCCCACGTTGACCATCCCCGCGCGCGCCATGTCGGTGAAGCGGGCATCGCCCACGTGAGTGTTGTGCTCCCAGACGATCCCCTTCGCGAGCGGTCCGTGGAAGCTCATCAGGCGCTCGAGGGTGTCCACCATATGGTGGTCGCGTACGTTCCAGCTTCCCGGGCCGCCGCGCACCATGGTGCGATAGTAGAGCTCCGCGCCCTGCGCGACGAGCGCGTTCTGCTCGGCGTTGAAGTACGCCTCACGCCCGTCGGCCCTGTACTCCGGTGCCTTGCGCCTGAGCGCCGAGAGGATGGATACCGCCTCGTCCTCGCACGATGTGGGGACGAGCGCAGTGGCGCGAGCATACTCCTGGACGTCGCCGTAGTACGGCTCGAAGCAGGAATAGGCGCGCCTGGCGGCCGTCGCCGCCTCCGGATCGATCCTCTCGAGGTAGCTCACGACCTCGGTCATCGACTCGTACAGCGAGTACACATCCAGTCCGTAGAAGCCCGCCTGTGCGTCGGACGGACGCGGCTCGTTGTGCTCCCTCAGCCACGTCGTGAACTCCACCACTTCGCGATTCGCCCACATCCACGTGGGCCAGCGCTCGAAGGCGTGCAGCACCTCGTAGGCGCTCTGCCCCGAATCGGTGTAACCCTTCACGAAGCGGTTCACTCGGTAGCAGTCGGGCCAGTCACCCTCGACCGCGACGAACGAGAAGCCGCGCTCTATTATCAGTCTCTTCGAGAGCTCGGCGCGCCAGCGGTAGAAGTCGGACGTCCCGTGCGATGCCTCGCCGATGAGCACGTAACGCGCGTCGCCGATCTGATCCAGCAGCGGCTCCAGATCCACCGGCGTCCGAATCGCTATCGCACCCTCTCCTATCTCCCCCACCAGCGCCTCATCCTGCGCCCCTCTAGCCCGTCTGTCGAATGCCATGTCTGCCACATCCTTCGTGAGAAAGATGGGATAGGGCGTGCAAGAACCGTGGAGGGGAGGGGGGAGGGCGAGGGTTCAGGAGGCAGGGTTCAGGGTTCAGGAACTGCATCTACCGCTACTGTCATTCCCGCGAAAGCGGGAATCCATGTTAGTCAGTCGAACCTGGATCCCCGCTTGCGCGGGGATGACGTAGAGAATGGATCCCCGCTTGCGCGGGGATGACGGCTTTCAGTGTAGTTCCTGAACCCTGAACCCTGCCTCCCGAACCCTGCCTCACCCTCCCTTCGGCTGCTGCTGCGACAGGCAATGCAACGTCCCCAGTCCCCAGACGAGGTCTACGGCGTGGATGCCGGTGACTTCACGGTCGGGGAAGAGCCCGGCGAGCGTGTCGAGGGCGACGCGGTCCTTCGGGTCGTTGAAGGTGGGGACGATGACGACGCCGTTGGCTATGTAGAAGTTGGCGTAGCTGGCGGGGAGACGCTCGCCATCCATGATCACGGGGCGAGGGAAGGGGAGCTTCACGATCCTCAGACCGCCAGGGAAGGTGCGAGAGGCGAGCTCGAGGCGACGGAGGTTGTCGGCCGAGCGGCCGTGATTCTCATCGGCCGGGTCTTCCTCGTAGGCGAGCACCACCGTGTGGGCGTCGGTGAAGCGGGCGATGTCGTCTATGTGGCCGTGCGTGTCGTCGCCCACGCAACCCTCGCCGAGCCAGATCGTGCGCTCGATACCCAGATAGCGCGCGAACGCGCGCTCGTAACCGGAGCGGTCGAGACCGGGGTTGCGCACCTGCACATCGGAGAGGAGCCACTCCTCGGTTACCAGGAGCGTGCCCGCACCGTCGGTCTCGATCCCGCCGCCCTCCAGCACGAGTGGCGTACCGTCGTCGGGACGCACGGCTTCCTCCAGCGGGAGTCCGCTGATCTGCGCGACGCACGCTGGCACTAGCTGGTCGCGCGTGTGGTTGGGGTACTTGGCCCACCCATTGAAGCGCCACTGCACCCAGTGTACCTCCCCCTCGGGCGATACGACGGCAGTGGGCCCGGAGTCGCGCAGCCAGACCCGGTCGGTGGCCACCCGGTGTAACCCGACGCGCGAGAGATCCACGGCGTGCGAACGAAGGAGTCGTACCGCCTCCTCCTGCACCTCTTCGCTGTGGCAGAGAATCTCCACGCGCTCGTGCCGGTGGAGCGCGCGCACGATCTCGGCGTAGACCCACGGGATCGGCTCGAACTTCCCCGGCCAGTCTGGCGCGTGATGCGGCCAGCCGACCCACGTCGCCGAGTGCGGCTCCCACTCGGCGGGCATCCTGCGCTTCGACATCGAAGGATCGGCCACGTCGCTCGCCATTCTCAGCCGATGTAGCGATTCAGGATCGGCGCGTACGCGTCGATCCTGCGGTCGCGGAAGAAGGGCCAGTTGCGGCGCGTGTACTCGATCATCCCCGGATCACACGTAGCCGTGAGGACGGTCGGTTCCGAGCCGGCCTCCGCGACGATGCGTCCGAACGGGTCGCACACGAACGAGTGCCCGAAGAACTCGATCCCGTCGGTCCCCGGCTCGGGCTCGAAGCCCACGCGGTTCACGGCTGCCACATAGACGCCGTTCGCGATCGCGTGTGCTCGCTGGGCGGTGCGCCACGCATCCGCCTGCGCTGCTCCCCACTCCTCCTTTTCCTTCGGGTGCCAGCCGATGGCGGTGGGATAGAACAGTATCTCGGCGCCCATCAGACTCGTGATGCGCGCCGCCTCGGGATACCACTGGTCCCAGCAGATCAGGACGCCGATCGTCGCGTAGCGCGTGCGGAAGACGCGGAAGCCGGACGGCGGCTTGGACTCGTCGTGCTGGTAGATCTCCCCCGGCGTGAAGTAGTACTTCTCGTGATACAGTGGGTCGTCGGGGATGTGCATCTTGCGGTAGGTGCCGAGCATCGAGCCGTCGGCATCCACCACGGCGGCCGAGTTGTGGTAGAGTCCAGCGCCGCGCCGCTCGAAGAGCGGCACGATGATCACCACCGCCAGCTCCGCGGCAAGCCGCTGCATCCGCTCTACCGTGGGACCGGGGATCGGCTCCGCCAGGTCGAAGCGCTCGGCGTCGGTCACCTTGCAGAAGTAGGGAGCGTTGAAGAGCTCCTGCAGGCAGATGATCTGCGCGCCGCGGCCGGCCGCCTCGCGGATGCCGCGCTCGGCGGCATCCACCGTGGCGTCGGCGCTCTCGCTCACGGCTTGCTGAATCAATCCGACAGTGAACGGCGTAGCGGGCATGACGGGCTCCTCGTTGCGATCGTGAGGCAGCGCGGCGGAGTCGGGCCGCGCCGAATTGAACGTTCAAGATAGCTGCGCCAGCACGCTCGCACGAATCACACCTCCAGACGGTCGCCCGGTCGTGCGACCACCGCGTAGAGCGCGGGCATGAGGAAGACTCCGATGATGAGCCGCGCGAGCATCCCACCCACTATCACCAGCGCGAATGGCCGCTGCGAGTCCGATCCCACTCCGAACGACATCGCCGCGGGGAGGAGGCCGATCGCGGCGACCAGCGCCGTTATCATGATCGGCCTGAGCTTGAGCACCGCGGCCATCCGCGTCGCTTCCGCCACTCCAGCACCGCCCTGCCGCAGCTCATTGGCATACGAGATGTAGATGACCGCGGTCTGCACCGAGACGCCGAAGAGTACGAGGAAGCCGATCCCCGACGAAACCGAGAATGGCGTCCCCGTCAGCAGCAGCGCCAGCAGCCCCCCCACCGGCGCCGAGAGAACCACGCCGACCACGGTTATGAGCGGGAACTTCACGTTGCTGTACAGTGCGAAGAGAAGCAGGAATATCGCGAGCAGCGTGAGCGGGACGATGATCCGCATCTGCTGTCGCGATGCGGTGTATTCCTGATACTCGCCGCCCCACACCAGGCGATATCCCGCCGGCATGTGCACCACTGCCGCCACCTGACGCTGCGCATCCTGCACGGCGCTCGCCAGGTCACGCCCTTCCACGGAGTACTGCACGCCGATGAAGCGCGAGTTGTCTTCGCGGTAGATGAACGACGCACCGCTCGACACCTGGATATCGGCCAGCTCGCGCAGCGGGATCTGCTGTCCGCCCGGTGTCGCCACCGGGATGTTGCCGATCTGCTCCGGCGTCTCACGAAATGCGGGCTGTAGCCGGACGACCAGATCGTACAAACGTTCGCCCTGTGCAACCTGGGTGACGGCTGCTCCTCCCACGGCGGCCTCGATCAGTCCATTGACGTCGGCTACGTTGACGCCGTAGCGCGCGATCTTCGAGCGATCCACCTCCACGGTGAGGGCGGGCTGCCCCAGCTCCTGCACCACCGTCACGTTATCGATCCCCGGGACGTGCTCGAGCACCTGCTTGATGGTGGTGGCGTTGTGCTCCAGCAGCTGCAGATCCGAGCCGAAGATCTTCACGGCGAGGGCGCTCTTCAGTCCCGTCTCCGCTTCATCCACCGCGTCCTCGGCGGGCTGCGTGTAGTTGAAGGTGATCCCGGGGAAGCGCTGCAGCTTCTCGTCTATCGCGGCGATCAGCTCGGGCTTCGTCCGGATCGGGCCGGTCCACTCGTCGTACGGCTTGAGCCCCACGTAGAACTCGGCGTTGAAGAATCCGGTGGCATCGGTACCGTCGTCGGGGCGGCCGTGCTCCGACCCCACCACCGTGACCTGCGGGAACGACTTGATGATCGCGCGAATCTGCGGGACGATCCGCGACGACTCGTCGAACGAGATGGTGTAGGGCATCGTCGCACGCACCCAGAGCGCGCCCTCATCGAGCGTGGGCATGAACTCGGCGCCGATCGCCGGAACCATCAGCAGCGAAGCCACGAAGATCGCCACCGATGCACCGATCGTGGCCCAGCTGTGTGCGAGACACCAGTCGAGCGCTCGCTCGTACTGTCGCGTGACCCACTCGAGCGCCCGGTTCACCCGCGGACGAACCCCGTGGCGCATGAGTCCCGCGCAGAGCACCGGGATGAGCGAGAGCGTCACCACCAGCGACCCCACGAGCGCGAAGATCGTGGTGGCAGCCATCGGCTTGAAGAGGCGTCCCGACGGCCCCGAGAGCACGTAGATCGGGAGGAATCCGACGAGCATCACCGCGACCGAGTAGAAGATCGGTCTGTCCACCTCGGCCGCCGCCGCGATGACCACCTCGCGCACGTTGTAGCTGCTTCCGTGATGCTCAGCGAGCTTGCGGTGGATGTTCTCCACCATGAACACCGCGCCGTCCACCAGGATGCCGAAGTCGATCGCGCCTATGGATAACAGGTTGGCCGGGATGTTCCTCACGTCCAGCAGGATGAACGCGAAGAGGAGCGAGAGCGGGATGGTGGTGGCGGCGATGAGTCCGGCGCGGATGTCGTACAGGAAGAACACCAGCACCACTACCACCAGCGCGATGCCGCGCAGCAGGTTGTCTTCCACCGTGCGCGTAGTGAGCGCGATGAGATCGCTCCGGTCGTAGAAGGGGTGGATCTTCACGTCCTTCGGCAGTACGGAGTCGTTGAGCGCTATGGTCTTCGCTTCGACTCCCTTCAGCACCGTCTGCGCCTGCTCGCCGGTGCGCATCATGATCACGCCTTCGACGGCGTCGTTCGTACTGTCGAAGCCGAACTGTCCCAGCCGCGGGGCGTGCCCGATCACCACCTGCCCGACGTCCTTCACCAGGATCGGAGTGCCGTCGTGCACCGCCACCACGATGTTCGCGATGTCCTCCAGCGTGCGCACGCGGCCCAGTCCACGCACGTAGTAGAACTGGCCGCCCTCGGAATAGAAGCCACCGCCCGCGTTCCCGTTGTTGGCGCCGAGCGCGTTCCCCACGTCGGCCACCGAGAGTCCGGAGCCCGCGAGTCGCGTGGGGTCCAGCAGCACCTGGTACTGCATGGTTTCGCCGCCCAGCGGAGAGTCCTCCGCCACGCCGGGCACCGACTTGTACGCCTTGGTGACGACCCAGTCGTTGATGTTCTTGAGCTCCATCGGCGACCGGTCGGGACTCTGCAGCACGTAGCGATACACGAGCCCGGACGGTGACGAGAGCGGGCCCACCGACGGCGACACTCCCTCCGGCACCTCCACGTCCGGGAGTCGCTCGAAGACCTGCTGCCGCGCGAAGTAGAGATCGGTGCCATCGTCGAAGGTCAGGCTCACGTCGGAGAGGCCGTAGAGCGAGACGCTCCGAACGACGTGCAGCTTGGGGAGTCCGTTCATCTCGACTTCCACGGGCACCGTGATGAGCCGCTCCACCTCCTCCGCGGCGTGCCCCGGCCACTGGGTGATCACCTCCACTATCGGCGGCGACAGGTCGGGATACGCATCGACGGGTAGTCGGGTGAAGCTCCAGATCCCGGCTGCCACCAGGAGTAGCGACAGCAGCGCTACGATGAATCGCTGTCTCAGCGATGTCGCGACGATGCGATTGATGATCGACGGGCGCCGGTCCACGCCGGCCGCGATCGGCTCGGCCGCGTCTACCCGCGGCGGAATCTCGGTGGCGCTCATTGGCTCTGTGCGAATTGCAGGAATAGCCCGCCCTCGGAGACCACGTGGTCACCCGGCTGGAGTCCCTGCGTTATCGCGTAGCGCTGATCGATGCGCGAGCCGAGCGTGACGGTACGACGCTCGTAGCCGCGCTCGGATTGCTCCACGTACACGAACGGCTGATTGTCCTCGTCGCGCAGCACCGCGGAGACGGGGATGAGGAGGCCGCTCCGCCGATCACGCGAATTGATGCCCACGTTCACGTACATGTCCTTCTTGAGCAGCCGTCCGCGGTTCGGCACGAGGATGCGAACCGAGGTTGCCTTCGTGCTTGGGTCCACGAACGCGGCGATGTTGTCCACCTTCCCGCTGAAGGGCTCGTTCGACGCATCGGTGGTGACTGTCGCTTCGTCGCCAAGGCCCACGGATGAAAGATCGGCCTCGAAGACGTTCGCCATCACCCACATGGCGGATATGTCGGCCACGGTGAAGCAGGGCGTGGTGCCTGCCTCGAGTAGCTGTCCGGGAGTTATCTGCCGCTCGACGAGCGTCCCCTCTATCGGCGAGCGGATCACCCCGCGCGTGACGCTGGCAGCCTTCCCCGCGGCGAGCGTGGCGAGCGTGGAGTCATCGACGCCGAGCGCCTGCAGGCGCTGGAAGGCGGCGTCGCGGTCCGCTGCGGCCGAGATGGCATCGGTCTGTGCCTGCTCGAGATCGCGACGTGCTATCGCGTCGTTCTCGAAGAGCTGCTCGTCCAGCTTGGCGACGCGCTCGGAGTTCTCCGCGGTGGCGCGCGCCTTACGATAGTCGGCCACCGCCTCCGCGAAGTCGGGTGACGAGACGTAGGCCAGCGCCTGACCGCGACGCACGCGCGCACCCGGTTGCACGAGAATGGAGGTCACCGGTCCGGAGATCGGCGCGAGTATCTGGGTGGACTGGTCGCCATCGTATGCCACCGTGCCCGTGGTTCGGACCACCTGGTGGAAGGACGTCGGCGCGACGACGAACACGCCGATGCGCTCCCGTTGTTCGCTCGAGATGGTGATGGACGAATCACTCTTCCGGGTACCGGTGTGCGCGACCGATGTGTCCGCGTCGGCCTTCGAGCCGCAGCCGGCTGCCGACGCGATGGCGACGCTCGCGGTCAGGGCGGCAAGTGCCTGGTATCTGATTCTCATGGCTCTCGGGAGTTGGAGGTCGAGTCGAGCGGCGCGCCGATGGCCAGCTCGAGCTGGGCACGCGCATCATTGGAGGCACCGAGCGCATCGGTGTACTGGCTCTCGACGTCGAGCAGCGTGCGTTGGGCGTCGAGAACCTCGAGCGCCGAGGAGCCGCCCAGTCCGTAGCTGCTGGAGGCGATACGGTATGCTTCGCGCGCTTCGGGGAGGAGCTCGTCGCGCAGATAGGCCACCTGACGGAGCGCCGTGCTGGCGGCGGCGTGCGCGGCGCGAACTTCCTGCGAGACCTGCGCGGTGAGATCGCGACTCGCCGCCGCCAGCTCCAGCTCGCGGTGCCGCGACTCCGAGACCTCGCCCTTGTGGTGCTGCCAGAAGAAGAGCGGTATCCCGAAGCCAATCTCGGTGGTGTAGGGTGCGCCCACGGCGCCGGCGGCGAAGTCCTTCGACAGTGTCACGCTGACGTCCGGGAGCCAGTACTGGCCGGCGAGCGAGGTGGCGGCTCGCGCACCACGCCGGGCCGCGTCCATACCCCGGATCTCGGGGCGCGCCTTCAACGCGCGTCGTTCGAGCTCCTCGAGCGGCGGGATCGGCGCCGGCACGGCGAGGGAGTCGGCCAGCTCGATCCCCGCTCCGAGCATCCGGCCCATGAGGCGGTTCAGCGCCGCCCGCGCGTTGGCCACGTCGCGCTCGTTGGCTATGAGGTCGTTCTCGGCGCGCGACACCTCCACCTTCGCTTTGACCACGTCGATCCCCGCGGCCGTGCCGGCATTGTAGCGCGCTTGCGTCTTCTGCAGGAAGTCGTCGGCGAGCCGCTTGGCCTCGCGGAGATTCTCGCCGTGCCGGAGCGCCACGAGCAACGCGTCGTAGCTCTGAACCGTCTCTGAGGCGATGAGCTGGCGCGACTGCGAGTACGAGAACGAAGCGGCGTCCACATCCGTCCCGGCTACCTTGCCGGCCAGATGGATCTTGGTGGGGAAGGGGATGGTGACGCCGAGGCCGAATTCCCTGGTGCCGTTGGCGCCGTGAGTGAAGACCCGGGATTCGTCCTCCATGCTCAGCCCGAGCTCGGGCTCCGGGAGCGCGGTCGCCTCCGTCACGCGAGCGCGCGCCTCGGCGATCTGCTCGCGCGAGGCACGGAGCTGTGGGTTGTGCGCGAGCGCGCTGTCCACCGCCTCGTCGAGCGTCAGCACGAGTACGCCGGCAGCGGTATCGCGCGCGGCGGGTGGTGGTGATGTGGCGTGGGCCTGCTGTGCGCGGAGCGACGGCGCCGATGGCAGCACGAATGCAGCAACTAGCATGTACGCGTACATGAACCCCCTCTGACCATACCGTTGGCTGTGAAGCCGCACCGCTGCTGCGGCGTCCCCGGGTATGGATGGCGCACCTCCGGCCCTGGATGGCATGGGGGCGCGCACCTCTTCCGGCGACGTTGCGCGGTCGATGCGGCACGAGGATCCGCGCGTGCTCGGGGCAGGCGCGGCGGCACGCTATCGGTGTCGGTAGCTACCGAAGCGGTATCGAGGGAGTCGGTGGTGCTCGGGAGTGTCGATCGTCGCGCCGGCTCGCGCTGGCCATATGCAGCGCGGGCGGCGGATTGATCGGCCGCTTATCGACGACGATCGCTTCATCCGCGGGGGGCCGCTGCGGGATCCCAGTGAGCTGGAGGGCGATGCAGGCGGCGCAGTCGGCGGGGTTGTGGGAGTGGTGCTGGTGGGTGCCGCCACTCTCCACATGTGCGGGCGCGCTCCGGGATGCACGAGCTTCGGCCGCCGGCGCCAGGAGCGATGCCACGCTCTGGGCCGCCAGCGCGAGGCAGGCGGCCAGGACGAG
Organism: Gemmatimonas aurantiaca; assembly: GCA_044463245.1. Classification (GTDB taxonomy): domain Bacteria; phylum Gemmatimonadota; class Gemmatimonadetes; order Gemmatimonadales; family Gemmatimonadaceae; genus JADGGM01. The sequence goes on from JBIQMO010000048.1 coordinate 9,780, forward strand.
AAATCGCGACCGTGGGCGGCGGAAGCTGCGAAGCACGCCGTGCATCATGGGAAGCTAGCGAAGAGGACTCTCACTGTCACGACCCTGGAAGAGCGAAGGGTCCGCCATCCCTTACGCGGGGGGGCCGCAAAGCGTTCGAGCCCCCAGGGCGAGCTCGGCGGCTCGAATCGGAAAATATATGCGCTCCCATGCATTCCGTCTTGTGTTCGACGTGTACCGCGATGATGATCCGTCATACGATTCGGCGCGCCGGGGTACGCGCGGGAGCTTCGGCCGAAATCCGGGGCGCGCCATCTCTCGCTCCACGAGGAGATCATGGCAGACACCGGTACAGTCATCCATCGCGAAGCCGCTGACGACCACCGCCTCCGACGCGATATCGGGATCATCGGCCTCCTCTTCACAGCCGTCGGGTCGATCATCGGCTCCGGGTGGCTCTTCGGCGCGCTGAGTGCCGCGCAGATCGCCGGACCGGCCTCGGTGGTAGCGTGGGCGATCGGCGGAGTGATGATCATCCTCATCGGGCTCTGTTACGCCGAGCTCGGAACCATGTTTCCCGTCTCCGGAGGCGTGGTGCGATTTCCGCACTACGCCTTCGGTTCATTCGCGAGCTACACACTCGGGTGGATCACCTGGCTCGCCGTGGCGTCCACCACCTCGATCGAGGTCGAGGCGGCGCTGCAGTACGCTACCAACTACCTCCCATGGCTGCAGCGCCTCGATCACGGGGTGCCGGTGCTCACCGGCGCCGGCTTCGCGGTGGCCGCGGCAATGCTCGCCATCTTCAGTCTCATCAACGTGGTGGGGATCCGCTGGTTCGCGCGCCTCAACAACGCGATGGTCTGGTGGAAGCTGGCGATCATCATCGTAGTGATCGTCTCGTTCATCGTCACCGTATTCCACGGCGCGAACTTCACCCACGAGCTGGCCGGTGGCTTCATGCCCTTCGGGTGGAGCGGGGTCTTCTCCTCCATCGCCACGGCGGGGATCGTGTTCTCCTATCTGGGCTTCAGACAGGGAGTGGAGCTGGCTGGCGAGACTCGCAACCCGCAGAGGAACGTGCCGATCGCGATCATAGGCTCGGTGCTCATCACCGGTGTCCTCTACATCGCGCTGCAGTCCGCCTTCATCGGCGCGCTGCCGGGCGAGGCGCTGCGTAACGGGTGGGCCAACATCGGCACCAGCTTCACGAGCGGAATCTCGAACGTGGCCGCCACCTACGGCCCGCTCGCCGCCCTGGCTAGCGTGATGGGCCTGAGCTGGCTCGCGATCCTGCTCTACATCGACGCCTTCATCTCGCCGGCCGACACGGGGCTCATCTACACGACCGTGACCGCGCGCATCTCATACGCGATGGGCCGGAACGGCAACGCCCCGCGTGCGCTCGCCAAGGTGAGCGACCGCGGTGTGCCGTGGGTGAGTGTGATCGTGACTTTCGTGGTGGGGCTCATCTTCTTTCTCCCCTTCCCGGGGTGGCAGAAGCTGGTCGGCTTCGTCACTTCGGCAACCGTGCTCTCCTTCGGCTCGGGGCCGCTGGCGCTGGTGGCGATGCGGAAGCAGATCCCGCGTCAGGCGCGCCCCTTCCGTCTTCCGGCCGCGACGCTGATCGCGTACCTCGGCTTCCTCTCATCGAACCTCATCGTTTACTGGTCTGGTTGGGCCACCGACTGGAAGCTCTTCATCGCGGTGTTGATCGGCTACATCGTCCTGGTAATCCACGAAGCGCGCAACCGCGCCACCACCCCTCCACTCGAGTTCCGCTCGGGAGGTTGGGTCGTAGCGTGGCTCGTGGGCCTCGCGATCATCAGCTGGCTCGGTAACTACCCCAACCCGTCCGCGCACGCGGGGAACCTCGCCGTCCTCGGCTTCGGCCGGGCAATCATCGTCGTTGCGATCTTCTCCGCGCTCATCATGTGGCTCGCCACGAGCTTCCGCCTCCCCGCCGAGCGCGTGGTGGATCACCTGAAGGAGCCGATGCCTGCGCCGGAGGTAGTGAGCGCGGCGTGATGGTGAGAAAGCAGTGCACTGCGAGGGTTCAGGAGGCAGGGTTCCGACGGGGTCAGGTCTTTAATTTCGAGCCGTAAGGGCAATAGCCCTTACGGCTCGAAATTAAAGACCTGACCCCGTCGGAACCCGAGCCCTTCCTGCCATCTATCTCTCCCCCCTCCCCACTGCCCCCGCGGCTCCGGCGCGCCTCGGATCGGCGGCGGCGGTGACGGTGGTGTCGCCGATCGATATCGCGGATGCGTAGCCCATCCGGAGCTCGCCGGGGAGGGAGATGAAGTGGAGACGGTGACCGAGGGCCTCGAGGTCGTGCTCGACGCGCGGGGCGAAGCCGTCTTCGAGCTCGATCACGAAGTCGTTTCCACCGGCGACGCGGTCGCGTGTGATGAGGAAGCGGGGGAGCTCGATCGCATGCTGGATGTCCAGCTTCTGGTCGAGGACTCCGCTGGCAATCGTGTAGACGGCGGAGGTGATCCACGCGTTGCCAGCTGCGCCGAGTGCGAGAACGGGACGCGACTCGTTCTCGCTGTTGCGGAAGACGATCGTGGGGGCGATGGTGCTCCCGTTGCGTGCGTACGGCGCGCGGGCGCCGAAGACGTCGGCATCGCTCGCGTACGACGTGAGCTTGTCGTTGTACAAGAAGCCGAGTCCCGGGGTGACGTAGAAGCTTCCTCCCCAGGTGCCGAGAGTCTGCGTCACCGCCACGACGTTTCCGTCGGCATCGGCGACGGTGAAGGCGGTCGTCCCCGTGCTGTGCCGGTGGATCGGCTCGGAGTCGCCGTGCTCGTCGACTTCTCGGGCGCTCCCTTCGACGTGGGAACTGCCAGCCGGAGCTTTGGCGCATTTCGGGGTCGCACCCTGCAGCTCATCCGAGCGCAGCGCATGCCGGCGGTCGAAACACCGCCAGCGCGCCCGCGCGCTGTCTTCGCTGATGAATGCGGTGATGTTCACCGGCCAGAGGCCCGGGTCGGCGATGCGACCACGAGCCGATGGCACCAGCTTCCACGCTTCGATCATGGCGTGAAGCGCCGCGGCATCCTCCGTGTACGAAGGAAGCTTCGGCAACTGCCCGAGCATCTTCAGTTGCGCGATCAGCGTGGCTCCGCCGGAGACTGGTGGCGCGCTCGAATAGATGGTGTATCCGCGGTAGGTGCCCGTGACCGGCGCGCGCTCGGCGGCGTAGTAGCGCGCCAGATCACTCGTGCGCATGGCGTTGCCGTGGCCGCGAAGGTCGGCCACCATCCGCTCCCCGACCGCGCCATGATAGAGCGCGTTCGCGCCGCTGTCGGCGATCTGCGTGAGAGCCCACGCCAGATCCGGGTTGCGCAACGTGTCGCCGGTGTGGAGCGGCTCGCCATCGCGGAAGAAGAGCTTCCTGCTCCCCTCGTACTTCAGAAAGTGCTCACGCTCGGTAGCCAGCGTGGTGGCCAGGCCGTCGCTCACCAGGTAGCCATCTCTCGCCGCGCGGATCGCCGGCTGCAGCAGCGCGGCCCAGGGGAGCTCGTGGCTCCCGTACTCCTTCCATGCCTCGTACATCCCGGCCACGGTGCCGGGCACGTTGGGGAGCACCGGCCCATCGTCAGGATAGCCGCCGCTGGCGAAGATCGCCGGCTCGTTGGTGAGCACATCCTGCGGCAGGCGAGTCATGAACTCTATGAGAGCCGGGCGCGGCATCGAGTCGAGTCTGATCAGCATCTGACCGTAGCCGCCGATTCCGCTCGCGTCGGGCTCCACCACGCCGAGGGCGAACGAGACGGCGATCGCCGCATCGACGACGTTCCCACCCTTGCGCAGGATCTCGAGGCCGGCTTCGGTGGCCACCGGATTGGCGCTCGACACTGCCGCGCGACCGGTAGCCGGCTCGCGCAGCGGCGGCCGCTCGAGAAGCATCTCGTGCACTACCTTCGCCATCTCCTCATCCGACTTCGCGGCGAGTGCACGCGGACGATAGGCGTCGCCGAGCGCTACCCACTTCGCGCGACGCGACGAATCACCTGGAAGGGAGTAGTACAACTTCGCCGTGCGCCCCCACGCGATGTCGAACTCGGTTGCGTTCCGCTCCCGGCGGTTCACGTCGAGCGCGAGCGACACCGCGCGTCCGCTATCCGGCGATGGCGGTGCGGGGACGAACCAGAGCGCACCAGTACCCTTCGGCATGCTGCCCGCCGCGCGATCCCCCAGACGATCGGGATCGCCGTTGTACGCGGGCAGCGGCGATGGAAGCTCGACCAGAGCGAGAGTGCGTCCATCCGGCGACCACGCCGGCGCGGCGCGGCGCGAGCTGACCAGGTTGACGTAGTCACCGTCGGCATTGGTGACCCAGACGCCGGCCGGTCCGCTCCGGCTGCCAAATGCGATGCGAGCGCCATCGGGTGACCACACGGGCCGCTCGCTGGCGCGATCGGTCGTAACCGTGCGCGCCGAGTCGGTGGACGCCGACATGATTCGAAGCGCACGTCCACTCTCCGCGACTCTCACGAACGCGATCCACTTCCCGTCCGGGGAGAGAGCTGGCCAGAGCTCGGAGCCCGCCTTCGAATCGGTGAGACGTCGCTCCTTTCCATCCGCGGAGCGAACGTAGACGCGAGCGGTCGGCCCACGACCGCGCACGAACGCGAGCGTGCCGTCCCTCGCGAGTGACGGGCTGCTCTCCCAGTCGGCCGAATCCGTGACCCGCTCCGGTGTGCCAGACGCGCTGTCGTAACCGGCCGCAGCGCGAACGGCGCCGAGCGGAACGCGGTAGAGATGTGACTCGCCATCGCGATACGACGCGAATACTATGTAGCTTCCATCCGCGCTCCACGCGGGCTCGCGATCCCACCCGCCGCCGCTCGTGATGCGCGTCCACCCGGCACCCGCACCCGGCGCTCGCTGCACCCAGATGTCGCCATCTATCGCCAGCGCCAGCCGGCCATCGGGGGCGTAGGAGGCGTCCTGTACGCCGGCGGCGGGCGCGCCGACAGCGGCGGGCCCTTGTAGTAGGAGAAGCAGCGCTGGAAGCACGATCATCGAGGGGGAAGCTCCTTGAAGGTCGTGCCCAGTATACTTTGCGAGCAGCATTCCTGCACCGGCCAGCGCCTGTCCCTTCCTGGCTGGTCACATCGTTCCTCAACCATCACTGAGCTCGAGCCCAGGAGCGCCGCATGCCCGGTCGCAACTTCCTCTTCGTTCCCGGTCCGTCCAACACGCCAGACAGACTCCAGCGCGCCATGCACCGCGCGACCGACGATCACCGATCGTCGTCGTTCCCGGAGCTCACGCGCGCGATCCTGCCGAGACTCAAAGAGGTGTTCGGCACCACGCGTGCGCAGACCTTCGTGTTTCCCTCTACGGGGAGCGGGATGTGGGAAGCAGCGCTCGTCAACACTCTCTCCACCGGCGATCGCCTCCTCGCCGTGCGCGGCGGGCAGTTCGGCCACCTCTTCATCGACAGTGCGCGTCGACTTGGCTACGACGTCGACGTGATCGAGACCGAATGGGGCGCGCCGGTGCCGCCCGATCGAATCGAGGAAGCGCTGAGGGCGGACAGCGCGCACGAGATCAAGGGCGTGCTCGTGGTCCACAACGAGACCTCCACTGGTGTCACGAGCGACATCGCTGCGGTGCGCCGTGCGATCGACGCCGCCGGGCATCCCGCGCTTCTCTACGTGGACGGCGTGAGCTCGCTGGCGAGTCTCGAGTTCCGCATGGACGACTGGGGAGTCGACCTCGTGATCGCCGGCTCGCAGAAGGGCTTCATGCTCCCCGCCGGACTGGGGATTCTGGCGGTCAGCCAGAAGGCGCTCGCCGCGCGCGAGCACGCTCGCTCTCCGCGCGCGTTCTTCGATCTCGGCCCGATGATGCAGCAGAACGCCCAGGGCTACTTCCCCTACACCCCGGCCGTAACGCTTCTCCACGGTCTCCGCGTAGCGCTCGACATGCTCCTGGAAGAGGGCCTCGAGAACGTCTACGCACGCCATCGCCGCCTCGCGAACGCCTGTCGCGCCGCCGTGAAGGCGTGGGGACTTTCGCTCTGCGCCACCGGTCCCGCGTGGTACTCCGACACGGTCAGCACCGTGATGACCCCGGCCGGCATCGACTCGAATTCCATCATCGATACCGCCTACCGCCGCTACAACCTTTCCCTCGGCGCCGGCCTCGGCCAACTCGGCGGCAAGGCCTTCCGCATCGGCCACCTCGGCGACCTCAATGAGCTGATGCTCCTCGGTGCCCTCACGGGCGTCGAGATGGCACTGAAGAAGTCGGGCGTGGATGTGCAGCTGGGCAGTGGCGTGGCGGCTGCTCAGGGAGCGCTGATCTAGAGGAAGAAAGCAGCCGACGGGGTCAGGTCTTGACTTAATACATTTTCCAGCGGCCGCTGGAAAATGTATTAAGTCAAGACCTGACCCCGTCGGCTCTCTTCTCTCAGTACCCCGGGTTCTGCGTCAGCCCCGGCGCGACGGTGCGCTCGCGGGCGGGGATGGGATAGAGGGTCTGGTAGGCCTGCTCCTGAGGGAGACCGAGCACACTCACCGCCTGACCGGTGCGGACGAGATCCGGCCAGCGGTCGCCCTCGAAGGCCAGCTCCACACGGCGCTCGTGCCAGATCGCCTGCAGCACGTCGTCCTTCGTAGTGACGTCGGTGCCGAAGACGTGCGGATCGAGATGCGCGCGGACGCGAAGCTTGTTGTACTCGTCCACGGCCTCCTCGAGCTTGTCCTGACGCGCCAGCGCTTCGGCCTTGATGAGGATCACCTCGCCGAGCCGGATCACGTGCAGATCCTCGGCGCCAACGGTGGTGGGGAACTTGGTGCCCTCGTAGTACTTGCCGCTCTTCCGCACCGACCAGTCGCCGCGGGCATCGCCGTCCTCGAACGCCTCGTATATGCTCGCGGTGGGATCCACCTCGTTACGGCCGTCCCAGAGGTAGTAGTAGCCTACCTCGTTGTAGTCCACCGCCGTGAAGCTCAGGCGGAAGATGTCCTCCGGCGTGTCCGTGCCTTCCGCGGTGAAGAGCGAGGAGAACGACGGCGCCAGCGTGTAGCCCATGTCGTAGACGCTGTCGGCGTTCGCCTCCGCGCCCGCCCAGTTGCCCATGTACAGGTCCACGCGCGCGCGCAGTGCACGCACGGCGCCGAGCGAGGCCTGGCGGGTTTGGCTCTCGTCCGTGATCAGGCTGCTCGCCTGATTCAGGTCGCTGAGGATCTGCTGGTACACATCCGCGGCCGAAGCTCGCATGTACGCGGCCGCTTCCTCCGGACTCTCGGCCGGCTTCAGCGGCATCGGCACGTCGCTCCAGAGCTTCACGAGGTTGTGATAGTTGAGCGCGCGGAGGAAGTACGCTTCGCCGAGGATCTCGTTGCGCTCCTCCTCGTCGATTTCCGTTACCTCGGGGAGCTGCTGGATGATTGCGTTGTCGCGCGCGATCGACTCGTAGATCGCCTGCCAGAGGCCGGTGATCGCCGAGTTGTCGGCGCGCGTCTCGTGCCGGTAGATGGCATCGAGAAACTGGTAGGTACCCACGTGCTCCGCGTTGTCGGCGGACATGTCGCCGAGCACCACGAAGTCGTTTCCATAGTACGACAGGTCCTGCAGCGCATCGTACGCGCCAACCAGAGCGGCGTGCGCTGTCGGGCCGTCCTTGATCAGACTCCCGCTGGGAATCAGATCGGACGGCTCCGTCTGCAGTACCGAATCACAGCCGGCCAGCGCGCCAAGGAGCAGCGCCGGCAGCAGGAGTCGAAATCTCATGGTCCTGGATGTCCTGGTCAGGGTTGCTCTGCGGGCGCTCAAAATCCACCTCTGATCCCGATGCTGAACGTACGGGCGATCGGGTACGCGAAGTAGTCGGTGTTCATGACGATGTTCGCGGTCGCGCCAGCGCTGTTCACGTCAGGGTTGTAGCCCGAGTAGTCGGTGAAGGTCTTGAGGTTGTGTCCGGAGACGAAGATCTCGGCGTTCGCGATGCGCATGGGCGCGAGCAGCCTCTCCGGCAGGCGGTACGACAGCGTGACCTCCTGGATCCGCAGGTACGAGCCATCCTCGAGGTAGCGGCTGGAGATCTCGTCGGCGCCAGAGGTACAGTCGTAGCTCATGCGCGGCATGTTGGTGATGTCGCCCGGCTTCTGCCAGCGGTCGAGCGCACCGGCCCACATGTTGTCCCAGGTGCAGCCGCCGTCGTCGGTGAAGAGCCGCATCATGTTGAAGATGTCGGCGCCCTTGCTGAACTGCAGGAAGGTGCGGAGCGAGAAGCGCCGGAGCGAGAACTCGTTCGCGAGGCCACCGAAGAAGTCGGGCTGCGGGTTGCCCACGATGACTTTGTCCGCCGAGGTCAGCTCGCCATCGCCATCCACATCCCGGAAGATGGCGTCGCCAGTTTGCGGATCCACGCCCTGGAACTCGTACATGTAGAAGGAGCCCAGCGGCTGGCCCTCGGTGACGATGCTCGTCTCGCGGCCGTTGATGCCGGTGGTGAATGGCTGACCGCCGAAGAGCTTCGTGACCTTGTTGCGGTTGCGCGTGATGTTCAGCGTGGTGTTCCAGCCGAAGCCGTTCTCATTGGAGGGGCGGAAGTTCTGCGTGGTGATGGCGAAATCGATGCCCTTGTTCTCGATGTTGCCAACGTTGTCCCAGACGCTACTGAAGCCCGTGGTCAGAGCGATCGGCCGCTGAACCAGGAGGTTCCCGGTCTTCCTGATGTAGTAGTCGGCCGTGATGCCGAGCCGCCCGTCGAAGAAGAAGGCATCGAGGCCGCCGTCGAACTCACGGGTGTTCTCCCAGCGAAGGGATGGGTTGGCGATCGACACCGGAGCGCTCCCCGGCGTGCCGGCGTACGAAACGCCGCCGGCGAGCGCACGCGCCGCGAAATCCCCGATCCCCTGGTTGCCCGTCTCACCGTAGCTTGCGCGCAGCTTGAGGCTGCCGATCCGACCCAGCCCCTCGGCGAATGGCTCGTCACTCACCACCCAGCCCACCGAAGCGGCCGGGAAGACGCCGTAGCGGCTGTCGGCACCGAAGCGCGACGAGCCGTCGGTACGCAGACTTGCCGAGAAGAGGTAGCGGTCGAGGAGCGAGTAGTTCGCACGAGCGAAGAAGGAGACGATGTTGTTCTTCGTGGCGTGCCCGTCGTACTCGGTGACGATGCTGGCGTTGCGAACGTACTTGGTGAAGCCGTCCGGGAAGTTCTCGCCGCGGACGAAGTTCAGGTCGGAGCTGTTGCGCTCCTGGCTCGCTCCACCGATCAGCTGCAGCGAGCTGTGATCGTCACGGATCGCGTCGAACGATGCGAAGCTCTCCATCACGTAGCGACGCACATTCGTGTGGCCGCTCTTGCCGACGCCGCCGTTGCTGGCCGCGTAGGTGCGGTCCACCAGCGGCGATTCCCACTGCTCCTCATCGAGCCCCAGCACGTCCATTCCGAGGCGCCCCGTGAGCGACATGCGATCGGTGAAGTGGTAGCTCGCCTCCACGTTGCCGAGCGCGCGGAGGGTGTTCAACGAGGTCGAGTTGAGGTTCGCCAGTGCGACCGGGTTGGAGTACCGCAGCCCCTCGGCGCGGCCGGCGTAGCTTCCGTCCGCCGAAAAGATGGGGCGCATGGGCTGCATGCCGATGGCGTTCGTGACTACGCCGTCGAGGCTTCCGTCGCCCTCGATCCGCTGGTGATCCTCACGGGTGAGGCCGATTGAAGTGCGCAGCTGGAATTTGTCGATGGGAGCGAAGTCGATATTCAGGCGGGTGGCGATACGGTTGTACGCCGACCCGATGACGATGCCCTCCTGGTCGAATCGCGACGCCGACAGGTAGTACTTCGTTCGCTCGCCACCGCCGCTCAGACCCAGCTGTATATCGCTGATGGGAGCGTCGCGGAAGATGGCATTCTGCCAATCGAAGCTGGCGGCGTCATCCTCACCGGGGACGAAGGGGAAGTCCTCAGGATCGTACCCATCGTTCTTCGCGCTCTCGTTGTACAGCTCCACGTACTGCTGCGCATTCACGAGGGCGTACCTCTTCGGGTTGTCCTGACGGCCGTAGTAGGCGTTGAAGGAGAGCTTCGGATTTCCCTCCTGCCCGCGCTTCGTGGTGATCATGACGACGCCGTTGGAGCCGCGCGACCCGTAGATCGCCGAGGCGGCGGCATCCTTCAGGATGTCGATCGACGCGATCTCGTCCGGGTTGAGACCGGAGATCGCCGTGACGTCCTGGCCGCCCATCCCGAGCTGTCCGTACGAGTCCTGGATGATCGGAACGCCGTCCACCACGTAGAGCGGCTGGTTGCCGGCGTTGACCGAGGCCGGGCCGCGGACGCGGATGGAGAGTCCGTTGCCCGGGTTACCCGCGTTCTGCATGACCTGCACGCCGGGTGCCTTCCCCTGCAGCGCCGACTCGATGCTCGCTGAGGGGGCGTTCGCCAGCTGTTCCGAGCCCACCGATGCGATCGCGCTGCTCACGCCCGAGCGGGTGCTGGTGCCGTATCCCACGACGACGATCTCCGAGAGCTGCGCGGCGATTGGAGTGAGGGCGAAGTTCAGCGTGGCGGTGTCGTTGGCCGCGAGTGTGACATCGTGCTCGGAGGGACCGAAGCCGATGCGCTGCGCGCGGAGCGTGACGGCACGCGCGGGGACGTTGCGGATGACGTAGCGGCCATCCTCGCCGGTGACCGTTCCCAGCGTGGTGCCGGTGACGATGACCTGCGCTCCGGCAATCGGTTGTCCGGATGACGAATCCGTGACCGCCCCTCGGACCGTCCCGCTGCCCTGTGCCGCGACGACGCGCGGCATGGCAGCGAGTCCGATCGCCAGCGCGATCTTCCAGGCGAATCCGGGAAGTCTCATGAACCTTCCTCCAAATGGGTTGTGGCTATCTCTCCGTGCGAGCGCGCGTCGCGGCCGGCCTCGAGCGGCCGCCGGCGTTCTCGCATGCGGAGTACTGCAGGGAAGCCGGCGAGGCGCCCAGACCGCGGGACACATCGTCGGCTGCGCTTCGTACGAGCTTGCCGAGTGTCGGGATTCGCTCGGCGGTGATGCGACCGGTGGGTCCTCCCACGCTGATGGCGGCGATGACCTGGCCCTCGTGATTGTGAACGGGTGCGCCGATGGCCACGAATCCCGGCTCCAGCTCCTCTCTCGCCACGGCGAATCCGATCTCCCTCACTTGCTCGAGCTCGCGCTCGAGCCGCGGGAAGGAGACGATGGTGTTCTTCGTGCGCGCCTCCAGGCGAGCGGGTAGCGGCCCGCCCCTGTTCAGCTGCGCGGCGAGGAGCACCTTTCCCGTGGAGGTGGTGTGAGCCGGCCATCGCGTGCCGATCTCGCCGCCACCCCCCAGGAAGAATTTCCCGAGCACCTCGTCGAGGATCAGGGTGTCGTCGCCCACGAGAACTTCGAGCGTCGCACTCTCCCCGGTATGTTTCGCGAGCATCTCGAGCTGCGATCGCGCGATCGCCCGGAAGTCGGCGGAGCGGACGGCGTGGGCGCCGAGCACTATCAGCTCCGGTCCGAGATGGTAGATGTTGCGCTCCGGGTCGCGTCTCAGCATCCCTTCCTGCTCGAGCGCTCCCACGATCCGGAAGACCGTTGTCTTGTTGAGCGAGAGGTGGTTCGCCAGCTCGGTGAGACCCCAGGCGGAGCGCGTCCCGCCGAACGACTTGAGAATGGCGATGGCCCGGGCGACGGCCTTGGTGCCCGGTTGCGAGCTTTCCCGAGTCGTGGCGCGAGCGGAAGTGAAACGCTGTTTCATAACGGGCGCATACTATTCAACCCGCTTGACCGAGAGTCAAGAGTCCGCATGCAACTGACTCCCGATGCAACGAGGGCCCGACGACTCGAGTCGCCGGGCCCTCGTTGCGTCAGGCGGCGAAGCTACGTGGCCGCCCGTCCGTCGCTACCCTCTTCAGCTACCCCCCGAAGCGCGCGAGACCGCGTCGCCCAACTCGGTGTACGCGCCTGCCACGAGCTCGCGGAAGGGCATGGCACGGTAGCTGACCTTGCCATCCGGCGCGATCACGAAAACCACTCGCGTATCGAGCCCTGCTTTCTCACTGAAGATGCCGTATTTCCTGCCTATCGCACCGCCCGAGTCGCTCACGAAGAGCATCGGGAATCCCTCGTCGTGTGCCCAGGACGCGAGCGCCGTATCCGGGTCGACGCTTATCGCAATGACGGTGACGTCCTTCCCGTTGTTGAAAAGCTTGGCGTACTGATCACGGTACGCCTCCATTTGGATCGTTCAGCCCTTGGTTC
>JBIQMO010000049.1:0-21090 GCA_044463245.1 Gemmatimonas aurantiaca
GAACTGCTCTCGCATAGAGGGCCCTGCCAGCGGGAGCCGGTACCTGTTTCCTGTTCCCTGTCTCCTGTTTCCTGTTTCCTGTTTCCTGTTTGCTTCCTACCCCTTCGGTCCCGCTGCCTTCACTTCCGGGCGGGCGGTCGCGAACTGCTCGAAGTTCTTGGCGAACATCGATGCGAGCTTCCGGGCCTGGGCGTCGTAGGCGGCGGGGTCGGACCAGGTGGAGCGTGGGTCCATCAGATCTTTCGGGACGCCCTGCACCTCCTCCGGTACGGAGAGGCCGAAGATCGGATCGGTGAAAGTCTTCACGTCATCGAGGAGGCCGGCGAGGGCGGCACGCACCATCGTGCGCGTGTAGTCGAGCTTCATGCGCGAGCCCACGCCGTAGGGTCCACCGGTCCAGCCGGTGTTTACCAGCCAGATGCGCGAGCCGTGCTCGCGGAGACGCTCGCCGAGGAGCTTGGAGTACTTGGTCGGCGGCCATACGAGGAAGACGTCGCCGAAGCAGGCGCTGAAGGTCGCCTGCGGCTCGGTCACGCCGCGCTCGGTGCCCGCCACCTTCGCGGTGTAGCCGGAGAGGAAGTAGTACAGCCCCTGCTCCTCGGTGAGGCGCGCGATCGGCGGGAGAACCCCGAAGGCATCGGCCGTGAGCAGGACGATGTTCTTCGGATGGCCTCCGCGGCCGCCGGGTACGTGGTTGCGGATGTAGTGCAACGGGTACGATGCGCGCGTGTTCTCGGTGAGCGACTGGTCCTTGAAATCCACGCGCCGCGAGTTGGGGTCGAGCACCACGTTCTCGAGCACCGTGCCGAACATCTGCGTCGTGCGATAGATGTCGGGTTCTCCCTTCTCCGAGAGGTTGATCACCTTCGCGTAGCAGCCGCCCTCGAAGTTGAAGACGCCCTCATCGCTCCATCCGTGTTCGTCATCGCCGATCAGGAAGCGCTCCGGGTCGGCGGAGAGCGTGGTCTTGCCGGTTCCGGAGAGCCCGAAGAAGAGCGCGGTGTCGCCGCCCTCGCCGATGTTCGCCGAGCAGTGCATCGAGAGGACGCCCTGCTTGGGGAGCACGTAGTTCATCACCGTGAAGATGCACTTCTTGATCTCGCCGGCGTAGCGTGTGCCGCCGATGAGAATGATGCGCTTCGCGAAGTTGATGATGATGAACGTCCCGCTTCGCGTTCCGTGCTTCGCGGGATCGGCCTGGAACTCGGGCGTGTGGAGGACGGTGAAGTCCGGCGTGAACGTGGGAAGGTCGCTCAGCTCCGGGCGAACGAACATGTTGCGCGCGAAGAGCATCTGCCACGCGTTGGGCGACACGAAGCGAACCGAGAGGCGGTACTTGGGGTCTGCGCCCGCCCAGAGATCCTCGATGAAGAGCTCGGACTGGCCGTTCAGGTACTGCTGCACGTCGGCGAGAAGCTTGTCGAAGTTCGCAGGCTCGAAGGGCTGATTGACCTTCCCCCACCAGACGTCGTTCTCGCTACCGGGATCCTTGACGATGAACTTGTCCTTGGGGGAGCGGCCGGTGTGCGGCGTCGTAATGCCGACGAATGGCCCCATGTCCGCGAGAGTGCCCTCGTCGCGCCGCACGGCCGCCTGAATCAGCTCGGGCGCAACGAGATTCCAGTGCAACTTCCCGCGCGGAGCGAGCCCCTGCTGCTCCAGCCCGGTTTTCCCCTTTCGTTCCGCCGCCTCGGCGCGTGGTGTCGTTTGCGTGGCCATGACTATTCAGATCCTTGTTCGAGTTGCATGCATGTAGCCGAGAACCGCCGGGCGCGAGCGATGAACAATGCTTCACTACTCGTGGCTGGTGGTCTTGAAGTCGTTCCCTCTCTCGAGGTCGCCTTCGGCTGGAGCAGCCGTACGGCGATGCCAGTAAGCTCCCCGGTGACGGCTGCCGCCGGGGGGGGGTCTGACGATGTCCTGCGGGCGGCCGGAGAAGGAGATCAGCGGCCGCTGGATAATTACGCAACTTGCAGGATAAACCGCTGATGCTCAAGCCGTGATCGCTCGACCCTGGTGCGCCCGGAGGCCGCCCCGAGCGCCGGTACGAACGGATCACACATTATAGCAAAGCGCGGACCCGGCGAAGTCAGCGCCTGCGGAAGAGCCAGGCCACTAGCACGATCACGCCCGATACGGCTATGATCGCTGGGCCCGAGGGGAGATCGAAGGGGACCGAGAGCGAGAAACCGACGAGCGCGGCAAGGAGGCCGGACGACACCGACCACGCGAACATCCCGGCCATGCTTCGCGACAGGAGCAGTCCCGTGACCGCCGGTAGCACGAGGAAGTCGAACACCAGCATCACTCCCGCAAACTGCATCGCGAAGGCGATGACGAGGCCGATCGTGAGGTACAGAAGGAGATTCCAGAGGACGACGTTGTAACCCAGAGTGCGCGCGGTCTCCCGGTCGAACGAGACGAAGAGGAATTCCTTGAAGAACACGATGTGCAGCAGCAGCACCGGCAGCGCGACCGCCAGGAGAACCATGGTGTCCGAGTGCGTGATGCCGAGGATGTTGCCCTGCAGGAAGATGTCGTGCGCCTCGCCGCTCTTTGCCGTGGCGATGAGCAGGATGCCCAGGGCGGCGGCCACCGCGTAGACCACTCCGATGGTGGCGTCGGCCGGGACTCGCGAGCGTGCGCCGCTGAGGCCGAAGAAAAGCGCCCCCGCGAGCGTGACGAAGACCGACAGTGCAACCGGATGCGTGGTGAGTGTGGCGGCTGCGCCCATGCCCGCGAGCCAGAGCCCCAGCGCGAGCCCCGCCGAAGAGATCTCCGCCAGCGCCGCGCCTACGAACACTATCCGCCGCAGCACCACGTACACCCCGAGGGCCGAGCACGCCACGGAGATGACCAGCGCGCCGTAGAGCGCCTCGCGAAAGAGCAGGACGGCGTCAAGCATCGTTCACCACCGTAGTCGAGATCCCCCGGCGGGCGAACACCATGCGGTGCTCCTCGAACGAGCTGACCTCCACCGGGATGCCGTACATCTCGGTCAATGTCTCCTCGGTCATTATCTCGTCCACATCACCGACCCTGAACGCGCCTTCCAGGACCAGCGCTATCCTGCGCACGTAGTTGGCTACCTCGTTCAGCGCATGACTCACCATGAGGACGGTCAGGCCATCGCGCTCGTGCAGCTCTCGCACGAGCGCGAGGATCTGCGTGGTGGACACGAGGTCCATCCCGTTGGTGGGCTCGTCGAGGATGAGGAGGTTGGGCTCACCCACGAGCGCGCGCGCGATGAGCGCACGCTGCCGCTGGCCGCCGGAGAGCGCCGAGAGCGGCTCGTCCGCGAGGTCCGCGATCCCCACGTGCTCGAGCGCAGCGCGCGCCCGGTCGCGGTCGTGTTTTCCCGGTCGGCGCGCGAGCCCAACACGATCGTAGCGCCCCATGAGCACTACATCCACGACCTTCAGGGGGAAGTTGTAATCGACCTGGTCGCGCTGCGGGACGTAGCCGAAGCGGAGCCCGGCGGCTCGGGTTATGGTGCCGGCCATGGGCGAGAGCGAGCCGAGGATCGCTCGCAGGATGGTGGTCTTCCCCGCGCCATTCGGGCCCACGAGGCCCAGGAAGTCGCCCTCGGGGATCCGGAAGCCCAGATCCGTGAGCACGGGGCGTCGGCCGTAGCCCAGGGTGACGCCGTCGAAGGTGATGAGTGCCGTCACGATATCGCCTCCGCGACCCGTGAGATGTCGTGCTTCATCAGCGTGATGTAGTCGCCCACGCCCTTCACGCCGCCCACCGAAGGAGGGAGCACGAGCACCGTAGCACCGGTATTGCGCGCCACGAAGTCGGCCATCTTGCGATCGTAGAAGGGCTCCATGATGATCACCTTCGCGCCCGTGCGCTTCATGGTCTGGATGAGACCAGCGAGGTGCGAGGGCGACGGGGGTACGCCGGGCTTGGGCTCCATGAAGCCCACGATGTTCATCCCGGCGTACTCCGCGAAGTAGCGCCAGCTCGTGTGCCACGCGACGACCGGCTTTCCGCGGATCGCCGCGAGCTGCGGTGCCCACTCCTTCGCCGCGGCATCCAGCCGATCCACGAACGCCTTCTCGTTCGCTGCGTAGCGCGCGGCGCCCGCGGGATCCAGTTGCGAGAATCGCGTGCGAAAGAGGTGCGCGATGCGCTTCGCGTTCTCCGGATCGAGCCAGTAATGCGGGTTGCCGAGGGGGTGAACATCGCCCTGGCTGCGGTCGACCTTACCCTGCGGCACGTCCAGAAGGGGGATCGCGGTGGACACATCGAGATGGCCGCTCCCACCCGGGCGCACTTTCTCGTTGCGCGCACCGCTGATCAGGAGCGGCATCCACCCGATCTCGAGGTCGAGCCCGACATACGCCCACACGTCGGCATCGCGGAGCTTCAGGACGAAACTCGGCTTCGCCTCCACGAAGTGCGGGTCCTGATACCCCTCGCTGATGTGTGTTGCCTCGATGCGATCGCCACCTACGGCTTTCGCGATGTCGTGGAGGTCGGTGGTGCTCGTGACGACCTTGAGCTGGGCGTGCGATGTGAAGGGCGCGACCGCGAGCAGCAGCGCCGCGAGCAGGGCACCGCCGATGATCCTTATGTACATGGTAGTCGTCCTGGTCATCTCGGTGAGTCCGTGAATCGTCGGGGTCATTTTTCGGGCGCCTCAGAACGGGTGCGGCTTGTGCGGGCCGATCGCGAAGGTCGCCTGCAGGAGGATCCTGTTGGTGCGGCGCGAAGAACCGAGGTCGGGGAAGGCGAGCTGCGCTCCGCTCTGATGCGCGTGCTCGAACATCGCCATCAGCTTGGAGAACTCGCTCGGGAAGAACTCGAGGTAGGCGGATTGCGCGTCGAGCGACCCTCCGGCTCCGTCGTCGCGCGAGGGCGCGGCCAGGTGGTCCACCCGGGCACCCACGTAGAGCCGGCGCGTGAGCTGGTAGCGGGCGAAGGTGTAGAAGCCCGAGCGCGAGCCGCGTGCTCCGGCGTACCGAGCCCCGGAAGCCGCCAGGTCGGTAGGGATGCGCGGATCGTCCTCGTTGATCTGGCGCAACCACTCGGCCTGCAGGATGAAAGACTTGTACAACCCCTGCTGGAGCGGGCGCCATCGGTAGGTGAAGTCCGCACCGACCACGGTCTGGCGGGCGGCCACGCCGAGGATGCCTTCGCCCTCGTGCGTGCACGGGAGATCACCAGTGCCGCACACGAGCGGCTGCGCCCTCTTCCCGGTTACGACCGATCCGGAAAGCTCGATATTCGAGGCTTCGGAGAGATCCCAGTAGTTGCGCAGCCGTGCGGAGTACCCGAGTCCGGAGAGCTTCCTGTTCACGGGTTCCGGAGTGTCCACACCTTCGGCGTCCTCACCGAAGCGGTCCACCACCGATGCCTGGATCTCCTGGTAAAAGCCGAAGGGCGCAAATATCCGGCTTACCCAGATCCCGGTGCCGGTGAGTCCCTCGTCGCCCAGGAAGCTCCTGATCACCCACGGATATTCCACGGTGTGGAGGTCGTGGCGGTGCGTGGTGTTCTGTTTCCCCACGGGCATCATGAAGCGGCCGGCGCGCGCCTCGAGAGCGCCGGGGAGCGCGGTGGCGGTGAGGTACGCTTGCTCGATCGAGACCTTCTCGAGGTCGTTGATCCCGAGGAAGATGTCGCCACGGAAGTACGGGTCCACGGCCGCCTGGAGTGCCACCTCTACCTCGCGTACCGCGAACCTGCTTCCGTCTTCCTGAGTGCTGCCGTCGGGAGTGAAATCGCTCACCAGGTCGCCGACGGCACTGATGTCGGGGAGGAGGCGAGGGTTGGCCGGTCCCGTGGCTCCGGGTCGCCCGGCTCGTGAAGCAGACGTGTCCGCGAGTGCGCCCGCGCTCATCGCCTCGAGCTCGCGCACGATGCGAATGGAATCGGCCAGTGCTACGGAATCGGCGCGGGCCGCGCTGTCGGTCCGTGTAGAATCGCCCATCTGCTGGGCGGATACCGCCGCTGGAGCGAGCGCCAGGAGCGCTGCCGCAGTGATGTACGGATGCATCTCTCCCCTTGGAGTCGGTGTGGAACTTCACGGCTCCGTCCGCGCCGATGCCGCGTGTGCCACGGCGCTCCGGCGCGCTCGGAAGCGTGTCGGTCGGGCCGTGACGGCGCGAACAGGGGCACGGCGATCAGCCGTGCCGCCTCAGATCGTGTGGAGGTAGGGGAGGTAGGGCGGCGCTCTGGCCGGGTCGGGGCGCTCGTGCGTGACGATCACGAGGGCGAGGCGCGGCTCCGGGCGAATCGCCTGGTGCAGCGCGACATGACGCACCTCCCCGCTCGGGCGCGAGGGGAGGGGGCTGAAGTGCCGGAGCACGCAGAACGCGCAGATCCCTGCGTGGTGTCCAGCGTGCGGCGGAGCGCCCGGCTCCTCGATGTGCGTCGGGAAGTCGACCGAAGCGTGCGCCTCGGCGACTGGCACGAGACCCAGAGCCACCACCTGCGCGACGAGCAGGAGCATCGCCGCGAGTCTGAAAAAGCTCGACCGGGTGGTGGGCTGAATTTGCATACTCTGTTGTACGCCGCGATCAGCCAGTTTGTTGCGTGGCGCCGTCCCGATAGCTGCGGAGCAGCGCGAGCATCCGCGAATCGGTGGCCGTCGCGTCGTCGCCCTTGGGCGTCTCGATCACCTTCGGCACCGAGTGGAAGCGCTCATCGGTCATGATCCTGCGGAAGGGCGCATCGCCGAGGCTCCCCTCGGCGATCAGCTCGTGCCGGTCCCTCCGCGAGCCGAAGGGCGTCTTGGAGTCGTTGAGGTGCAACACACGAAGGGACCCGAGACCGAGCGCGTCGTCGAAGCGCTCCCAAACGTCCTCGTACTCGTTCACCAGGTCGTAACCCGCGGAGTAGATGTGGCAGGTGTCCACGCAGACCCCCACACGCGCGCGCTGCGCCGCGGGGATACGGCCGATGATCGCCGCGAGCTCCTCGAAGCTCGAACCGAGCACGGTGCCAGCGCCGGCAGTCGCCTCGAGGCAGAGAATCGTCGCCCCCGGAACGCGCTCCAGCACTTCGGCTATCGCATCCGCGTTGCGCGCGATCCCGCTCTCCCGGTCGTCCATGTAATTCCCCGGGTGCGATACCAGGTAAGTGAGCCGAAGCGTCTCGCACCGCCTGAGCTCCGCCTCGAACGACGCGATCGAGCGCTGGCGCAGAGTGGGATCCGGGCTCGCGAGGTTGATCAGATACGAGTCGTGCGCCACGGTGGCGCTGGCAGCCGTGAGAGCGAGCGCCGCGGCGAACGCGTCGTACTCATCCTCCGCCAGCGTGGGCTCGGCCCAGCGGTTCGGCTGCTTGGTGAAGATCTGCATTGCCGTGGCCGAGATCGCGCCGGCGCGTGGCGGTGCCGATCGGATCCCTCCGGCTGTGGACACGTGTGCGCCAAGCAGGTCGTTCATGGTTGAGCACCCAGGTAATCGAGTGGATCGGCCGCGCGGCCGCCGGGGCGGAGCTCGAAGTGCAGGTGAGACCCGAGCTCCGGGTCCGATGCTCCGACGTAGCCGATCACCTGCCCCTTGCTCACTACGTCGCCCTTGGACACCGCGAGTCGACTGAGAGAGCCGTACACCGAGTAATCACCACCCAGATGCTGAATGATCACGGTGAGTCCGTACGTCCCGAAGGGTTCGGCGACGAGCACCTTGCCGCTCGCCACCGCGTGCACCGGCGTACCAGTGGCAGCCCTGATGCCGATCCCGTTCCAGCGCACCGTGGTGTTGTTGGGGTTCACCACTCGCCCGAAGTTGTAGATGAGGTCACCGGCTACCGGCCAGTCGAGCCGCACGCCGGCGAAGGCGCTGCGCGCGCGGCCGGCGGCCGGCGTCCCCGCCTCGGCGCGCTTGCGCGCCGCTTCGAGGGAAGCGATCACGTCGGCGAGGCGCTGCTCGTCGCGGCTTATCTGCTTGAGCCGCGCCTCCGTATCGCGCGCGCTCCGCCTGGCACGCGTGAGGCTTCGCGCCTGCTGCTCCTGGAGATCACGTAGACGCCGCTCCTCCGCCGCCTTCTCCTGCAGGTTCAGCTCGATGTCGCGCTGGAAGCGTACGAGGTTGGCGTGCTGCCGATCTATCTCGTTGCGCAGCGCCTCCACGCGCCCCACCAGCGCGCGATCGCGCAGGGTGAGCAGGTGCAGGTACTTGTAGCGTGCCACGAGATCACCGAAGCTGGTCGCCGAGAGGAGGACCTGCGCGGTGTATAGCGGCCCGCGCTTGTAAATGTCCACCAGCCGCTGGCGCAGGGCGACGCGCTTCACGGTCAGCTCATCCTGCGCCGCCACGAGGTCGGAGGTGGTGGTGGCCACCTCTCCGCTGATCGTCTCGAGCTGGCTGTCGAGCGACCGCACGACACCCGCGGTCACTTCGGCTTCGCGCTTGAGGTTCTCGACCTCCTCGGAGAGATCGTGAACGGTGTTCTGCAGGCTCGCCCTTCGCCTTTCCAGTGCCTCTCTCTCGTTCTTCAGCTTATCCAGCCGCTGCCTCTCCGCACGAAGTCGGCTGTCGGCGGATTCGGTGCCCTGTTGAGCGGGGAGGGGGAGGGGGGTGGAGAGAAAGAGCAGGAAGCAGAGAGCGGGCAAAAGGAAACAGGAAACAGGGAACAGGGAACAGGAACCTGCCTCTGCGTTGACGGCCTTCCCGCGAGGAGCCGGTACCTGTCCCCTGTTTCCTGTTTCCTGTTTCCTGTCCACCTTCATCCCCCTCCTCACCTCAGATGCCTCCCCACCGACACTGCGCTGCCGAGGAGACCGATGATGCCACCGGTGAGGATGCCGAGGAGGGCGAGGGAAGGGGCGAAGAAGGCGGTCTCGATCAGGTAGCGATCGACGGCGGCGTGGGCGAGCCAGACGAGAAGGAGGGCTATGACGCCACCTACGATTCCCTTGAGGAGGCCATCTATAAGGAAGGGGCGGCGCACGAAGCCGTCGGTTGCGCCGACGAGACGCATGATGGAGATCTCGCGCTCGCGCGCGAGCACCGCCATACGAATCGTCGAGCCGATGATGATGACCGCCACCGCGGCGAAGGCGATGCCGAGGATGACGCCGGCGGCGCCGGCGATGTTGCGGATGTTGTACAGTTTCTGCACCCAGTCCTCGCCGTAGCGGACATCGTCCACGAAACGGTAGCTCTCGAGCCGTTGCGCCACCGCGCGCACGGTTTCGGGATCTCGGAAGCCGGGCTTGAGGCGGACCTCCAGCGAGGCGGGGAGGAAGTCGGCGTCGAAGACGTCCTTGAATTCCGTGAGCTCCTTGCGAGCGCGCTCGAGCGCCTGTTCGGGGGAGAGGATGTCCACCTGCGCCACCTCGGGGAAGGCGGCAATGTCGCCGGCAGCGGCGGACACAGCTTCCACCGGCGTGCCATCCGCGATGAAAGCACGGATCTCCACCCGCTCCTCGACATCCTGAAGCGCTCGGCTCACGTTGAGCGCCACGAGCCCGAAGAGTCCGAAGGCGAAGAGACTGAACGCGATCGTCACGATGCTCAGCGCACTGAGGAGGGGCGCGCGACGGAGACCGAGTCCGACCTCTCTGATCGTCAGCCGCATCAGTTGGACGTCTGGGGAGACGGGATCGATGCGGCAGACTCGGCGGAGTCGGACGAGTCGTACACGATCTGACCGCGGTTCACTTCGATGACGCGATATGGCGACCGGCGCACGAGCTCGAGGTTGTGCGTGGCCATGAGGACGGCGGTCCCCGACGCGTTGATGTCGCGAAGGAGCTGGAAGATGCCGCGCGTCGCGCGGTCGTCGAGGTTCCCGGTCGGTTCATCGGCCACGAGCACCATCGGGTCGTTCACGAGCGCGCGCGCGATGGCGACGCGCTGCTGTTCGCCGCCGGAGAGCTCGCGCGGGTAGCTGGTACCCTTGGAGGCGAGTCCGACCTGAGTGAGAAGCCTGCTCACCCTGGAAGGGATGCTGTCGCGCGGCGCGCCGGTGACCTCGAGCGCGAAGGCGACGTTGTCGGCCGCGGTGCGGTCCTCGAGGAGTCGGAAGTCCTGGAAGACGATGCCGAGGCGACGCCGGAGAACGGGGATCTCCTTGCGCGCGATCTTGGTCGCCTGCAGTCCGCTCACGCGAACCTCGCCGCTCGTGGGGCGCTCCTCCATGAACACGAGCTTGAGGATCGTGGACTTTCCCGCGCCGCTCGGGCCGGTGAGGAAGGCGAACTCGCCCTTTCCGACGTGGAAGGATACGTCGTTCAGCGCGCGCCCGGTGCGCGGGTATTCCTTGATGACGTGGGAGAATCGAATCATTTGGCGATGGGGTCCGGCGGGCGGCGGGATGGCGCGAGCCTGCTGGCCGGGCCGCGAGCTACGGACGATAGGTACTGCGGGGGTCGGTGCGGTGTTCCCTCAAAGTATGACGACCGACGCGGGATGTGGATAGTCCGCAGCGTCAGCCACGCACCGGCCGCCCCTCAGCCCAGCGCCTGGGCGAAGTCCGCGATGAGATCGTCGGCGCTCTCGATCCCCACGCTCACGCGCACGAAGCCGTCGGGGATGCCGATCGCAGCGCGCTCCTCGGGCGTCATGTGTGCGTGGGAGGAATAGCGCGGCTCGGAGACCAGCGTATCCACGCCGCCGAGGCTGGCGGCGTGCGTCACCACCTCGAGGCGGGAGACGAAGCGTCGCGCCGCGTCGCCGCCGCCCGCGAGCTCCACGGCCATCATTCCGCCGAAGCCATCCATGATCTCGCGGGCGAGATCGTGGTCGGTGTGCGAAGGGAGCCCGGGGTAGTGAACGTGCGAGAACTCGGGGCGCTCGGAGCACCACTGGGCGAGTCTCATGGCATTCTCGTTCTGCCGCTGGACGCGCAGCTCGAGCGTCTTGAGACCGCGCTCGAGGAGCCAGCATGCGAAGGGATCGGGCGCCTGACCCCACACGATCATCTTCTGCCGCACCTCCTCCACGTACGACGCGGTTCCCATCACCACGCCCGCGAGGACGTCGTGGTGGCCGTTCAGGTATTTGGTCGCCGAATGGATGACCACGTCGGCGCCATGCTCGAGCGGTCGGAAGTTGACCGGGGACGCGAAGGTGGAGTCGATCACGAGCGCCAGCCCGGAGTCGTGGGTGAGGTACGAGATGGGCTTGAGGTCGAGAACCCGGCACGATGGATTGACGGGACTCTCGACGAAGATGGCGCGAGTGTGCTTACGCAGCTTCTTCCGCCAGGCGCGCGGCTCGTCCGGGTTCACGAGCGTGACCTCGATGCCGAGCGGCGCGAGCTCCTGCGTGAAGAGGCGATGCGTGCCACCGTAGATCCATTCGCTGGCGAGGAGGTGGTCGCCCGGCCTGAGGAGCGCGAGCATCGCGCAGGTGGTGGCGCCCATCCCGCTGGCGAGAACCAGCGCGGCCTCTGCACCCTCGAGGAGCGCGAGGCGCTTCTGGAGCGCCTCGGCGTTGGGGTTGTTGCCGTAGCGGCCGTAGCGCAGCCCTTCGGCTTTCCCCACTTCCTGCACGAAGTTCACCGACTGGCAGATCGGTTGGACGACCGGGTCATCGGGCCCGCGCTCGGCGCGGCCGCCATGCACGGCGATGGTAGAGAGCCCCTGCCGTCGATTCTTCGCTGTCATTGTGGTTCGGTGGATGTTCTCAGGCGAGCGTGCCGCGACGTCGCGTATCGAAATCGGGTTTGATGACGCGGACCACTTCCGATGGGGACGCGCCGGCGATGTCGCGCAGCACGACATCGCCCCTCGGGAGGGAGTCGTCCACGCGGAGCGTGGCCAGCTCGTGGCGCCGTGGTCCGTAGACCCACACCAGCTCTCCATCGACGAGCATCCGGTGCGCGGCGTCATCTCCGCGCATCCAGATCATGGGTCCGCGCTCGGCGTCGCCGCTACGGGTAGCGATGAGCCGCACCACACGCAGCGGCGGGTTGTACCCCTCCGGCTGCGGGCTCGGAGGCGGGCCTCCCGGCTTTCTCACGAGGCCGCCCCCACTGCCACGTAGGCTTCGTCGAAGCGCATCGCAAGCCGGCGCCTGCAGAGCGCGTCGAGCGCGCTCTCCACCTGCGCGCGGTCGACCCCGAGCTCGCGTGCCAGCTCGAGCGGGGCCGCGCGGCCGATGCGGCACATCACTTCCCAGGCGCGGCGCTCGCTCTCCGCGAGGCTTCCGATGATCATCACCTCGCCGGCCAGGTCCTGCGCCACGATGGCGAGGCCATGCCGCTCGAGGACGGCCTCGATGGCATCCACATGCGACTCGCTGACGCCGCGGAAGAGGAAGTACGCATCGCGCGGCGGCGAGTCGGCCGCGGAGGGCCAGCAGTAGCGCATGAGGAGCTTGGCCACGATTTCGTCGGCGCACGAGTAGTCGAGGAGGCCGACGTGGGAGAAGTCGATGACGGTTAGTGTGCGGTCGCCGATCTCGGCGAGCTGCTTTTCTATCCCGTCGCGCACGGCCTTGCCCGTGGGACGGGTAACCAGATCGGAGTAGAGATCGCAGACCGTGCGACGGAGCACGGAGCTGAGGTCGATGTGATTGATCACTTAACGGCAACCCGTTCCGGGATGGTGATCTGCATCTGCGCACCGGGGAACGCGGGTAGATCTTCCTCCAGCGGGACGTCCTCATCCCAGCTCGGAACGATCGCTATCCGCGCGGTCCCGGAGCGGACCGACAGCTTGCCATCCCAACGGCCGATATACCGCCGTACACCCGCAAGACCCTGGCCACGGCCTGGATCCCTGAAGCGACTTACGCCACGTATCACTGCCTCCTCCAGTGCCATCCCGTCATCCCAGCGGTCGCTCTCCCGGTGATTGGGGGAGCTCTCCAGCGATTGCCTGAAGCCCACGCCTGCGTCGCACACGGCGATCACCACCACCCGGCGACCGAGCCGCTTCTGCCAGCGGTATGTCTGCACCGCCACCCACCCACCGCGTCCCGCGTGCTCCACGATGTTCTGGCACGCCTCGCTCAACGTCATGGCAAAACCCATGGTGGCTTTCGCATCTATGTTCAACTCCTTCGTGAGGATGCTCTGCGATTTCTGCTGGATGCGTCCCACCACTTCGTGCACATCCTCGCTGCGGGCGACCGGCGTGATCTCGAGCAGGACGTCGGAGTCGCCGCCTGACCGAGACTGGTGGGGGGCGCCATGCAGCTCGAAGAGCTCGGAGGCGTAGGTGAAGAAACCCGTGCGCGACCAGTACGAGCAGGTCTCGTCGGACTCGGGCGCGTAGAAGCCGGGGCGCTCCGCCCGCGACTGGGCGAGCGTAAGGAGCGCGGTGAGCCCGTATGGCGAGGCCCAGCGTGTATGCCGCGCGTCGAGGAGGATCTTCTCGTCCTGGGAAACCGGCGCGAGCTGCTCGAGCACCAGCTCGAACGTTCGGTCATCCAGTGAGGGAGGGACCTTGATTACGGTGGTCATCGAGTGATCAGCTCTCCTCGCAGGTGCCGGGCAAGCCCCGTGGCTCCCCGGTGCTCGACATTGCGCGCGGCGGCGCGGTGAGCGGCGCGCAACGCATCCACTAACTTATCACCCGCGAGCAATCTGGAGAAATTCGTGGCGCCCCACACGTCGCCGCAGCCGGTGGGGTCGCCATCCGTCACGGTACTGCTCTGCGGGACGAGCTCCGTGCGCACCGGACCACCTGCGACACCGAGGGGTGAGGACTCGCCCAGATCTTCCATGCGCTCGAAGCCGGGCGCGGCGAAGTAGACGACTCCGCGGCCAGCGAGCGTGACCATCAGCACACTGACTCCAGCCCCCAGCGCCGTCGCGGCGAGCGCCATCGGCTCGCTCGCCATCGCGCCTGCTTCATCCTCGTTCACCTGCAGGAAGTCGCAGCAGGAGCACCACTCGGCGACGTGGGTGAGCGGCTCGATCTCACGCCAACCGTCGGGGCGCACCGCCATGACCATCATGTGCAGGTCGCAGTAGATGGGGCCGCGGAAGTGCTGGCGTACCAGCCGCGCGGTTTCGAGGTCGAGCTCCCAGCCGCTTATGAAGTTGATGTACAGAGCGTCGAGCCCATGGAGGAGCGGTTTGAGCCCGAGCCAGCTCCACGCGGGGACTCCCCCGGAGAGTCGCTCGGTGCGGCGCTCGGTGGTGAGGTAGCGAAGCTCGACGCGATTGTTGGGGTAGGGGACCTCGATGAGCGCCGCATCCTCGGCCATGTGGTCGAGGGTCGCGATGAACTCGCGCGCACGGTCGGCGAGATCGTGGCCGATCTTGATGAGCGGGACGATCTCCCAATCGTCCGCGAGTGCGGCATCGAGTCCGCTGAGCGCGTAGGCGATGCCACCCCATTCCTGTACCGGCTGGCCGTGCGGCTCGCGTCCGTAGATCGTATCCCACACGAAGGTCCCGATCACGCCGAGCCGCTTCTTTCGCGCATCCCTGGCCGCGGACTTCGTCGCGGCGGTCCGCTCGTTCATAGCGCTCCCAGCTTTTGCTGCCTGAACGTCGCTACCGCGCCAACCATGCCGGCCGTACCGACGAGCTTCCCGGGCACGATGCGGCACGCCTGCACGGCGGGCCGAAACGCACGGCGCTTGACCTCCGCGCGCAGCGGCTCGAAGAGTCGATCGCCGGCACGCGTTACACCTCCAGTGATCACGACCACATCCGGATTCAGGAGATTGAGGAGGTTCGCCACTCCCGTTCCGAGAAACTTCGCCGTGTCACGCACGACCTCGAGGGCGAGCGCATCGCCATGGTTGGCTGCGTCGTACACCGCGGCCGCGGTGAGCGTACTCAGATTCTCGTTCACCATCCGGTGCAACACCGATGCCTCGTCGCGCTCGAGCGCCTCGCGCGCACGCAGCGCTATCGCGGGTCCCGACGCGTACGCTTCGAGGCAGCCGTAGTTGCCGCATCGGCAGTAGCGGCCCGTGGAGTCAATGGTGGTGTGGCCGATCTCCCCGGCCACATCCGAGGCGCCGTGGTAAAGCTGCCCGTCCAGGACGATGCCGCCGCCGATACCGGTGCCGATGGTGAGGCCCACTACATTCCGCGTCCCCTGGGCCGCGCCGCGCCACCACTCACCGAGCGTCGCGCAGTTGGCATCGTTGTCGAGCGTCGCGGGAATCCTGACTCGATCGGCCACGGCGTCGCGCAGCGGGAAGTCACGCCACCCGAGGTTGGGAGCGACGATGACGACACCGTTCTTTCGATCGAGTGGCCCCGGCGCGCCCAAGCCGACCCCCACGAAGTCCTCGCGCTTCGCCCCCTTCGAAGCGATCGCCTCATCGATCACTCCCTCGATCATCGAGACGATGGTGTCCACCACCGCCTCCGCGCCCGCCGCCGTCGGCGTATCCTCCACCCTCAACCCGACGTCCTCACCACCGTCGTCCGGAATCGCTCCGACAACAATGTTGGTTCCGCCGAGGTCTACTCCGAGGACGTACTTGGGGGATGAGGGCATTGGGGGAGGGGAGTGGGAGAGAGCAGAAAGCAGGGACTGCGAGGGTTCAGGAGGCAGGGCGGGATACGAGGGTTCAGGAGGCAGGGCGGGATACGAGGGTTCAGGAGGCAGGGTTCAGGGTTCAGGTACTACCTCGGAGGCGAGATCTCTCCGCCAGAGCAGTTCCTGAACCCTGAACCCTGCATCCTGAACCCTGGTCTTCCCTGCTTTCCATCAACCTGTCATTGCTCCATCCAAAATACGCCCCACCGCCTCCACCACCACCTCCACGGGCAGCTCCCGCATGCACTTCCAGTGACCGAGGGGGCAGGTGGGTGGGCCGTGGTGGTGGCAGGGGCGGCATGGGAGCGACGGGTGACCGAGTGTAGTGGAATCCGGAGCGAGAGGGCCGAAGCCGAAGGCTGGGACGGTGGGGCCGAAGATGGTGATGGTGGGGGTGGACATCGCCGAGGCGAGGTGCTGCGGCGACGAGTCGTTGGTGACGAGAAGTTCGGCGCGGCCGATCAACTCGGCCGAGGCAAGCAACGATAACTTACCCGTAGCGTCAACCACCCCTTGCGCACGAGCGGCGCCGGCTATAGACGCGGCGGCCTCGGAGTCTTCGGAGCTGCCGACGATCGCGATCCGGCAGCGCTGCGCGATGCGTGTGGCCAGCTCCGGGTAGTACGGCCAGCGCTTCGTGCCCCACACGCTTCCGGGGGCGAGGGCGACGAGGGGGCGCGGATCCTCTGCCGGGCCCAGGAGCTCGTCCACCGCTGCGCGCTCGGCTTCGCCGGGGTAGAGGCGGGGTGGGGGCATCTCGCCAGGAGTCGAGCCATCCGCGGCGAAGGCCAGGCGCCAGAGCCGCTCGGCGTGGTGTGTGCCCCGGTCGTAAGGTACGATGTCCGTGTAGAGAAAACGCGCGGGCGAGCTGTCGAAGCCCGCACGTATGCGGGAGCCCGCGAGGATGGCGAGCGACGCACTTCGCACGGAGCCCTGTGCGAGGTAGGCGGTGCGCTCCTCCGACGATCGGCTTCCGCTATCTCCGTAACCGCGGGCGATCGCGCGCCCCAGGCGCAGGAGACCCGCCAGACCCGAGTCGCGCTGCCGCTTGTCGTAAACATGAAGCTTCCGGATGTCCGGATTGTTTGCGAGGAGCGCGGCGCTCGCGGGCATCACGACCACGTCCACCGGGCCGCGTTTCGCCAGCTCGGCGATCAGCGGGGTGGTGAGGACGGTATCGCCGAGGAAGGAGGTCTGAATGACTAGTGACGCGGCGCTCATTCAACCTGGAGTACCGCGAGGAATGCCTCCTGCGGTATCTCCACCGAGCCCACCTGCTTCATCCGCTTCTTTCCCTCTTTCTGCTTCTCGAGGAGCTTGCGCTTTCGGGTGATGTCGCCGCCGTAGCACTTGGCGAGCACGTTCTTGCGGAGCGGCTTGACGGTGGTGCGTGCGATGATCTTGGTACCGATGGCCGCCTGGATCACCACCTCGAAGAGCTGCCGCGGGATCAGCTCCTTGAGCTTGTCCGCCACCTTGCGACCCCACTCGTACGCCTTGTCGCGGTGGATGATCACCGAGAACGCATCCACCGGCTCGCCGTTGATGAGCATGTCGAGCTTCACGAGTGCGCTCGCGCGGTAGTCGAGCATCTCGTAGTCGAGGCTCGCGTAGCCGCGGCTCACGGTCTTGAGCTTGTCGTAGAAGTCGAGGATGATCTCGGCGAGCGGGAACTCCCAGTCGAACTCCACGCGGCTCGCGTCGACGTAGCTCATCTCCTTGTACACACCGCGCCGCTCGGTTCCGAGCGTCATGATGGCGCCGATGTACTCCGCGGGGGCCACAATGCGCGCCCTCACGAACGGCTCCTCGACGTGGTCGGTCACGGAGCCGTGGGGCATCTTCGACGGATTCTCGATGGTCTCGCACGCACCGTCCGTGAGGTACACGTTGTACTTTACGTTCGGCACGGTGGTGACGAGATCCAGGTCGAACTCGCGCTCGAGTCGCTCCTGGACGATCTCCATGTGGAGGAGACCGAGGAAGCCGCAGCGGAAGCCGAAGCCGAGGGCGGTGGAGGTTTCCGGCTCGTAGTGCAGCGATGCGTCGTTGAGGCGAAGCCGCTCGAGTGCGTCGCGGAGATCGGGGTACCGATTGGGGTCGGTGGGATAGATCCCGGCGAACACCATCGGGTGGATATCCTGGTAGCCGGGGAGCGGCTCGGCGGCCGGGTTGTCGGCGTCGAAGATCGTGTCGCCGACGCGCGTCTCCTGCACGTGGCGCACGTTGGCCACCACGTAGCCCACTTCGCCCGGTCCGAGCTCCGGGGCCTTCACCTCACGCAGCTCACGGTAGCCGACCTCGCTCACCTCGTAGACGTTGTCGCTGGCGCCGAAGGTGATGTTCATGTCCGGCCTGATGACCCCGTCCACCACTCGTATGGAGGGGATGGCGCCGCGGTAACGATCATAGTAGGAGTCGAAGATCAGCGCGCGCAGCGGCGCCTCGGGATCTCCTTCGGGGGGCCGGATGCGCCGGACGATCGCCTCGAGGAGCTCGGGGATGCCGGTTCCCTCCTTGGCGCTCACGGCGAGGATCTCGTCGGGAGTGGAGCCGAGAAGGTCGATGAGCTCCTGTCGCCGGCGCTCCGGCTCCGCGCCCGGGAGGTCGATCTTGTTGAGCACCGGGATGATGTCCAGCCCGGCGTCGAGCGCGAGAAAGAGGTTGGAGAGCGTCTGCGCCTGGATCCCCTGCGATGCGTCCACGACGAGAATCGCGCCCTCGCACGCTGCGAGCGAGCGGGACACTTCGTATGTAAAGTCGACGTGTCCCGGCGTGTCGATCAGGTTGAACTCGTAGTCGCTCCCATCGCTTGCGCGGTACGACATGCGCACCGCGTTGAGCTTGATGGTGATCCCGCGTTCCCGCTCGAGGTCGAGCGTATCGAGGACCTGCGCCTTCATCGAGCGCTTCTCGAGCATCCCGGTGCTCTCGATGAGGCGGTCGGCCAGGGTGGACTTCCCGTGGTCGATGTGGGCGACGATGCAGAAGTTGCGTATATGCTCGAGCTTCAAACGGCTGACTCGGTAGAGGGTACTGGGAATAGCAGTGCAATATAGCTGGCCAGAGCCCGGAGCATGTGTCAGGTGCTGCGGTCGAATCGAGTGAAGTGCTTGCCAGATGTGAGCATCGCGTCGACGGGCACGCCCTTTCTCCGGGGCTCCTTTCAGTTGCTTGACGCGGGGTTATGGAAATACGAGAATGACCGAGCCGTGGGGTCTGACTCGCTTCTGCCCCGCGCTGGCGCTTCCGGGAGGCCGCGGATGCCCAGCGGCCCACCACCGGCGATGGCGCGCAGCCATCTCCCCTCGCAATACGGACGCCCTATGCACAACAGGTATCGGCCTTTCCCCGCGCGTGATCGCCGCGGTTGCCGTTGTCCTGCTGCACTGATCGCGGTACTCTCGCTCGGTCTCGCGTCATGTGGAGGCGCGACACCGTCGGAGCCGCCGCCTCCCTCGGGACCGGTCGGGATACATGTGCTCGAGGCGCCCGGTCCTGACACGATCGATGCCGTACTCGCGACGCCACTCACTATCGAAGTGCACGGGAGCGATGGGCAACCGATCACCGGAACGCCGGTCACTTTCGCCGGTGTATTCCACAACGGCGATATCCCTGGTTTCCAATTCTTTACGGAAGTAGTGGTCGCGCATCGCGGAATCGTGGCGCCGGAACAATTCGGGATGGAGAGCAGCGATAGAACCGATGCGACAGGCGCTACCGGAGTCCAGGTCCGCCTCGGCCATCGCGCAGGGCCCGGGCGATTGGTGGTGACAGTAGGAAATCTCGATGCACCTCTGTTCTGCGACACACTGGAGTTCGAGATCCTTCCTGGTCGTCCCGTCGAAGTGCGGATGCTGACGAAGGATACCGCGGTGTACCTCGACCGGGCGCTGGCCCTGCGAGGCGGCGCGCTCGATCGCCGCGGCAACCTCACCGACGCCGCGGTGACGTTCGAGGCGGGGCCGACGCTGAGCGTGAGCGATAGAGGGATCGTGACGCCTTCGTCCTACGCGCGCAGTTACGTGCTGGTGAAAAGCGCGCTCGGCGAGGACACGGGTTACGTGAGCGTAGTCCCGCACGGACGACTACTCGGCCAGATGGCATACGGGAATGGTGGGCCCTTCGTGATGTTCGACCTTGACGGGTCGAATTACTGGGAGGTCCCGTCGATCGAGCTCCTGGCGCCCGCTGCGCCTTCCTGGTCACCCGACCGTCATCACTTCGTGTACTCCACGTACAACCCTTCGAGAGAGAGCGGCGGCGAGCTGTTCGTGGCCGACAGCACCGGCCAGAACACGAGACTCTTCCCTGAGGGGACGTTCCGAAATGCGGCATTCCCACGGTATTCGAAGGACGGTCAGTGGATTTATTTCAGTGGCCAGGGAGAGGATGCGGTATTCGCGCTCTGGCGGGTGCGCCCCGACGGCAGCGATGGGGAGCAGTTGGGAACTGACCTCGGAGGAGCTGGCGTGGACTGGCGTTCGGATCCGTCGCCGGATGGGTCGGAGTTGTTGTTCACGACAGCCGGCCCGTCCGGACCGGGCGGGTGGGTGGTGCGGACGTTCGACATCTCGGCACGGGACGTATCGACGTGGGACGTGCCGGGGCTATCCGCGCGCTGGGCGCCATCCGGGGAGAGGATCGCAGTCATTCCGGACGGAGGCGCTTATGTCGCGATGGCGAATGCCGATGGTACTGATTATCAGCCCCTCTCTTTGAGCACTCCAGTGACGGAAGGAATCGACCCGACTTTCGACTGGTCGCCGGACGGAGAATGGCTCGTCGTGGCGCACGGAGGGCACATGGAATTGATTCGGGTTGCAACTGGGCTGCGACTGCCGCTAGGATGGTCCTACGTGCTCGACCAGCCAGCATGGCAGCCGTAAGTCGCACCACTTCTCGTTTCGGTCCTCGGCGCGATCCTCGTTGCAAGTCGGTCGAGGCCCGTCGTGGCAGCAGAGCCGCCACCGAATGCGTATCCATACGAAGGTGCTTTCGGGCGCCGTCCACCTATCCCACCAGAGACCTCGGGTTTTCAACTTGAGTATTCCCACACGACTGCGAACGGCCCATCTCCTCGCCGCCCTCGTCCTTGGAACGGCCTGCGCCACGACACCCGCCACGCGCGCGCCGGTCCAGAGCACCGAGCAGTCTCCAGCCGCCGCGCCGGCACGGCCGGCGCCGAAGGTCACCTCGCCGAAGCAGCAGTTCGGCTTCGACATCGGCGACGACTACCGGCTGGTCAACTACACGCAGATGGTGGCGTACTGGAAGAAGCTTTCGGCGCAGTCCGATCGGATGAGGCTGGTGAGCGTGGGGAGCACGGCCGAGGGGCGCGAGATGTACATGGCCATCATCACCTCGCCCGAAAATCAGGCGAAGCTCGATCGCTACAAGGAGATCTCGCGGAGGCTGGCGCTGTCGAAAGGACTCACGGACGCGGAAGCGATGGCTCTGGCGCGCGAGGGGAAAGCCGTGGTCTGGATAGACGGCGGCCTCCACGCCACCGAGGTACTCGGTGCCCAGCAGCTGGTGCAGACCGTGTACGAGCTGGTGAGCCGGAGCGACCCAGAGACGATGCGCATCCTGAACGACGACATCGTCCTCTGCATCCTGGTGAACCCCGACGGGATGGAGCTCGTCTCCGATTGGTACAACCGCAAGGCCGA
>JBIQMO010000050.1:0-20930 GCA_044463245.1 Gemmatimonas aurantiaca
GCTCGAGAAGCGCAGCCCCGACGGCTCGAAGCTCACATCCAGGAGGAGCGGATTCAGGACGCTCATCGTGATGAGCACCGAGTCTCCGGCGCTGATGGCCGAGCCGTCGGGGAGCTGGGAGAGCGACTGGGCAGGTACGGTAAAATCCACGAGCGTGACCGAGTCAGTGGCGCTCGCGAGCGCGTGATAGACCAGCTGCGCATGCGTCTCGTGATCGTAGTACGCCCAGAAGCTCACCTGCGGGCTCACCAGCATAGGCATTCCGACTGCCACCTCGAGCACGACCGGCACGCGAGTGTCGGGCTCGGTGCTGTCACTGCCGCACCCCGCGATCCCGATCGCGAGTATCGGCGCTATCCACCATCTAGTCTTCATCGAAGTTCTCCGCATCCGAGTTCACATCATCGGCGGACGTGCTCTTGTGGTCGAGAGTCCGCAGGAGCCGAGCGCGGGAGATGCCGAGCCGGCGCGCCGCGTCGCTCTTGTTGCCACCGCAGAGCTTCACCATCTCCACCGTAGCCGCGCGCGCGATCTCGCGGATCGTGGCGGGGAATGGTATTGGGCCGTCGCCGTTTCCGTCGTCGCTCGGTGAACGCGGAAGCGGGAACGCTTCAGGTCCCAGCTCCTCGGCGCTGGCCAGGAGGACCGCTCGCTCGACGGCGTTGCGCAGCTCGCGCACGTTCCCGGGCCATGCGCGCTCCAGGAGCGCCTGCTCGGCGGCCTTCGACAGTCGCGGGTTCGAAAGGCCGTACTGCTCGGCGAAGCGCGCGAGGAAGTGCCGCGCGAGCGGGACGATGTCGCAGCGTCGCGCCCTGAGCGGCGGCAGCTCGATGGACATGACATCGAGCCGGTAGTAGAGATCCTCCCGGAACTCCCCGCGCCGGACGCTCGTCGCGAGGTTCACGTGAGTGGCGGCTACGACGCGAACGTCCACCGCTATCGAGCGCGTGCCGCCCACCCGGCGCACGGTGCGCTCCTCGAGGGCGCGCAGCAGCTTCCCCTGCAATGTGAGTGGGAGGTGGCCGATCTCGTCGAGGAAGATCGTACCGCGGTTCGCGAGCTCGAAGAGCCCCGGCTTCGTGGCGGTGGCGCTCGTGAAGGCGCCCTTCTCGTGTCCGAACAGCTCGCTCTCGAGGAGGAGATCGGGGATCGCGGCGCAGTTCACGTCCACGAAAGGCGCATCGCGTCGCGGTCCGTTGTAGTGAATCGCGCGGGCGACGAGCTCCTTACCCGTGCCCGTCTCTCCGGTGATGAGCACCGTCACGCCCGGGTGTGGGATCACGCGGGTCACGCGCTCGAGCGCCTGCTGCAGCGCCGCGCTCTCGCCGAGTATCTCGTCGAAACGGTACTTCTGGCGCTCGGCGGCGACGAACGAGCTGCGATCGTGCAGCGCTCGCAACCGCTCGGCGCGCTCGCGCAACCAGGAGCCGAGGATGGCGTAATCGGCGGGAAGAACGAAGTACTCATCGGCGCCAGCGCGCACGGCGGCGGTGGCCACATGGTGGGCCGGGTCGGCGCCCACGGCTGCTACCGCGAGTCCGCTCCCCGCGAGCTCGGCGAGAGTCGCGGGGAGCGCGTCCTCCTCGCCACCCGCGGCGACCAGGGCCACGGCATCCGTGAGTCGCGCCACGCCCGCCGCTTCCTCGATGAGCTTCAGCTCGAAACCACTCTCCGCCGCGAGCGATGACCACTCGGTGGCGAAGGAGTCGCTGAGAGTGAGCACGGCGAGGGTCGGCATGCGGTGGGAGCAGCGGATGGTGAGGGCGTTGACTCGCCGGCTGGGAGCGCGGCGATGCGGCAGGGGTGCGCGCCTTCCGGAGCCGATGAGGGCTCTGACGGTTTGGAGTACGTCAGAATGACGAGTGGTGCAGGTCATCATAACCGGGTGGCGGTGCAGGCGGCAGCCGCGCAGGCGGGGATGCACGCGGTGCGGACGGCCCGAGAGGAGCACGGCCAATGCCGCGGGGGCGCGGACGGAGTACCTCCGCAAGTTGCTGTGGCTATTGAGCTTCGGAGCGGTGGCCAGATGTGCGGGCTACGCTGCTGGCTCGAAACGGCGCACTACTGCGTCGTTCTGGAACGGTTCGTCCGCGCGATGATCGCGATCCTGCCCTTGTCGCGGCCCGAGGTGGGGAGGTTCATGAACTCGTTCACCATGATCTCGAAGCCGAGCTCGCGCAGGAGGCTCGCGAGTCGCTCCGGCGGGTGGGAATCGTAGAAGAATTCGCGGTCGAACATCGTATCGGTGAAGGCTGGATGCGCCGAGCCGCCAGCCGTGAGCATCAGCCGTCCACCCGGCGCGAGAGCGCAACGCACCTTCGCGAGAATGCTCGCGTGCCGTTCCCGCTCGATGTGGAAGAGCGAGTCCCACACTATCGCGCCGTGGTAGCTACCCCTTCTGTCGACGTCTACAGGGAAGTCCTCGATCCTCGAGCGGATCCACTCGCCCTGCGGAAGGCGCACGCGTGCGAGCGCGAGGAGCTCCTCCGACTGATCGACGCCGGTGACGTGGTGGCCGCGTGAGAGCACGTACTCCGCCATCGGACGGCCGGTGCCGCAGCCGAGGTCGAGGATGCGTGCGGGCGCGGTGAGTCCCTCCAGCAGCACATCGAGGTAGCGGCGCTCGCTACCGGCGAACGACGTTCGCGCCGCGTCCCACTCGCGCGCGATGGCGTCGTAGGACGCGCCGTTGATGCCGCTGCCGATGTTGCTGCCGGCTTCGCGGCGGCCGATGTCGTTCTCGCCGCCGGCCGCTCCTTCGTGCCTGCCGTCGCTCACAGCGCGCGCGCCATCACGCGATCGGTCTGATCGTCGCCGCCGAGCTTGAACGGCTGACACCCCACGTCGCGGAAGCCGTGCTTTCCGTAGAAAGCGATGGCGCGCGGGTTCCGCTCCCAAACGCCGAGCCAGAGCGTTCGCGCGCCGCGCGCGCGAGCGGCGGCGACGACTGCATCCATCAGCGCGTGCGCCACGCCCCGTCCCTGCCAGGGCCGGTCCACGTAGAAGCGGAGGAGCTCGATCGGTGCTGGACCGTTCACGCAACCCGGGGTCGACCCGTTTGCGCGTAGCTGCGCGAACGCGGCGAGCACGCCATCGCTCTCACCCACGAACGTGATGCGATCCGGATTGGCGATCTCGGCGCCCTGGCGCTCAGCGGAGTAGGTGGCGCGCACGTAGACGTCCACGTCTTCCGGTCGATTGTCGGGCCCGAACGCCTCGCGGAAGGTGCGCTCGCCGAAGGCGGCGAGGGCGTCGGCGTCGGCGGTGGTGGCGGGGCGGATGGTGACGTCGCTCTTGTGCATCCGGGAAGGATACTGCCCCGTCGAACGCCTCGCTTGACGCACGGGGAGAACCTTCGTATCTATTGTCGGAATCCGATGTCGAGTTTCGACAATAGTCGAGGATCAGCCCGTGACCAACCCGCCGGGTGACGTACTCCGTGGAACGCTCGATCTCCTGATCCTGCGCACGCTCCAGCAGTCATCGCTGCACGGCTGGGCGATCGGCCAGCGCATCCAGGAGATCTCGAAGGATGCGCTCAGGATCGGCCAGGGCTCGCTCTACCCCGCGCTGCAGCGGCTCGAGGAGAAAGGGTGGGTGACGAGCGACTGGAGGGCGACGGAGGAGAACCGGCGCGCGAAGTTCTACTCGCTCACGCGCTCGGGACGCCACGCGCTGGAGAAGGAAACCGAGAGCTGGCGGAACTACGTGGAAGCGGTGGACCTCATCCTGCGCTTCGCATGAGCGCCCGCCGGCTCGCTGATCGAGTCGTCGATTGGACGCTGGGACACCTGCGCCAGCTCCGCACCATCACGCGAAAGCGCGCCACGGAGCGCGAGCTCGATGAGGAGCTGGCGTATCACATCGAGCTCGAGACGCGAAAGAACCTGGCCGCGGGGATGTCGCCAGCCGAGGCGCGGCGTGCTGCGCTCGTCGAATTCGGGGGCCGCACAGGTCGGCGGCCGCTGATGTCTCGCTCTGGCTCGCGCTGGTGGCGGTCATGACGTTGGTGGTCGCGTGTGCCAATGTCGCCAACCTTCTGCTCGCACGCTCCGTTGCGCGCCGCCGCGAGCTGGCGGTTCGACTCGCACTGGGTGCGAGCCGCGGACGTCTATTCCGGCAGCACCTCACCGAGAGCTTGCTGCTGGCTCTCCTCGGCGGCGCGGCCGGAGCGGTGCTGGCGGCGACGGGGATGGGCATCGTCCGCCGATTCCGGCTGCCAGCAGCAGCCGGTCACCTCGATGCGCGGCTCATCGCGTTCACGCTGGGTATTTCGCTTTTCGCGGGCTGCGTCTTCGCGGTGTTCGTCGCACTCCACGCGGCGGCGGACGCCCCCGCCACTGGAATCCGGGAGGTTCGTGCGCCATCCACCCTCGGTCGAAGTATCAGCCGCCGACTGCTCGTGGCGGTGCAGGTCGCGCTTTCGTTGATGCTCCTGATCGGCACCGGGCTGTTCGTGCGGTCACTGCACGCGGTGATCGACATCGATCCGGGAATGGACATCGGCCAGCTCATGGTTCTGACGGTGAATCTCTCGCGCTCCGGATACTCCCTTGCCGAACGCGAAGACATCTACGCCGCCTTACTGAGGCGCGTAGGTCAGGTGCCAGGCGTGGAGCGCACCGCCATGACGCACTTCCCACCATTCGGGTTTGGTTACGGTATCGCGTTCTCGGCACCAGGTCGGGACACGGTTCGCATACGCTCGGGTCCCTACCTGAACCTGGCGGGAAGCGGCTACTTCGCGACCGTAGGTACACGTCTCCTTCGAGGGCGGATTTTCACGAACGCCGACGCGACCGGCGGGCCACGGGTAGCGATTGTCAACGACGAGATGGCGCGCGTCCTCGCTCCGGGAGGTCGAGCGATCGGCCAGTGCTATCCACTCGCGGATCAGGCGTTGGAGGACGAAGGGTGCACGCTCATCGTGGGCGTCGTGGAGAATCAGCGCTGGCAATATCTCGAGGATCCCATCATTCCCATGGTGTACTTCCCGCGAGAGCGGAAACCGGATTTCATCGACTGGGGCACACCTACCATGATGATTCGCCTCCGTCCCGGCGCGGACGTACCGCCTGCCCAGGTCCGCGCCGCCGCGCTGCTCATCGCTGTAGCGACCATCGCCGCCCTCGTTCCCGCCCGCCGCGCGACGCGAGTAGATCCAGCCATCGCGATGCGCGCGGAGTGAGGCGGGGTCAGGTCTTGACTTAATACATTTTCTGGCAGCTGCCAGAAAATGTATTAAGTCAAGACCTGACCCCGCCTCTACACCCTGCACCGCCTCGGTCTGTCGATGAGTCTGTAGAACCCGGAGTCGCTCACCGGACGGTAGCCGATCTTCTGGTAGATCGAGTTCGAGATGGGATTCGAGAGGTCGGTGTACAGGCAGCAGAAGTCGTTGCTCTCGTCGAGCAGCCGCTGGCTGAGCGCGGCCACGCACGCCGAAGCGTAGCCCTTCTCGCGTGACTCGGGCGGCGTGTACACGAAGTTCACACGCACGCCGTGCGGCGTCTTCCCCGCCCACGCGGCCATGGTCCGCGGACCGTCGTCGTCCCATACGTAGATCCGCCCGCGTCGCAGCCGCTCGGCAACGAGCGCCTCGGAATCGCCTACCTCTCGCACTTCGTTGAGGAAGCCGGAGATCCACCCCGCCAGCAGCCCCGCCTCGTCCGCTCGCGCCTGACGCAGCTCACCACGCGGCGGCGACGGGGGCGGGATGACCTCTCGCAACTCGAAGATCCGCTGGCTCACCGTGCGCGTCGCACGCGCACCGCGGAGCGCCGCCAGCTCGTCCGCGAAGAGCCGTGCGCTCGGCTCGGGACCGAGCACGCCGAGCAGCGTGGGGGCGACTGCCTGTATATCCGCCGCGAGCACCGCCAGCGCATCGTTGCGAGTCGCGCGCGTGATCCCGAGCTTCGTACGCAGTGTGCGCAGCGCGGCGACGCAGATCCCCTCGTCGTCGCGCACGACGCCGAGGTACGGCGCGATGGCGAGCCCCGAATCGTCGACCACGAGCTCGTGCGCGATGCCGAGTATCAACGAGTTCTCCACCTCGGCGCGGAGAAGAAACGGCTCGGCGGCGTCGAGGAACTCGCGGGCGGTGGAATAGCGAGTGACATCCATGATGCGACATCTAGCTGGTAGCCGGGCGCCGCGCCACTAGCCGTCGGCGCGCGGGAGCGTGAGCAACTGGGGATGGTTCTGCCGCTCGACGTCTAGCGCGATGGGCGGCGCTTCGGATCGTTCCGGGTCGTTCGCGGAGCGCGCTTCTTCTCCGAAGCCGCCGCCTTCCTCCCGCTCTCCAGAAGCCCGCCTGCACGCACCCACTCGGCCAGCTCGCTCCGTCCGCGCAGCCCCAGCGTCTGGTAGATCTGCGATAGCTGCGTGCTCACGGTGCGGGAGCTGCTCCCGAGGGTCTTCGAGATCTCCTTGTTCGTCTTGTGCTCGGCCACGAGACGGGCGATGGCGATCTTCCGCTCGCTGAGCGCACCGCCGCCCCTCGCGGCAGCCGCGCGGCGGTGTGGACGTGGCGTCGCCCCCAGCTCTCTCAATTGTGCGCGGGCGCCCTCGAGCTCTCCCACGGCACCGAGCCGCTCGAAGATGGCGCACGCCTCCTCGAGGACGCGAACCGCCGCCTCGTGATTGCCGAGCTCCACGTGGCGGCGCGCTATCTCGCGGCGCAGGCGGGCGGCATCGAAGATGAAGGGCACCTCCTCCAGCCCCTTCAGAGAATCGATGACACGTTGCAGCAGCTCGGGCGTCGTTCCGCGAAGCATCGCGGAGAGCGCTTCGCCCGCCTCGACCCAGGCGAGGCCGAGCCGATGGTTGAGGAGCTCCGAGGCATCGCGCAGCTCGCGGAGGAGCCGGTCCACCTCGGCGAACTCCTGCGTCCAGAGGTGCGCTTCGATCAGCGCCGGCCAGAGGCGGTAGATCGCCCAGATCGCGTGGCCCGATTGCTCGGCCAGCGCCAACCCGGCGCGGCTCACCCGTATCGCCTGGTCGAACTCCCCGCGCGCGTTGTGATAGACGGCGAGCCCCATGTAGACGCGCAGCCCGCTGTTCACATCGCGCGGCATCGTGTCGGGCTGGTCGGCGCCGGTGATCCGCGCCGCCTCGTCGAGGTAGCGCTTCGCTCTATCGAATGCGCCGCGCCCCACGTAGATCACCGCGGTCCAGACGAGCAGGCGCGGGAGAAGCGCGTGCTGCCGGAGCGCGCGCGCCAGCGAGATGCTCCGCTCGGCGCGTGCCAGCGCAGTGTCCCACTCGCCGAGGCCCGCCATGAGCTCTACCGCCACCTCGCTCGTGAGCAGCCGCAGCTCCGGCGAATGCAGCTCGTCGGCGATGCGCTCGGCGTGAGTGAGGCTGCTCTGCACTTCGGAAGGATTTCCGGTGAGGCCCGCGAGCACTGCGAGCGCCCAGTGCGCCTTACCAGCCACGTCGAGCCGACCCGCGCGTTCCGCGAGCTCGAGCGTCCGGCTCGCATGCTCGCGCGCTTCGGCCGGACGGCAGGTGACGATCTCGGCGAGAATCAACGCGCGGTGGGCGCGGGCGCGCAGCGAGTCGTCGCCGGTGAGCTCCGCGTCGGCGAGGGCGTCGTAGAGCGCGCGCCGAGCCTCGTCGGGGCGGCCCATCTCCATGAGGCACGCGCCACGCGCGATGCGCAGCTTGGAGTGCTGTGCCGTAGCGGCTTCGTCGCCGGCGATGGCGCGCAGCCCGGCCTCGGCGTGCCGCAAGCCTTCCGCGTGGCGCCCCTGCCAGTAGCACGCCAGCGCCATGCGGCGCTCGATCGACGCTACTCGA
Organism: Gemmatimonas aurantiaca; assembly: GCA_044463245.1. Classification (GTDB taxonomy): domain Bacteria; phylum Gemmatimonadota; class Gemmatimonadetes; order Gemmatimonadales; family Gemmatimonadaceae; genus JADGGM01. The sequence continues at coordinate 7,801 of JBIQMO010000050.1, forward strand.
TGGCTGTCGCCGAGCGCTATGGCCGCGGTTCGCGCCTCGGTCCAGATTGCGAGCGCTTCGTCGAGCTTTCCCACTCTGTGGTTCGCGATCGCGAAGTCGCTGAGGAGCTGGGCGAGCTCCGCACTCTCCGCATCCCCGCCCTCGGGCGAAGGCCCGTGGCTCCGGAGATGCTCGAGCGCGGCGCCGAGGTAGCGCGCGGCTTCGCGATCGGCGTGCTTCTCGAGCGCCGAGCGCCCGGCGAGCGTGAGGTACCGTACCGCCTTCGGGGTAAGCTCGCCGATGCTCGCCTGCACATAATGGAATGCCAGCTCGTCGGCGCGCTCGGTCGCGTGCTCGCCGCGCAGGCGCTCGATCGCGTCAGCCACCCGCGCGTGCATGAGCGCCGCGCGTCCCACGCCGAGCTCCAGGTAGAGCGTGTCGCGGATCATGGGGTGGGTGAAGTCGTACGCGATGCGCTCGCCCGCGGACTGACCCACCAGCACGTTGCGACGGCAGAGCTCCTCGAGCGCGCCGATCAGCACTGGCGTCTCGAGCCCAGTTGCCGCGCGCAGAACGTCGACGGCGAGACGCGTCCCGATGACCGCCGCGAACTCCGCCACCGTACGCGTCGGCTCGCCGAGCGAGGCGACGCGCATCGCCAGCGCGTCGCGGATGCTGCGCGGCAGCTCGAGTCCCTCGATGTCCCACCCGATCCAGCTCCCCTCCCGGTGCTCCAGCCGTCCGGTGGCGACAAGTGCCTTCACCGTCTGCTCGAGGAAGAACGGGATTCCGCGCGTGCGCTCGTAGAGTAGCGCGGCCACGTGGCGAGGGACCGCGCCCTTCCCGAAGACGCGGCGCAGAAGCTCCTCCACATCGCTCCGGTCGAGCGGCGCGAGCCCGTGATGAGTGGCGACGCCCAGCTCGACCAGCGAGCGCGTGGCCGACTGCAGGTTACGCACAGACTCGAATTCGGTGTCGTTGTAGGTGGCGATGACGGCCACGCGCGCATCGCGCATCTGGCGCGCGAGGAAGTGAAAGAGCTCCAGTGATGACGGGTCGGCCCACTGGAGATTCTCGAGCACGAGGAGCAGCGGCGTTCGCGCGGAGATCCCGCTGAGGAGCTGCGCCATGGTCCAGAGGAGCCGGCCCTTGAACTCGGGGGCGCGCACCGCGGAATCCTCGATGTGTGCGTCGGTGGCGAGCGCGGGGAAGATGTAGGCGAGCTGCGATTTCGCGCCGCGGGAGAGGAGCGTGATGGTGCTATCGCCGAGCTGCCTGAAAACCGGCACCAGCGCATCGCCGAAGAGCGCGTACGGCACGCCCGATTCCACCGGAAAGGCGCTCCCACTCGCGATCGTCCAGCCATGTTCGGTCGCATGCTGCACCGCGAGCTCGGCGAGTCGCGTTTTGCCGACCCCCGATTCGCCGCTGATGATCAGCGTGCTGCAGCGTCCGGCCTCCGCGGAGTCGAGCGTTTGCTGGATCAGGCGCAGCTCGGTCTCGCGACCGACCAATGGCCAGACGGCGGGGAGCGGCGCGGGGGCAGGCAAGCGACCCTCCTGGAGCGAGGAGCGGGGGGGAGGGAAACTGCGCGATTGGATAATTGAACTTCCGGGGGGTGGCGTCAAGCACGGCCTGCTCTCGCGTCGACTTCACGGCGGCCACAGCGAGTGAGGGCCGTGCGCCGGGTGGAGCCGAAGAGCAAGCGCATCGGCTCATGATTCCAGACCCGACCCCGCCTGCCTCCTCGAGAAGAGCGAACGGACGGACCGCGCGATCGCGCGCCACACTGCACGGACGAGCAGCATGAGCAGCGCGAGCACGATGAGCGCGATGACGAGCACGATCACCGGGTGATGCCAGATCGCGATGGATATGGCCGCCACTGTGCCCAGCTCCGCGATGTTTGCCGCGCTGTTGGTGACCGGCTCGGGCGATGTGTCGATCGCGTAACGCAGACCGAGCTTCGTGCCGTGAGTCCCGAGTGCGAGCGTACCGCCGAGGAGCGCCGCGATGATCACGACGTTCTCGTTGCCGCCCCACGCCGTGGCGGCGGCCAGGAGCGCGGCCGCGGGCGGGCGGATGAAGGTGTGTATCGACTCCCACACCGACGCCACGCCCGGTATGAGCGTCGCGAGGAACTCCACGATCGCAAGTATTCCGGCAAGGCCGATGATCAACGGGTTGGAGAGCGCGTGCAGTGGCGCCGGGAGCGGCCCTACCCACCCGAACGCCTGCGCCAGACCGAGTATGGCTACGGTCGCGTACAGATTGATTCCGCTGGCGTAGGCGATCCCCAGAGCTTCGGCCAGAGTTCCGAGACTTCCCATGAGTCACGCCTCCCCCGCGAGGGTGGGCTGGTGTGGAATGCTACGCTACCCTTCTCGTCGCCGCCGGTTCGCTGACGCCATGCCCACTCAGGGGCGCCGATAGCCGTAGAGCGATGCGATCTTGATGGCGCGGTAGAAGTCGCCGTGGCGAGTCGAGTCCAGCATGATCGTCCCCTCCCACGCCACGCTCCCGTCCGGGCGCACCTCGGTCACGATGCCGCGGTTGCTGTAGCCGATGACGGTGTTCCCGCTCACGCGCCGCTGCACGGAGCCCGTGTACGGCACCCAGAAGACCGGCGAGTGCCGGAACTGCCACACGAGGTCAGCCGTCTTTGCAGCCGGGTTCAGGCGATACTCCACCGCGCGCGTCTCCGGCGGCGTGTGACGAGTACCGTTATCGTAGAGCAGGATGTCGCCGTTGTCCATCACGCGCACGGAGTGCTGCGCGCTGAAGCCGTTCAGCGGGTCGCGGCGGATCCTGAACTGGTTGTGGCGCCCGCCGAATAGCCAGATGATCGCCCCGCTCTTCGCGTCGATCTTGGCGATCGTCCCCATGTTCCGGTAGGAGACGATGTAGTTGCCATCGTGGTCGAAGTCGAGTGCGTTCGGATGATCGAAGTCGAAGAGGGTGTCGCGCGGCGGCTCGATCCGATCCTCCCAGCTGAAGTGCTCCCATCCGTCGAGTATCGTGTGTGCCATGCCGTCATCGGTCATACGGATGAGCTGGTGACCGGCCACGAGCGCGTCGCTCGCGAGGCCGAATCGCGAGAGATCCGTGGTGCGTGTGCTGAAGCCGAAGAAATGGGCGGCCTCGAACTTGTCGGAGTCGCCGAAGGTGAGCACCAGCTCGTGGTCGTCCGTGTACAGCGGTGGGGGTGCCGCGAAGGTGCGGACGATCTCTCCACTGGGGCGGAACTCCACGTAGTAGCCGGGGAATGGCAGCCACCCCGGCGTTCGTCCCAGGAAGGTGGTGAAGTCGCCGTTCTTCTGCTGCTTCGTCTCGCCAGCGGGGAGCTCTCCCGGGAACTCGCGGTACCAGCGGAGACGGCCCGTGGAGTCGAATGCCACGGTGAAGCTGGTGCGTCCGGTATCCGCCACCGCGGTGAGCACGAAGCCGCTGGTGGGCGCGCCGGTCATCTGCATGTACACCTTCTGCAGATACGGTGGCAGCTCGCCTGTGGCTACCTGTACGGTATCCGACACGCTCACCTTCCCCGCCTCGACACGCTCCACCACGTGGAAGTAGGTGCTCGACGGGCGCAGGCCGAGCGTGGTCACACTCTGCATTCCGCTGCCGGCGGTGTAGGGTGTGGACCGCGGTGGCTCGCTGTCCGACCAGTACACGACGCGGGCGGAGTCCGCGCCGCGCGCGTCGAACATCACGATGGTCGAGAGCGAGTTCTGCTGGTTGGGCACGACCATCAGCTCGCGTCCCGACGCCGACCGCGGTGGGGGCGGCGTGCTGGCGGGCTCGGACGTCGAAGCACACGACGCGACTGCCGCGCACGCCGCTACGAGAATCGTACGCGCAACTGTGTCGTAGAGACGGAAGCGCGACTGCCGAGTCCGTACTGCCACGCACGGTCGCAGTGCCATTCTCGTACCCGAAGAGCCGGCACCCCGACGGACGCCGACGACCTCCGTTCGAGGTGCACGGTGCGACATCCGCCTCCACGGCCCGCGCAGACGCCGGCAGCTTGCCGCGATTGTGGAAGTGTGATGATCCAGGGCACGGGCCATGCACCCAGCGCGCCAAGCCGTTGCAATGAGGTGCGGCCGTTCCACCGTGGCAGGTGCTCGAGCAACTCCCCGGCGTGCTACCAGCGACGGTCTCTCGCCGAGCAGCACACACGTCGGCGCTGGTACCCATCACATGAAGCAGCAGGAACGGCTACTCTCGGTCGTCATCCCCTGCCTGGACGAAGAAGCCGTTCTCCGGGAGATGCACCACAGGGTCAGCGTGATCTGCCAGCGGCTGGGCGATCTCGATCACGAGATCATCTACGTCGACGATGGCAGCCGCGACGACACTCCGGAGATCCTGGAAGCGATCCAGGGCACGGATCCGCACGTCCGCGTCGTCCGACTCTCCCGCAACTTCGGCCACCAGATCGCGGTCACGGCCGGTCTCGAGCACGCCGCTGGAGATGCCGCCGTACTCATCGACGCAGACCTGCAGGACCCTCCGGAGCTCATACCGGACATGGTCGCCAGATGGCGCGAGGGATACGACGTGGTCTACGCCGAGCGGCTCTCGCGCGCCGGTGAGACGCGCTTCAAGCTCGTCACGGCTCGCGTCTTCTATCGCATCCTGAACCGCCTGGCCGAGATGCCCATCCCGCTCGATACTGGCGACTTCCGGCTCGTGGACCGCCGCGTGATGGAGGCGCTCCGCGCCATGCCGGAACACTACCGCTTCGTTCGCGGGCTCGTGAGCTGGGCGGGCTTTCGACAGATCGGCGTTCCCTATCACCGGGTGTCGCGCTACGCCGGCGAGAGCAAGTACCAACTGGCCAGGATGCTGCGCTTCGCCTTTGACGGGATAACATCGTTCTCCGTCGTGCCTCTCCGCATCGTGACCACCATGGGCTTCGTGGTGTCGCTGCTTGCCACTGTCGGGATCGTCTACGCGCTCGGCCTGCGAATCATCGCCCACGGCCAGGTGACCGAGTGGATGGCGATCTTCATCGGTCTCCTCTTCATCGGGGGAGTACAGCTCCTCTCGCTCGGCATCATCGGAGAGTACGTCGGCCGCATCTACGGCGAGGCGAAGCGGCGTCCGCTCTACCTGGTTCGTGAGCGGCTGGGCTTCGAGCCGCGCTCCACCTGGCCGCGTGACCGGGCAGATGCGCGCGGAGAGCTCGCGGATCGCCAGCCGGAGGGAGCGCTCCGGCTCCATCATTGATGACGGTCCGGCTACTCGGGCGGCATCCGCTGTACGGGAGTTTTGGCCAGTGACGCCGCGGGTGGCGATCATCGGCGGAGGCTTCGGGGGGCTGGCGGCCGCCTGGGAGCTTACGCGCCGCGGCATCGAGCCGGTGGTGCTCGAGGCCGACCCCGTCGTCGGCGGACTCGCCGGAAGCTTCATCGCGAACGGAGAGCCGCTGGAGCGCTTCTATCACCACTGGTTCACGAGCGACACGCACGTCACTCGGCTCGTGCGCGAGCTGGGCACGGAGGAGAGGATCGTCCAGCGCGCCACTCGCACGGGGATGTACTTCGCCAACCGGATATTTCGCCTCAGCTCCCCGATGGACGTGCTCCGCTTCACGCCGCTACGTCTGCCAGACCGGCTCCGCCTGGGGCTGCTCGCCGTGCGCGCGCGCACCGTACGCGATTGGCACTCGCTCGAGAAGCTCACCGCCCGGGAATGGCTGATACGCCTGGGCGGGCGCGAGGTGTACCGCGTCGTCTGGCAGCCGCTCCTAGAGGGGAAGTTCGGCCCGTACGCGGACGATGTCGCTGCCGTCTGGTTCTGGAACAAGCTCAAGCTGCGCGGCGGAAGCCGCGGCAAGGGCGGAGGTGAGCGGCTCGCGTACTACCGCGGCGGATTCGCGGCGCTCGCCGAGCAGCTCTCGGATGCCATCCGCGCAGCAGGCGGCGGAGTGCGCACGGCCGAGTCGGTGACGGAGCTCATGGTGGAGGACGGACGAGTTACCGGCGTGCGCACCGAATGCGGCTCGGTTCGCTCCGATGCAGTGCTCGCCACCCCAGCGCTCCCCATCGTTGCCGATCTGGTGGAGCCGCACGCGCCGCCGGGCTACGCGGATGCGCTGCGCCGCATCCGCTACCTGGCCAACCTCTGCATCGTGCTCGAGCTGGATCGCGGGCTCTCGGACACCTACTGGCTCAACGTGAACGATCCCGGCTTTCCCTTCGTAGGCGTCGTCGAGCACACGAACTTCGAGCCGGCATCCAGCTACGGCGGACGGCACATCGTGTATCTCTCCAGGTATCTCCCCGAGGAGTCGGAGCTGTACGCCATGCCGGACGATGAGCTGCTCGACTTCTCGGTCCCGCACCTCCAGCGAATGTTCCCGCGCTTCGACAGGAGCTGGGTGGTGCGGCACAGCGTGTGGCGCGCGCCGTACGCGCAGCCGGTGGTGGTGCCGTGCTACCGTGAGCTGATCCCTGACTCGGTGACTCCGCTTGCGGGACTCTACCTCTCCACCATGGCGCAGGTCTATCCGGAAGATCGTGGGACCAATTACGCCATCAGAGAGGGAAGACGCGCGGCCGGCGCGATCGCGCTGGCGCTCGGAAGCGGAGCGGCGCGCGAGCGCTCGGAGATGGGTGCGGTGTGGCCGTAACACCGGCACCAGTGGCCGAAGCGATCCCGGCCGCGCCTGCGATTGTCGAGCTCCGCGAGCACTCGTTCACCGCGGGGGAGTGGATCGTGCTTGCGCTCATCGCGGTCTGGATCCCGCTCCAGCTCCTGGCCGCCTGGCCCGCCCCGCTCGCGCCATCGCTCGACGGTCCGTGGCGCTACGACCCCGCGATGTTCCTCTACGAGGGAGAGCTCGTGCGCCGCGGCGCGATGCCCTATCTCTCGTTCTGGGATCACAAGGGTCCGCTCATCTATCTCATCGATGCCGCGGGACTCTGCCTCTCCGGCGGCGGGATATGGGGTGTGTGGGCGGCGGGGGTGGTAGCCACCTGGCTCGCCGCGGCGTTCGGCTACAGCGCCATGCGCGCCGCATTCGGTGTAGCGGGCGCGCTGCTGGGCGCAGTCGTCTTCGTGTTCGGGCTCGCGGGAATCACCACTGGCGCCAACGTCACCGAGCAGTACGCGCTCCCGCTCGCGTGGGGCGCGGCGCTGGTGCTCGTGCGCTGGGCGCGCACGCGCTGCACCACGCCCGGCATCGGCTTCGCGCTCGGCGCGCTCGGCACTCTCGCCTTTCTTCTTCGCGCCAATCTCGCCGGTGCCGCGACCAGCGCCGCGCTGACGATCGCGATCGTCAGCGTGCGGGAGCGGCGCGCCGCCTCGCTCGGGCGCCTCGCGCCGGGTGCGGCGGCGGGTGTCGCGGCGGCCGCCGGCCCCATCTTCGTCTGGCTCGCACGCGGCGGTGCACTCGGAGCGTTCTGGGATCAGACCATCACCTACAACCTGCTCTATGCGAACAACGAGTGGACGCAGCGGCTATTCGCGGCGTTCGCTGGAATCTGGCTGGCCACCGCCACCGTGCCGGTCGTGCTGCCGATAGCGGGAGTCGCCTGTTGCGTGCGGTGGCTGCGGCGATCGAGCCGCGCTGATCGCTCGTACCCGGTGATGCTCTTCGCCGCGGTCTGGCTCGCCGTGGAGCTTCTGCTCTCGTGCACCTCGGGGCGTCCGTACGACCACTACTTCCTGATGCTCCTCCCGCCGATGGCCTTCGTGTCGGCGGCGCTCGTCTCCGAGATCGCTCCCTTCATCAGGACGCACGCGCGTCGCCCCGATCGCTGGATAGGCGTGACCGTGACCGCGGTCGCGCTGGTGATGGTCTTTCCGGTCGTATCCGGACTCGCCGTGCAGGCAGCGAGGGGCGGGCTCGTTCCCGATCGCGACTCGAGCCAGGTCATCGCCACCGCGGAGTTCGTGCGGGCGAACACGAAGCCCGACGATGCGCTGCTGGTGTGGGGAGTGGCCGGCGGAGTGTACTTCCTCGCCGACCGGCCGCCGGCGAGCCGCTTCCTGTACGTGTATCCACTCCTCACGCGCTCGTACGGCGCGTCGGCCGTGCCTCTCTTCCTCGAGGACGTGCGGCGCACGCCCCCGACGCTCATAGTCGACGCCTCCGACAGCTCGAACGTACCGACGCTGGCGCGCTGGGATCCGGCGTGGCGATTCCCTCGCTTCTTCTCGCGCAGTCCGTACTGGACGATGACTTCGTCGCTCCGGGCGTTCTACGATTTCGTGGAGCGGAACTACACGCCCATCGCGACCGTCGGTCCCGAGCGGTGGACGGTGTACCGTGTGAGAGTGCGGCCAGAGGAGCGATGACCTCCTTCACGCGCGCGTCCGACCTTCGCGCGGCGGACGATCCCGATCCTCCGCCCACCGCACCGCCGCACGTACTCGTAGCGGAGGAGCCGGCGGACTATCGCCTTCGGGCCGTCTTCATTGGAGCGCTCGCAATCGGCATCCTGATACGCGGGTGGCACACGTTGAACGCCGGCTTCCCACTGAACGATGGTGGGCTCTTCTACATCATGGTACGCGATCTCCAACGGGCGCACTACGACCTTCCTGTCTTCACCTCTTACAACGGCGGGCACATCCCCTACGCGTACTCGCCTCTCACCTTCTACCTCACCGGGCTGCTGAACGACGCGACCGGAATCGGTGTGCTCGGCGCACTGCGGCTGCTCCCCTTCCTCGCCAGCGTGGCGACCATCGCCGCGTTCGCCCTGCTAGCGCGCGCCATGCTCGAGTCGCGCATGGCCGCCGCCGCGTCGGTGGTGGCATTCGCCATCGTACCGCGCGGCTTCGTCTGGCTCATCATGGGCGGCGGGCTCACGCGATCGTTCGGCTACCTGTTCGCACTCCTCGCGCTTTACTGGATCTGGCTCGTCTGCGTGCGTCGCTCGCTGCGATACGCGGCGCCCGCGGCACTCTGCTGCGCGCTCACGGCGGCGAGCCACCTCGGCACGGCGCCCTTCGTCGCGTTCAGCGCCGTCCTTTTCGTCCTCCACCGTGGCCGACACCGGGAGGGGGTGATCGGGCTCCTGCTCACCGGCTCGGGCGCGCTTCTCCTCGCCGCGCCCTGGTGGGCATCCGTGATCGCGGCGCACGGTGTGGGACCATTCGTCGCCGCACGCGCGAGCGGTGGGTCGCTCTTCTCGGCGGGGCCCGGGCAGCACGCGTCGCTCGGCGCTCTCTGGCGCTACGTGTCGCAGACGACCGGCGAAGGGGTCTTTCCGCTCATCCTCGTACTCGCGATCATCGGTGCGGTCCGGTGCATCAGGGAGCGTCGCGCGTTCCTTCCCATCTGGTGGATCTGCATCCTCATCCTCGATCCGCGCGCCGGCTCCACGTACGCTTCGACTCCCGTGGCGATGCTCGCCGGGACGGCGGTCGCCGAGCTTCTCTGGCCGGCAGTCGTGGAGCTCGGTCGTAAGCCGGGGCGGCGCGTGTACCAGCGCGTCGCTCTCGTCGTGTTCGCGGTACTGCTATCGGGCTCCATCATCTTCGCGGCTAGCAGCCGCCCCGGTACCGCCGGCGAGACACGCGTCCTCACCACGCTCACACCCGCGGATCGAGGCGCGATGCGCTGGGTGTCGGTGCACACCGACACGACCGATCGCTTCCTCGTCCTCACGATGGTGCCCTGGGAGATCGACAAGGTGTCGGAGTGGTTCCCGGCGCTGGCGGGGCGAGTGAGCGTCGCCACTGTCCAGGGCACGGAATGGCTCCCACGAGGCGAGTTCGATCGGGCGATACGGCGGCAGCGACGGCTCGCTGCTTGCGCAACCGCCACGACCGTCTGCCTCGACTCGTTGCGCGGGGATCCGGCGCTGCGCTTCACGCGGGTGTACGTCCCCAACGGTGCAACGGTGCGCTGCTGCCGCCCTCTGCTCGCATCGCTGCTCGCTGATCCACGCTACCGGGTCGTGTACTACGGGGAGGGAGCGACCATCTTCGCGTTTCGCTGAGCGCGGGGATTGTGCTACCGCGAGCCCACCGACCCCGTGCGCAGCATGAGCGGCACGGATACCTCTCCCCAGCGCAGCTCCAGGCGTGCAGAGTCCGCGTCGACCATCGGGAAATCGAAGAGCAGCGTCTCCACGTAGTCACGCTTCACCGGCTTCGCCTGCACGCGGAGCGCATCCTGGCCCTCGGGATAGCGAAGGTGAAACGCGTCCGGCTTTCCGGAGAAGATGACGGTCCACGATGCGGAATCCGGGATCGCCCAGATCCCGTAGCTCCCCGCTGGGAGTTGCTCGCCGTTCACAGTTATCGGACTCGATACCGTAAACACCGCCGCGCTGTCGGCACTCGGTGACCAGATCTGCCCCCATGGGACCAGCGCGCCGAAGAGCTCCCGCCCGCGTGCGACGGGCCGCCTGTAGCGGAGGTCGATGCGGGTGTCCATCACCTGCTGGCTCACGGTGCCGAGCTGGCTCTTGTAGTTCGTCTGCGCGCACGCCGCCGAGCCGGTGGCCACCAGGGTGAGCGCTGCGACCATGCACGGAACGGTCCTGCACCACATACACACCTCCCGGGATTTCACTCGGTGGCGCCGGCCTTCCCGCCGGCGATGGCCCAGAGCGCGCGCTCGAGCTTCGCCGGCGTCCACTCGCCGCCCAGCTTCTTCGCGCGATCACGCAACGCGTCGGCGTATCGCGAGTAGTAGCCGAGCGTCCACGCCACCTTGCCGAGCTCCGGTAGCTGTGCCGCTACGAGCTCGTCGAAGAACGGATAGAGATCGGGCGCCGCCGCCGCGACCACCGCGGATGCGGTGGCGGGTCCCACACCGGCGAGCTTCGCGAGCGTGGAGATCGGCTTCGTGGGGTGCGGGATCTTCGATAGCGCATCGGTGCTCGTCTCGATGACGGCCTCGGCCTCGTTGCCGCGTACGAGCACGAGATTACGCGCGCGCCACTCGCCGCGCGACATCTTCCACTCCGTGACGCGCGCGAGCTCGTCGAGCGTGACGTGCGGCGTGGAGCGCGCCGCGATCGCGCGCGGGAGCTCCTCGTGGTACCAGCGGTCGCGCTCGGGGAGCTTCGCTACACCCTGTGCGGCGACCACGCTCTCGTAGCGCTCGAGAGCATGGCGCAGTGCGGCCGGCGCGTGGGACGGTGCGAGATCGGTCATGGTGCGGGTAAGTCTACCGCACCACGATCCTTCGCGCAGTACTCTCCTGGCGTCCGTCGGCCTCGATCACCAGCTCGATGCGATAGCTCCCATCCGGCACGTCCGGAATCGCGATGCGCAGCGCGCGTCCCGGCCGCGAACCCGGATCGCCCGGGTCGTCCCAGGCGAGCGACACGGGCGGCTCCTTGTGCTGGAGGCCCAGTGCGTGGGCGACGCGGCCGAAGAAGCCGGACGAGAGCGGGACGAGACGGAGCCGCACGCGCGCCGGATGCTCGGTGGTCGGGTGCGCGTACGACTCCCAGTAGAGCGCGATCGTGTCGCCCGCCGAGACGACGAGCGGCGCGATCGCTCGCGACGCCGCGCTGTCGAGGAGGATGGGTGGCGGAGCGCCGCCGCCCGCGATTCCGACGAGGATGTCGGACAGGAGTGCCGTGCTGTCGAGCGGCTGGACCGACCCGCGCCAGCGTGCGGCGCGCAAATGGGCCGAGTCCAGCACTTCCACCGCGGCGAGCACCGGCCGGCGCGTCGAAGCGAGGACGAGCGCGCCGCTCGTATCTCGCGCCGCCTCGCTCCGGGCGAGCGTGCTCTCGGCCGAGACGGCCAGCAGCGCCGCCGCGCGGAGCATGGCCGCGCTGTCGGACGCACCCGGCGGGGTGCCGGGCATGCCGGCGGATGGTGCGCCGTCCCGGGCGCTCGGGGCGACATGTTCCTTGCTCCCACTGCTTGACGGCGGGCTTCCGGCGAGGACGCTGCTGCTATCGGTGAGCAGCGATCGCGCATCGAAGGCCGCGACCACCAGCATGCTGTCGCCGCCGGCGCGCAGGAAGCGCGCGATCTGTACAGGCAGCATGTCGATCGTCGTGACCCAACCCGGCGCGTAGCGCATCCGCGGCTTGCGGCCGCCGGCGAGTCGCCAGTCGTCGGGCGATGCTTCGAGCGGCGATTCCAGGGCGTGACGATCGGGGACGAAGTCGAAGCTCGGCGTGGGCTCGTGACCCACCACGCGGATCTCCGGCATCACGAGCGAGTTGGTCTCCGCATCTTCGCGCGCCCAGCTGTCGGGCCATCCGAAGCGGAGCGCAATCTCGACGAGGTCCGAGCCCCACCCGGTGCGATGCGGCGTCGGAGTGCCACGCAGGATCCTGAGGAGCGTGCGTCGCGCGAGGAGCTCGTTGCGGGTGGCCTGGGGCTGCCAGGTGAGGAGTGGTGCGGCGAGCCAGAGGACGCGGGCACCCGAGAGCTCGCGTTCGGCGCAGTCGTCGTGGTCCTTCCAGAGATGGGTGCCGGACGGGAGCCACTTCTCCACGTCGAGCCACTCGCAACGGTAGTCATCCGGCATGATGGCGAGCGCGCTGTCGAACGCCGCCGTGCTGCGCGACTCGTTCGCTGTGCGATGCCAGACGAGACCGCGGAGCGCGAGGCACCACCACGGTGTCGCGGCGCAATCGTCGAGGAATGCCATCGCAGCCGCTCCGTCGTGCGCCTCGAGCGCGTAACGCACGCTCTGGCCGGCTATGTAGTCGCTGGTGGAATCGAGCGCGGCGAGCGAGTCGAGCGAGTCGCGGAGTCGCTCGCGCGCTCTGGTCACGCTCTCACGCTCGGTCGGAAGCGGCGTGTCGTGGTTGTCGTCCCAGTAGCAGAAGCGGCCGATCGTGATGTCGCAGCCGCCTACGCGCGGCACCACGCGCGGCAGCTGGAATCGGCGGTAGCTCTCGAAGGTGCGCTGCACGTGACGTGCTTCGCGCTCGGCCGGCGTGCGCGGCCGCTGTGCCGCCACTCCCCTCGGCACGCAAGGGAGCGCCGTGGCGAGGAGCGAAGCCGAAACGAGCACGAGCGCTCGCCCCGAGCATCGCGCGACGCCACGCACGAGGCGGGCGTAGCCCGCCCGCGATGACGCGGCGCGAGAGGGCATGCCTCTACGCTATGGCGTAAGCGGTCGGAGTGCAACGGTGGTAGGCGGGGTCAGGTATAGGGGTCGGGTCTCGCATCGTGCATCGGGCTGCCCAGGGCAGCCCGATGCACGA
>JBIQMO010000051.1:0-20868 GCA_044463245.1 Gemmatimonas aurantiaca
TCGTTCGTCGCGATTATTGTTAGCCACGAGCGGGGCGACGCACGCGGCAGCCGCGAGGGCGGCCGCACGGGCGCTCCCATCCCGGTACGTGGTGGTGAAATGTTGGCATCCTCAGTCCCAGTGGAGATCACCGACGCGATCAACGCGCGGATCCTCGCCGAGTCCGAAGACCGGATCTCCGGCTTCCTGGAAGACCCCTTCGCCGAGATAGCGCGACGCTCCGGCGTGCCTCTGCCCACTGTTCTCGAGCGCATACGCGCCATGCTGGCTGCAGGCACGATTCGCCGGGTTCGGCAGACGCTGCTCGCCACCAATCTCGCGCCCGGCGCGCTGATCGCCTGGAAGATCCCTCCCGAGAAGCTGGACGCGGGGTTCGACTACCTGTCGAAGGAGGATCCCTTCTCGGGGCACGTGGTCATCCGCTCTACCGATGCGGAGACGCAGGGCTCCGCGTACCGTCTCTGGACCACGCTGAAGGTTCCGACCGGCTTCTCCATGCAGAAGCACTGCGAGTGGCTGCGCGATCGGATCGGCGCCGAGGCGTTTCTCGTGATGCCCGCGAAGGCGCTCTTCGCTCTGGGTGTAGGGCACGTTCGGCGGAAGGGGATGGAGCCGGGGAGCAGGACCGACGAGCCCGGTCGAGTGCTCGATACGCACATCGTGGAGCTGAGCGATCACGATTGGCGGGTCCTCGAGCCGCTGAAGCGCGAGTTTGCCGTGGAGGAGGTAAGGGAGGATCCGTGGGCCTTGCGAGCGGTGGAGGCAGGCGTGCCGCGCGAGGAGTTCCTGCACGTGGCACGGTCGCTGGAGGAACGTGGCGTGATCGGCCGCTTCTCCACCTTTCTGGAGCACGTGAAGCCGTCGGCTGCGGGAACGCGAGTGACCCGTTACAATGCTCTCTTCCACTGGCGCGTGCCGGAGGGGAGGGAGATCGAGGCCGGGAAGGAGGTGGGGAGGCACCACATCCTCACGCACGCGTACTGGCGCGAGGGTGGCCCCGCCTTCGCGAACGTGAACCTCATGGCCGTGGCACACGGCACCGACAAGGCACTCGTCCTCGCGCACAAGGCGGCGATAGACGAGCACCTCGAGGAGGCCGGTATCCCGGTGAGCTATACGAACGTCTTCTGGGGCGGACGGAGCGAGATCAAGCCGTCCGAGATCTCGCCAGCAGCATACGCGGCATGGTGCCGCTCGGTGCAGCTGGATCCACAATCGATGCGAGACAGAGCTGCATGATGAAGTTGGGCCCTTCGAGCCGGCTGGCGTCCGTGCTCCTCACGATGCTCGCTGTCGGCGCGCTCGCGTGCAGTGAGGGCGACGCGCGCGAGAGCAGCGCCGCTGGCCGCACATCGGGCGCCGGCAAGCCGGCTGAAGCCGAGGCGAAGAGGCCGGAGCCGGTGGACAGCGCGATCCTGCTGGCGCGCGCCGCCACGGCGCACTGGCAGGAGACGTGTAAGTCCGACTCGGCGGCCATCCAGCACAGGGAGGCCGTGGCCGCTGCCGACAGGGCGGCCCTGGACTCGGCGCGAGCCGCGGACTCCGCGCACGCGGTGCTGCTCGATTCGCTCTCGCGCGACACCACCCGTGCCGCGCGGACCAGGCTCGCGTCGCTGAAGGCGAAGAAGCCGGCGGCAGAGAAGGACCCGCCGGCGTGGGCAGGAAAGGTGGCGCGGCGTGCGATGTCGCAGACCCCGCTCCCCGGATCGCTCTTCCCCGGCTGCCGTGTCGTCGCGTACTACGGAAACCCGCTCTCGAAGCGCATGGGGATCCTCGGCGAGATCGCTCCAGACAGCATGCTCGCGCGCCTCGAGCGCCAGGCCGCCGCCTATCAGAAGGCCGATCCGTCCACGCGCGTGGTCCCCGCGCTCGAGCTGATCGCCATCGTCGCCCAGGCGGACGCGGGGCGCGATGGGCTCTACCGCGCGAGGATGCCCGACACGCTCATCGAGCGCGTGGCCTCGTGGGCGGAGAAGAAGGGGTACATCCTCATCCTCGACATCCAGAATGGCCACAGCGACATGGCCGGTGAGATATCGTCGCTCGTTCCATTCCTGAAGCGGCCGAACGTACACCTGGCGCTGGATCCGGAGTTCGCGATGCCGGGGAAGAAGCGCCCCGGCACCGTGATCGGTACCCTCGACGCGCGCGAGGTGAACCATGCGGTGGATACGCTCGCGCGGCTGGTGAAGGAGCACGAGCTCCCGCCCAAGATGCTCATCGTGCACCGCTTCACCAAGCCGATGCTCACCAACCAGGAGAAGATCCGCCTCGACCCGCGGGTCCAGGTGGTGATCGACATGGACGGCTTCGGCGCGCCTTTCCTCAAGCGCGACTCGTATCGCCGCTACGTGTTCGAGCATCCGGTGCAGTTCACCGGATTCAAGATCTTCTACAAGAACGACAAGCCGATGCTGACGCCGGAGGAGGTCATGAAGCTCGTGCCGGTGCCGGTGTTCGTAATGTATCAGTGAGTGATGCTCCCGCTCACTTCGTGTACGTCCTGGCGCTGCTCTTCACGCCAGACGGAAGCCGGGTAGCGCTGATGCGGAAGACGCGTCCCGCGTGGCAGGCGGGACGCGTGAACGCGCTGGGCGGGAAGCTGCTCCCCGAGGAGAGTGCGGCCGCGGCGGCGAGCCGCGAAGTACTGGAGGAGGCGGGAGTGCGCGTGCCGGAGGACGCCTGGCGCGAAGTCGTGGTATGGCGCGATCCGGTCTATCGCATGCACGTGCTCTCCGCCTTCCACGAAGCGGCCGAGCGCGCACGCACGGCGGAGGATCAGGAGGTCTTCCTCGCGGAGTCGAGCGATCTGCCCGCGGAGTCCATCGAGAACCTGCGCTGGCTGATTCCGCTGGCGCTCGATCGTGATGTGGCGCTGCCCCTCGAGGTCACCAGCGCGAACCCGGAGGGGTCGGGACTCAGCGAGCCGGTTCCGGAGTAGTCGGCTCTTCGAAAGAGCGGCGTCGCGAGTGCGGCGCGAACAAAGCTCGACTCACGAGGTAAGAGGCGTATCGCTCTCGAGCGCCACTCCGTGACGAGATCCCGGCGCAAAGATCGTGCGGTTGCGTTTCACGTCGCGTATGCGTATCGAGAGTATATCGTCACTCCCGCCTTCCCGATCTCGATGCGCCTCCTGAAGTACACGATCTCGTTGTCCATCGCGCTGGCGTGCGCCGGCCCCGCACCCGCCCTCGCCGAGCGTGTCGACGCCGACTCGCTGGTCTCCGATTCCGTGGTGGTCGCCGCCACACGCGCGATGGACGAGGGGAGGCCGTGGCGCGCGACCCGGATACTGGCGCCCGCTCTGAATGACAGCGTGCTCAGAACTCCGGAAGTGGTGCTCACGGCCGCGCGAGCCGCCGCGGGGTGGGGCGGGTGGGCTGAGGTGAACCGGCTCCTGGCCGGCGCCCCCTGGGTAGACTCGCTGTCGAGCGGGGAAGGCCGCGTGCTCCTCACGCAGTCGGCGCTGCAGCGCAACGACGACAGTACCGCGCTGCGCTACGCGCGGAGCGCGGTGGCCACCGCCGGCGGGCGTGTGTCGAGGGGAGAGCGGCTCGTCCTGCTGGCCCGCGCGCTCGACCGCCTGGAGCTGAACGACAGCGCGGCCGCGACGTACGTGAAGGCTGGCGAGCTCCTCCCGGAGGTCGCTGACTGGCTGCGACTCCGCGCGGCGGAGGTTACCTCGTCGAGCGCGAAGCGCGCGGCGCTGTATGCCGCTCTCCGCACGCCGGCGGCGCGGGCGCGCGTGGCCGCGGCGGAGGCGAGAGCCCGGGAGCGGAGCCACGACCTTTCCGGTGCCATCGCCGCGTACGACTCGCTCGGGCTCCCGGTCCGTGCGCTCCGCCTGCGGCTGGGAGACTCGTCGTCCAAGATCAGGGTGACGAAGGCCGACAGCCAGGCTGTCCGCGACGCACTGCTGTCGCTCGTGAAGACGCGCTCGGGCAGCTCCGCTGCGCGCGAAGCGCTGGCGCTCCTCGACGGGGCGTTCGGTCGACTCGGAGCCGAAGAAGAGCTGTACGCGGCGCGCAGCGCCGCCGCCGCAGGCCCCGCCGCACGCGCGGCGGAAGCGTACGAGCGTGCCTTCGACGCCGGGTTGGGGACATCGCGAGATCGGTTCACCTACGCTTCGATCCTGTCGCGTCTCGGCCGCGACCGCGCGGCGGCGGCGCAGTTCGCGCGGGTGAAGAGCCCCGAATCGCTCGCGGCGTCCGCGGCGTACCAGCACGCCCGCTCTCTTCTGAGAGCCGGCGAGGGAGGGGCATCGCGCACCGCGCTGCGCCAGGTCATCAAGGACTACCGCGGCTACAGCGAAGCCGCGTCACGCGCGCTGTACCTCCTCGCCGATCTGGCCACCGACGAGGGACGCGACAGCCCCGCGCGCGACGCCTACCGCGAAGTCGCCGAGCGATACCCCAATTCCTCGCTCGGCGCGAGCGCCGCCTTCCGCGCTGCGCTCATCGCGTACGTGAGCGGCTCCTACACGACGGCCGCACGCGAGTGGGACGAGCTGGTGAAGAAGCACCCGTCGTCGAGCGAAGTGCCGGCCGCCGAGTACTGGAGCGGGCGCGCGTGGAGCGCCGCGGGTGACAGCGCGACCGCGCGGGCGAGGTGGAAGAGCGTGGAGCGCCGCTCCGGACTCTCGTATTACTCGATGCTCGCCTCGCGCAGACTCGGGCGGGCGCCGTGGGTACCGTCCGCGGCCGCCGACTCGTTCCTCTCGCTCCCCGGCGCCGACAGCGCCTTCGCTCGCGCGGCGCTCCTCGACCGGCTCGGGATGGATCCCGAAGCGGAGCTCGAGTACGCGTACGTACAGGAGCATCCAGGCGGCAACGCCGACAGCATCCTCGCCACCGCGGCCGCCTTCCGCGCTCACGGTCTCGCGTCGCGCGGGATCTCGCTGGCGCAGCGCGCGCTGGCGGGAGGAGCGGCCCCCGACGCAAGGGCGTACCGGCTTCTTTATCCCGTATCGCTCGATGCCGCCCTCGAGGCGGAGGCGCGGATGAACGGCCTCGATCCGTCTCTGGTGGCCGCGCTGATCCGGCAGGAGTCGCGCTTCAATCCGCGTGCTACCTCGCCGGTGGGCGCTCGCGGCCTCATGCAGATCATGCCGCGCGTGGGGCACACGATCGCCAACGGGCTCGATTTTCCCGCCTGGGACGCGGCGCTCCTCTATCAGCCGGACGTCAGCCTGCAGCTCGGCACGTCGCACCTCGCGGATCTTCTCTCGGGGTACAGCGACGACGGCCGCGCGCTGGCCGCGTACAATGCGGGTAGGTCGAGAGTCGAGCGCTGGTCGAAGAAGCAGGGGACCGACGACCCGGAGCTCTTCGTGGAGCGCATCCCGTATCGTGAGACGCGCGACTACGTTCGCATCATCCAGCGCAACCGCGAGCTGTACGCTAATCTCTACGGCTGGCCGCGCTGAAGGGGACCGGTCGAGCTTTCGGGCCTCCGGTGACCGGACAAGGATCGCCGCGGGTCTCGGAAGGATGCTTCCGTCCCCGGCACGCGCGATGTGACGTTTCCCAGGATGCCCGGGTTATTCACGCATGGCCGTAGCTGATGCGCAGATAGTTGGAGCGGTCCTCGGTGGAGACACCGAGGCCTTCGGCGTGCTCGTGGATCGCTACCAGGAGCGCTGCCTGCGCCTGGCGCTGCACATCACGGGGAGCAGGGAAGACGCCGAGGATGCGGTTCAGGAGTCGTTCCTGCGCGCCTACCGCTTCCTCGGCGGCTACCGTGAGCGCGAGAAGTTCGCCGCGTGGCTCTACAGGATCCTGGTAAACCAGTGCCGCACCCTCCTCGCCCGCCGCCAGCGGCTCGAGCTGCCGCTCGCGGCGTGGGAGTGGGAGATCGCGCCGGCGAGTGGTGCAGGTGCGGATGAAGGTGCGCTCCGGGCCGAGCTGGCGCATGCGCTCGCGGTGCTCACGCCGGACCAACGCGAAGCGGTGGTTCTACGCTTCGCGGAAGATCTCACCTACGAGGAGATGTCGGCGATCACCGGCCTCGGAGTATCCGCGCTCAAAATGCGGGTGCAGCGCGCCTGCGCGCGGCTCCGTCAGCTTCTAATGGAGACATCCAATGCATGACCGCGCCGGCCTTGTGCCGGAGTGGGCGGCGGCGGAGCTGCGTCGCCCCATCGACCCCGCTGAGGATCTTCACGAGCGGATCATGGCTCGAATCCGTGCCGCGGCACGGCCGGGGGTCGGCGCGGCCGCCGTGCCCGCCGCGATCATCGCGAGGGCGCCGGATGCCGCGCGCCCTCGGGGACGCCGCCTCGCCGTATCGGGCACGCTGGTGGCGATCGCCGCGAGTCTGGCCTGGATGGCGCTCACTCCGTCGATCCTCTCGTCGCGTTCACAGCTCGCGCCCGCGCTGGGTGGTAGCGTCGGACGAGCGACTGTGCTTGGGGACACGGTGAGCTCCGCGCTTCATGACACGCTCCGGCTCGTGCGCTTCGTCCTCCACGCGCCCACCGCGGCACGCGTGGCGATAGCGGGCGACTTCAACGGCTGGAGTCGCACCGCCACGCAGCTCATGGACAGCGCCGGCTCCGGCGTGTGGACGGCGGTAGTTGCGCTCGATCGGCAGAGCGCGCGCTACGCCTTCGTGGTGGACGACACGCAGTGGGTCGAAGGTGAGAGTATCGATCTCGGAAGGTCCGCCAGACCGCCGCTCCCCGCATCCCCGGTGGGAGGCGACTCCACCTGAGCACCATCACGCGCGCCGAGCGCACGGCGCAGAAGACCGGGACCACCGCGCGCACGGAGTACTCGCCATCGTACGGGATCGCGGCGATCGCGTCGCTCGCCGTGTTCGCGCTCTACGCGGCTACCCTCGCTCCCACCACCGCGATGTGGGACACGAGCGAGTACATCGCGGCGGTAAAGGTGCTCGGGCTCCCGCACCCACCCGGGAATCCGCTCTTCGTGCTCGCGGGGCACGCCTTCGGGCTGCTTCCGATTCCGGTGAGCTACGCGGCGCGCATCAACATGTTCGTCGCGCTGCTGATGGCGATTTCGGCCGGGGTCTGGTTCCTCGTGACGGAGCGCATCCTGTCGCGCTGGCTCGAGGGACGCTGGCAGCGCATCGCTGGGGGACTCGTCGCCGTTGTCGCGGGCGCGACGTCGTTCACGGTGTGGAACCAGTCGGTGGCGGCCGAGAAGGTGTATGCGGTGAACGTGCTCGGCATCGCGGTAGTGACCTGGATCATGCTGCGCTGGTCGGAAGCGCCCGATGCGCCGCGCGCGTCGCGCCTCCTCGTGCTCGTGGCATTCCTGGCCGGGCTGGGCTACGCCAACCACCCGGCCGGTTTCCTCGTGATCCCGGCGACGGGCGTCGCGGTTCTCGCGCTCAGGCCGCGCACGCTCCTCCGCGGGCGGCTCCTGCTGGCCTGCCTCGGCGCGCTCCTGATCGGGCTCACGCCCTTCGCCCTCGAGCCGATACGCGCGGCGCACTTTCCGCCGCTCAACGAGGGCGAGCCCACTGGTTGCGCGATGGAGCTCGAGGCGTCGTGCACCTTCAGCGATCTCACCCTCCAGCGCCTCTGGGACAACGTCCAGCGCACGCAGTACGCCAAGCCGTCGGTCCTGGATCGCCAGGCGCCCATCGGCGCGCAGATCGGGCTCCTGTGGACGTACTTCAAGTGGCAGTGGCTGCGCGACGCGTACGGTGATTACGGAGTCGCTCAGAGCGCGCTCGCCGTCACGTTTCTGCTGATCGGACTGGCCGGAGCGCGCGAGCACTGGAGGCGCGACCGACGCTCGTTCTGGTACTTCGGCACGTTGATGTTCACGCTCACCATTCTGCTCGTGCTCTACCTGAACTTCCGCTACTCGTGGGGTCAGGCGCCGGAGCTAGGTCGCAGCGTGGCGAGGGAGCCGAGGGAGCGCGACTACTTCTTCGTGTGGACCTTCTCCGCCTGGAGCGTGTGGACGGCGCTGGGAATCGTCGCGCTCTGGCAGGGCGCGGCGCGGCTGGCGGGTCGGGCGATCGGCGACGCGAAGATCGGGGGCGGCGGCGCATTGCCCACCGGGCGGAGCTGGCTCGCGGCCTCGCCTGTGCTCGTGCTGGCGCTGATCCCACTTTTCACGAATGCCGGCCAGGCGTCGCGGCGCGGCGAGACCTTCACGCGCGACTGGGCGGTGGACCTGCTCGACTCCGTCGAGCCGTACGCGGTGCTCATCACCAATGGGGACAACGACACCTTTCCCCTCTGGTACGCGCAGGCCGTGGAGGGTGTGCGGAGAGATGTGATCGTCGCGGTCACCACGTACGTGGACATGGACTGGTTCGTCCGGCAGGTCATCCGGCGGCCGGTGTACGAGTACGACGCGGCGAGCGGGCCGTCGATCTATCGGGACCGGCAGTGGCCGAAGCCGGACGGCCCGCCGCTGAAGCTCACGCTCGCGGAGGCGGACTCGCTACCACAGGTAATCTC
Source organism: Gemmatimonas aurantiaca (assembly GCA_044463245.1). Classification (GTDB taxonomy): domain Bacteria; phylum Gemmatimonadota; class Gemmatimonadetes; order Gemmatimonadales; family Gemmatimonadaceae; genus JADGGM01. The sequence goes on from JBIQMO010000051.1 coordinate 8,441, forward strand.
GCTGAGGGAGCCGCAGCGCTTCGTGCACGGCGATCTCGTAGCGAGCGTGGGCCCCGGCTACATCTCCCGCGGTCAGCTCGTGGTGCTGCGGATGATCATGGACTCCTTCCCGGGACGCCCCATTTATTTCTCCGCGGGGAGCTACGCGCAGCGACTCGGACTCGGGCCGTATCTGCTCACGCAGGGGATGGTGCAGAAGCTCATGCCCGACTCGGTGAAGTCGGCACCTGGGATACTGGCCACACCATCGGGCTACTTCGACGTCGCGCGCACGGAGGCGTTGTGGGACAGCGTCTACCGCGCACCGGACGCTCTGGTCAGAGAGGGGGAGTGGGTCGACAGGCCGTCCGCGGGCATCCCACTCGGTTACGCCATCACCGGAGAGATGCTGGCGCAGGTTCTCGACCTACGGGGCGACAGCTTGAAGGCGGACAGCGTGATGCGCACAGTGGACGCGCTGGCGAAGGCCGCGCGTCTCGACGACTTCCTCACGACGATATCGCGTTGAAGCGCGGCGCTGGTCAGTCGGCTCTAGGGGACGCGTCGTAGTACGCGTCGATTCCCCAGCTCACCACCTGCTCGGCCAGCGCTCTACGCTCGGGCGGGATGTTGGGACCGCCCATCGTCTCGGCGAGCAGCTCCTTGGTGGCGATCACGGCGCGTTCCACCGTGGCGCCATCCTCGCGGAGCGTCGCCACGTAGCTGTCGACCGACGCTCGGAGCTCTTCCATCGCACTCTCATCATCGCTGTCCGGTCGCACCGTGCAGGCGGCGAGGACCGCCTTGGCGAGCCGCTCGCGCGCTCTGTGGGCGGCGGAGGGCGACGGAGGCGTAACCTGTGGGCGGATCGACTCAGGGGAGAGAGCGCGGCTCTGGAGATCACCCGGGGGATTAGTCATACACGCTCCGGTCGTGAGCGCACGGTGCTGAAGGGGTCGACGAAGCTTGCGAGAGGCCGGCATGGTGCCGCAAGAAATAGCGGCATCGCAAGCATCCGCCGGGCACCAAACATATGCATCCAGTGCCCATGCGGCAAGATGCGATGCGCATCGCAATCGCGCCATACCGGTCAGGCGAACAGTCCCACGCGCGAGTCGGACCGTGCGCTCGAAGGAGACTCGGAGCAACGGAAGGGTGACGCATCCGGACGGTCTCGTCACCACTATCCGGACATGCTCGCCGCCATCCAGTCCGCAGCCGTCCTCGGGATCGAGGCGTACGACGTCACGGTCGAGGTGGACTGCGCCTTTGGGCTGCCGCAGTGGTTCATCGTCGGGCTGCCAGCCGGCTCCGTGCGGGAGAGCAGGGAACGGGTGGGCGCGGCGCTGGTCAACTCCGGCTTCAAGGTGCCGCCGCGCAGAATCACGACGAATCTGGCCCCGGCCGACGTGAAAAAGGACGGGACCGCTTTCGACCTCCCGATAGCGCTGGGGATCCTGGCCGCGAACGGACAGATTCCCGTCGATCGGCTGAGGGAGCTGGTGGTAGTGGGGGAGCTGGGGCTCGACGGGAGCGTCCGGGCCGTACGCGGCGCACTCCCCGTGGCGCGCCTGGTGGCGGCGGGAGGGCGGACGCTGGTGCTGCCGGTTCAGAACGTGGCGGAGGCGAGCCTGGTGAGCGCGGTCCGGCTCGCCGCGCCAGCCACGCTCGCTGAGCTGGCGGAGTGGCTGCGGAGCGGAGGAGATTTCCCGCCCGCGCGGGAGCATTCCCGGCCTCGTTCGGTGGGGAGCCAGCTCGACCTCGCCGATGTGGCGGGGCAGGGTAGCGCCAAGCGGGCGATGGAGATCGCCGCGGCAGGCGGGCACAATGTGCTCATGATCGGCCCGCCGGGCTCGGGGAAGACGATGCTCGCGCGTCGCCTGCCGGGGATTCTGCCAGTGTTCGAGGAGGAAGAGGCACTCGAGGTAACGGCGATCCGGTCGGTGGCGGGACTGCTCACCAACGGGAACACGCTGATCTCGGAGCGCCCCTTTCGCGCGCCGCACCACACCATCTCCGATGCGGGGCTCATCGGTGGCGGCAACCCGCCGCGGCCGGGCGAAGTGAGTCTCGCGCACAACGGCGTTCTCTTCCTGGACGAGCTCCTCGAGTTTCGCAGGCACGTGGTCGAAGGGCTGCGGCAACCGATGGAAGACGGAAGCGTGATCATCGCGCGCGCCGGCGGGTCGGTTGCATTTCCTGCGCGCTTCGCGCTGGTGGGAGCGATGAATCCCTGTCCGTGCGGGCAGGCGGGTGACCCGACTCGCCGCTGCACCTGCGCGGCGAGCGAGATCGCGCGCTATCGCTCGCGGCTCTCGGGGCCGATGGCGGATCGCATCGATCTGCACGTGCACGTGGGCCGGATTCCGGTATCGGAGCTCGGTGCTCGTCGGGCTTCGCAGGAGAGCTCCGCGTGCGTGCGCGAGCGAGTGGAACGCGCGCGTGAGCGGCAGCGTTCGCGATACGCGAGCGTGCCGAACGTATCGTGCAACGCGCACGCGCCGGCGCGGGTCGACAGCCAGGCGATGCGCATCGGCGCGGACGCGCTCCGGCTGCTCGCCAGTGCGGCGGAGCGCCTCGGCTTCACGGCACGGGCGTATCACCGGGTGCTGCGGGTGGCGCGAACGATAGCCGATCTGGATGAGGACGGAGCGGTGGCGGAGCCGCACGTCGCGGAGGCGCTGAGGTACAGGCCGGTGTCGTGAAAAGCGTCGCGGGTGTTCGTGACCGGGGCGGTGCTTCGATCGTTATTGCAACGTACAGAATCACGACACCTCAACCTGAGCTCACCATGCTTACCACGAGCGGCATGCGCGTAACGGCACTGTTGGCGGGGGCGATCACGCTCGCTGCCTGCGGCAGCGACAAGGCGGCGGGACCGACTACCGCGAACAACCAGCAGATCATCTCCGAGATGAGTGCGACGCTGGCGGATAGCGCTTCGTTCGATCCCGATTCGGATCTCTACAGGGTCATCGCGCTCCAGGTGGCGATTGCGGGCCTTTCGTCGGGTGCTCCGGTCAATCCTGGCAACGTCACGATAGATGGCCGGAGCTATCGCTTCAACACCACGAGCCTGGTAGCCGAGGGGCGTGACTCGGTGACCGGTGATGTCCTCTACCGGACCGCCATCGTCGTGGGATGGCGGCACACCAGCGGCGATTCGGTCTTCATTGCCGGCTTTACGACCGATGATGGATTGGTCACCGACCGGCGTACCTCGGTGTCGCTCATGCGGAATTCGGCGTCGTCCAGATCGAGGATCGAGAATCTCGCCGCGATGCTCCGGAACGGGCAGTACACCGTTTCCCGAAGCGTGTCGCCCGGCGGGCCAGACCAGCCCATGCTCATAGCCCTGAACCTCGGGAATCGCTTCTACGGCGCGGTTGCTGACGACGGTATCGTGAGCGGCTCTTCGTCGTACGCCAGTGCAGCGGGCGACTGCGACGTTTCGGGTGCCTCGGAGGTTGGTTTCTTCGGTGCCGATGCTGACAGCTGCGAGCTCGTGCGTGCGACCACCGCGTTGAACGCGAACACGTACGATCCCTTGTCGGAGACGGATCCCCCGGCCGCGGGTCCCGTGGTCGACATCCCGTCGCAAGCCGTCGTCGGCGTGAGGCTCGTCGTCATGGGTGGCGGCCCCCCGGTGTGATCGGGTAGTGGTTGTAACCAAGCAAAGAGGCCCGGACGGCAGCGCCGTCCGGGCCTCTTTGCTTGGTTCGACATTCAGTAATGTCTGCTCTTCTCCGAGCGCTACTGCATGTTGAGCGAATCCTTCATCGCCCCGATGAAGAAGAACTTCGGCTCGGCGGTGGTACGAATAGAGCGGATGTAGGCGATGATGTCCTTGATCTGGGCGTCGGACAGCATCCCCTTCCACGAAGGCATACCCAGGGGGCGTCCATCCGCGATCGAAGCGTGGATCTGCTCGTCGGTGCCGCCGTACTTCCATACGGTGTCGCGGAGGCTCGGTCCCATCGCGCCACCTGCCAGGCCGCCATGGCAGCCGTAGCAGTTGTACTCGATGAAGAGATAGCGGCCGCGCTTGGCCTGCGTCGGGTCGCCCTCGAAAGGATGGAAAGCCACGTTCTCGACTCCGGCAGCGGAGCCGCCTTCACCGGTGGTGCCGGCCGTGGCCTGATTCTCCTTCGCCTTGCAGGCGCCGAGCGCCATGGCGACGAGCGCCGCACCCACCACTCCTGGAATCATCCTCTTTGCAAGTAGCATAGATGCTCTCCGTTGACAGTGCATCGTTGGTGCTCTGGTTGGCGCCTACTCCTTTCCCGAAGCCGTGGACCGCGTGGCGTTCACCGGCAGCATCGGAACACCGTAACTCTTCAGGATGCTGTCAATCGCAGGCCGCTCGCGGTCGATCAGCGAGTCGAGCAGCGCGGCGCGCTGGGGGTCGTCCTTGCGCACCCCCATCGCGATCTCGTAGGTGAATGGAAATCCCGAGAGCGGGTCCACCTCCTGCGAGAGCGGCACGACCGAGAGCTTCACCGGTTCCTTCGGAGCGAAGTAGCCGGCGAACGGACCGTACACGATCGCGACGTCGATGTCTCCGTGCGCCACGGCATCGATGATGTGCGACGGCGGGTTCGGTTTGGAGTAATCATCCACCATTCGATAACCTTTCACGTTGGAGATGATTCCGCGCAGCGCCAGCGCCTGGGCCGGCGGCGGATTCTCGTAGTCATCCCCGATCACGTGGATCCCTATCTTCACGTGCTTGAGTACCGTATCGTCCAACGACGTCACCCGCGGACCATCCTTGGTGCGGTACACGAAGACGTACGTGGTGCGGTAGTACGGCTTCGTGGTGAGCACGGGATCGTAGTGGGCGGGCACGCCCATGATCACATCGCACGCCCCCGTCTTCAGCGTCTTGCGCGAGAAGCCGCGCTGCTGCGCGAGCCAGTCGTACGTCACCGACGTGTGCAGATCGCGGGCGAAGAGCTCCGCTATCCTGTTCTCGAAGCCCTCCTCCTGCCGGTTGCTGAACGGGAGATTGTTGGGGTCCGAGCACACGCGGAATTCGCGTGGGGTGCGCGCGGGCGATGCCGCGAGGGCGGCGGCGAACAGGGCCGTTCCGGCGGCCAGCGCGATCCCGCGCCGGCCGATCCGGTGACCGGACCACCGATCGCGCCGCTCCACGCGACGCTCGCTCGTGCCTTGCTCGGTCATCACGATCCCTTGAGCGCGAAGACGTGGAGCGCCCCGCCCGGCTTCGTATCCTGCTTGAGGTCGGGCACCGCGCCGACCGCTCCCAGCGCGGCCCACGGATCGTCCGTGGAAAGGTCGCCGGGCACGATGGCGCCCATCCAGCCGCCCACACCCGAGTAGACGGCGACGTACTGCTTGCCATCCGGTCCGATGTACGTCATCGGATTGCCGATCACGCCCGACTCGAAGTGCGTCTTCCAGAGCTCCTTCCCGTCCTTGCTGCTGACGGCCTTGAAGTTCCCGTCCATCGTGCCGTAGAAGATCACGCCTCCAGCGGTCGAGAGCGCGCCGGCCCACACCGGATACTTCTCCTTGATCCCCCACACCTTCTTGCCAGTGGCGGGATCCCACGCCAGGAACTCGCCGCGCGCGTCGTTGCCGCCCGGACCGGCGTACATCCTCACCGCCGCGCCCACGTAAGCCGCGCCGGCGATGTACTTCGTCTCGATCCCGCCGTAATCCATGCAGAGGTTCGTGGCGGGAGTGTAGATGAGGTGCGTTTGCGGGTCGTACGACGCGGGCTGCTGGTCACGGGCACCGCTCGCCGATGGACAGATGTCCTTGGTGAGCTTCCCCTGGTGCGTCGCCTTCTCGGGAACCTCCACCGGGCGTCCGGTCTGCAGGTCGATCTTCGTGGCCCAGTTGGTCGGCTGGAACTTCTCCGCCACCAGCACCTGGCCGTTCGTGCGGTCGATCGTGTAGATGAAGCCGTTACGATCGGTGTGAATTATGACCTTGCGCGTCTGGCCGTTCATCGGGATGTCGGCCACGATGCTCTCGTTCACACCATCGTAGTCGTACATGTCGTGCGGCCCCATCTGGTACGCCCACTTCGCCTGACCCGTCTGGGGATCACGCGCGAAGATGGTGGTGGACCAGAGGTTGTCGCCGGGGCGCATGTCGGGGTTCCACACGCCGGGGTTGGACGTGCCGTAGAAGATCAGCTTCGTCTCGGGATCGTAGGTGACCCAACCCCACGCGGTGCTCCCGCCGAGCTTCCACTGGTCGCCCTCCCACGTCTTCATGCCCATGTCCTTCCCCTGCATCGACTTGTAGTAGGGCTTGAAGTTGGGGCCGATGAGGACGTCCTTGTCGGGCCCCGTGTGGTAGGCGCGCCAGGCGAGCTTGCCGGTCTTCACATCCAGGCCGGCGATCCACCCCCTGACGCCGAGCTCACCTCCGCTGTTGCCGACTATCACGCGGTTGCCGACGACGAGTGGGGCCATGGTTATCGTGGAGCCGGTCTCCACATTATCCAGCTTCGTACGCCATACCATCTTGCCGGTCTTGGCATCCACGGCCACGGTATGGTTGTCGAGCACGTTGAAGATGATCAGTCCATTGGCGTACGAAGCGCCGCGATTCACCGTGTCGCAACACGCCTTCCCGTACGATGAGGCATCGATGGGAGGACTGAATTCCCACTTCACCGCCGGCCCGGGCTTGGTAAGGTCGAAGGCGATGAGCTTGTTCGGGACGGGCGTGACGATGTACATCGTGTTGTCCACGACGAGCGGCTGGCCCTCGTGACCGTCCTTGAGCCCGGTGGTGTAGCTCCACACCTCCTCGAGGTTCGACGCGTTGTCCACGGTGATCTGCTTGAGCGGGCTCCAACGCGTTCCCTGGTAGGTGCGTGCGGGGCTCACCCAGTTGCTGTCGTTCCCGCCGGGCGGCACCGTCTGACCTTGCATCGATCCAGCCTGAGCTCCCAGACCCGGGGGAGCACAGAGTACCGCGGCAAGCGCTGCGGCCGCGGCGGTTCGAACGATCGCTGAACGCTTGCCATGGGGGGTGAGTGCCGGGGGATCGGCTAGTTCGCTCGCGGGCACGTCACCCGAACCTCTCCACGAACGGACCTCGGAACTGTACAGGATGCGACGGGACATTACGGACCTCCTGCGGGCACGAGGAGCCAACGGTTTCGCGAGTACCGTGAACGGAGAACCAAGCGCAACGGTTCAGCTCGACATGGTACTGGGGCGTGGACCGAAGTACGGGCTGGCGGTAGGTCGCCAACCCGTACCGGCTCATCTGCAATCACTGCACCGATGCGCCGCGACCCCGTCAGGACTCTCCCCCTGCACGAGACACTTGCGACGTCGCGCCCTTCCGCACTTCGCCGGCTGGCGGCTACTTTGGCGCATGGACGAGACGATCGAAACCGAGCACGCGCTCTCCGCACGCCGGAAGGAGGAAGCGCTGGCGACCTGGCTCCGCGACCGTGCTCCTGTTCTGCTCGGCTTCAGCGGTGGTGTAGACTCCGCCTACCTCGGCTGTATCGCTGTAGAGACGCTGGGCCCCGACCAGGTGCTCGCGGTGATCGGAAGGAGCCCGTCGTACCCCGCGGCGCAATGGGCCATGGCGCGCCAAGTGGCCGACCAGGTCGGCCTCCCCGTCCTCGAGATCGATACGCACGAGATGGACGACCCCCGCTACGCGGCCAATCCCGTCAACCGGTGCTACTTCTGCAAGTCGGAGCTCTGGATGCTCCTGGAGCGCGTGGCGCGCGAGCGCGGCTTCACCACGATCGTAGACGGCTCCAACGCCGACGATCGTTCCGACTGGCGGCCTGGTAAGCTGGCGGCGGCCGAGCACGCGGTGCGCTCGCCGCTCGCGGAGGCGGGACTCACCAAGGCCGAGATCCGCTACCTTTCCCGCCTGCGTGGACTCCCGACCTGGGCGAAGCCGTCATCGCCCTGCCTCTCCTCGCGACTGCCGTACGGTACTCCGGTCACGGCACCGCGCCTGCGCCAGGTGGAGCGCGCCGAGGAGGCGCTGCGCAAGCTGGGGGTGCTGGGCGATCTCCGGGTACGGCACCACGGCGAGCTCGCGCGCGTGGAGCTCGATCGGGGAGAGCTCGATGAGTGGCTCGAGCCAGCGAGGCTGATGGCATTGAGCGAAGCGGTGGCCGCCGCCGGCTTCGCGCGCGTGGCGGTGGACCTCGGAGGCTTCCGATCCGGATCGCTGAACGTGCTGAGTGGAGTGAGCAGCGTTTGAGCGCGGAGTCGCTACGCGAGGCGCTGGCCACGCTGGGCCTCCGTGGCCGGGTGGAAGCGCGCGGCGCGCTCGCGGTCCTGGTGCTCGAAGGCGATGCCGCGCCGCTTCGCGATCCCTCGCTTCGTGCACGCGCGCTGTCCCTCGCATCCGAGCACGGCTTCACCCACCTCGCCCTCGAGGTGACGGTTGTACGGAACGGCGGTGCGGCTGTTCATAGCGATTAACCTCCCAACGGAGGTCCGCCGCGCGATCGTCGATGCGACGGCTCCGATGCGCCAGGCCGCTCCCAGACTGTCGTGGGTGACCGAGGAGCGTTTGCATCTCACCATGGAGTTCCTGGGTGACCAGCCCGAGGAGTCGGTGGCGCCGCTGAGGGCAGCGCTCGCACGCGAGGCCGCGCGGCACGCGCCGGTCACGCTCGAGCTGCGCGGGCTCGGAGCATTCCCGAACCTTCGATCGCCGCGCATCGTATGGTTGGGTGTGGCAGCGGATCCCAGGCTGGAGCTCCTCCAGCACGATCTCGCTCGCATGTGCGAGGAGCTCGGGTACGAGCGCGACGCACGCGCGTTCAGGCCGCACATAACTCTGGGGCGCGCGCGCACTCCGTTACACGCGGACGCGGCACGCACGCTCGCGGCCGCCGCGCGCGCGGTCGCATGGTCTGCTACGGTGGAGGCGAGAAGCGTGGACATCATGGAAAGTCGGCTGCTCCCGAGTGGGGCGCGCTACGGCGTGGTGGCTGGCATCCCGCTCGGGAGGGCGTGAGCGATGGGGTGCCTGCGAGGACTGGGATGCCTGGTGCTCGTCGTGGTGGTTGCCGCGGCGGCGTGGTGGTTCCGTGCGGACTGGCTCCCCTTGTTACACAAGGGGACGGCCGCGGGCGCCGTGTCGGACTCCGCGTCGACGGTGGTGTGGCAGCCGGCGACGCCCGAGGGCGCCGCGCGCGCGAAGGGGGCGGTCGCGAAGCTCGGTACCAGATCGGGCCCGGTGTTCACCAACCTGCAGCCGGGCGACCTCACCGCCTACGTGCTCTCGGAGCTATCGAAGCAGCTTCCGCCTTCCTCGAAGGATGTGGAGGCCGCCGTCATCGACCGGCAGCTCTGGATTCGCGCACAGGTCCGCCTCTCCGACTTCGGCGGACGCGGCGAGCTCGGACCGCTGGGAAATTTCTTCGGTGAAGCGGAGCCGGTAGTCTTCGGAGGGACGCTCGCCATCGTCGATCCCGGTCTTGCGGTGTACAGAGTGAAGGAGCTGCGCATCCGCGACATGTCGGTGCCGTCGCCGATGATCGCGCGGCTGCTCCGTCGCGCCGAGCACGGATCGCGTCCACCCGGCCTCGCCGACGACGCGCTGCCGATGCTGGTGCCGGACTTCATCGCCGATGTACGCATCGAGAAGGGAAAGATCACGCTCTACAAGACAGTGCAATGAGTCGCCGTATTCTTATCGCCGATGATGAGAAGGGAATTCGCGCCGCGCTCGGCCAGCTCCTCGAATACGAGGGGTACGAGGTGCGTGCCGTGGGGAACGCGTCCGATGCGATAGCCGACTTCGAGCGGTGGCATCCGGATCTCGTCTTCATGGACGTGAAGATGGCCGGGATGGACGGGCTCGAGGCGCTCAAGCGGATCAGGGAGCTGGACGGAGCGGCGGTGGTGGTGATGATCAGCGGACACGGTACCATCCAGACTGCAGTGGAGGCGACGCAGCTCGGCGCGTACGACTTCCTCGAGAAGCCGCTCGACACCGATCGCGTTCTGCTCACCGTGCGCAACGCGCTGCAGACCGCCAACCTCCGCGAGGAGAACAGCCGGTTGCGCGAGAGCATCGAGTCGCGCTACGAGATCGTCGGCAGGTCGTTCGCGATCCGCGCGCTCATAGAGAAGGTGGAGCTCGTGGCGCCCACGCCGGCGCGCGTGCTGATCACCGGCGAGAACGGTACGGGCAAGGAGCTCGTGGCGCGCGCGATCCATCGCCTCTCGGGGCGGAAGGGAAGCGGCGCCGGATTCGTGGAGGTGAACTGCGCGGCGATCCCGAGCGAGCTGATAGAGAGCGAGCTTTTCGGTCACGTGAAGGGGTCCTTCACCGGTGCGGTAGCCGACCGTGCGGGAAAGTTCGAGCAGGCCGATGGCGGCACGCTCTTCCTGGACGAGATCGCGGACATGAGTCTCTCCGCCCAGGCCAAGGTGTTGCGCGTGCTGGAGGATGGCGTGGTGACGCGCATCGGCGGCGCCAAGCCGGTGTCGGTGGACGTGCGAGTCATCGCCGCGACCAACAAGAACCTCGAGAGCGAGATCGCCGATGGTCGCTTCCGCGAGGATCTGTACTACCGGCTGAACGTGGTTCCGCTCTCCGTTCCGGCGCTGCGCGAGCGGCGCGAGGACATCCCTCTCCTCGTCGCGCACTTCGTCGCGCTCCTCTCGTCACGGGAGGGGATGACGCCGCGCATCGTGGCGTCGGACGCGGTGGAGCGGCTCGCGGCGCTCGACTGGCCGGGCAACGTGCGCGAGCTGCGCAACACGGTGGAGCGGCTCCTGATCCTCGCGCCCGGAAACACCATCACCGCCGCCGACGTAGATCGTATGGTGGGGCAGCGCTCTGCCGAGCAGACGAGCATCGGCTCGCTCGCCGACTGCGCGACCTTCGAGGAGTTCAAGGACGCCGCCGAGCGGAGCTTCCTGCTCGGCAAGCTGAGGGAGAACGAGTGGAACGTGTCGGAGACCGCGCGCATCCTCGACATGCCCCGCTCGAATCTCTACAAGAAGATCGAACGCTACGGCCTCACCCGCGAGCGCGCGTAACGATTCACCCGGAGAGGATGGAGGACCCATGGACTCCACCAAGTGGGACAAGCAGCTGGCGCAGGTAGATCGCGCGCTCGAGGGCATCTCGGACGAAGCGCTTCTCCCCGACGATTCCGCCCGTCAGCCATCTCCCGCCGTGCGCGGCGCTCGCAAGCAGGAGGTGAAGGAGGAGCGGCGCAAGACCACCACTCTCGGCGTCCTGGCCCGCCTGGTGCTCGCCGTGGCGCTGGGCGTGGGGATGCTCTTCTGGCCGTACTCGGCGCGCTGCGGCGTCGGTCTCTTCGGGTACCTCGGCGCCGCCTCGATGGTCGTGGTGGCCGGCGTCTGGTCATCCGTCTGGAGCTGGCGCCACCGCTCCGGCCAGGCGCACGTTCTCTCGCTTCTCCTCATCGTGTGGGGAGTGATCCTGGGCGCCACCGAGATCCTGCCGCGTATCGGGTATGCGATTCCCAATGCACAGCATCCGGCGATATGGATGTGTGAGTAGGGTTCGGTGCGGCTGGTCCGGGTTCGTCGTGGGGGCTCAGTTCATCTCGTCTTAACTGCGCACGCGGAGGTCGCGGAGGGGACTGCGAGAGGACGCGGAGAACGGCCTGTGGGGGCGAGCATCGCGATCCTGATACCGACTGCAGATTAGAGTCCGGGCTCCTTGAAGAGCAGGAACGCGGAGAACGCAGAGAACTGCAGAGAGAACGCAGAGAGTGCTGCACGGTCAGCTAGCGCGTGCAAGCGGCCGGGAGAAAAAGGGGGAACTGTTCCCGCGCTTGGAGTCCTGCCTACCTGAGCAGGGCTCCATCTGCGGGAGCAGTTCCCCCAAAGGCCCCTCATTCGAGATCTCGCCTTACGGGTTTTCTCTGCGTTCTCTCGTTTTTCTCCGCGTTCTCTGCGCTCCTCCCCTAGAGGAGCCCCGACCGCGCGACGCGGCCGGTATCAGGATCGCGATCCCGGCCCGTAACGGTTTTCTCCGCGTCCTCTCGCCGTTCCCTCCGCGACCTCCGCGTGCGCAGTTACGGCCCAGCGCGATGATGCAGCCCCCTCGATGAGCCCGGACCATGCCCCCCCGGACGAGCCGCGCACTCGCGCGGACATTGGACTACTTTTCGCCGGGACCATAGCTCACCACTTTTACCAACGTCATGAAAACATTCAAGAACTTCATAGCGGGCAAGTGGACGGAGCCGACGACGGGTGCGTACTTCGACAACGTCAATCCGGCTGACACATCGGATGTCATCGGGCGCTTCCCGAAGTCGGGGAAGGAGGACGCGGAGCGTGCGATCGAGTCGGCGCAGCGCGGCTTCGAGATCTGGCGGCGCACGCCGGCACCGGCGAGGGGCGACGTCATCCGGAAGGCCGGCGACATCATGGTTCGCCGCAAGGATGAGATCGCGGATCTCATGACGCGCGAGATGGGGAAGCCGCTCA
>JBIQMO010000052.1:0-19917 GCA_044463245.1 Gemmatimonas aurantiaca
TGGCCAACGCCGGCGGCGCCTGGGACAACGCCAAGAAGCTGATCGAGAGCGGCGTGCATGGCGGCAAGGGCTCCGACGCCCACCGCGCCGCCGTCGTCGGTGACACCGTGGGCGACCCCTTCAAGGACACGTCGGGTCCGAGCCTGAATATCCTCATCAAGCTCATGTCCGTCGTGAGCTTGGTCCTGGCGCCGTGGTTCATCTCATAAAGAAATCAGACGACAGAAGGGGCTAGAGGGTGCAGGGCGGGGAGTGCGAGGGTTCAGGAGGCAGGGTTCAGGGTTCAGGAACTGCGCCTACCGCTCGAGTCATCCCCGCGTAAGCGGCGATCCATTCCATACGTCATCCCCGCGCAAGCGGGGATCCATTCCATAGGTCATCCCCGCGTAAGCGGGGATCCATGTTAGCCGGATTGAACATGGATCCCCGCTTGTGCGGGGATGACTCGGGCGGTGTGCAGTTCCCTGTTCCCTTCCAACTGTAGTACCTGAACCCTGAACCCTGCCTCCTGAACCCTCGCAGTCCCCCCCACCCCGCACTCCCCGCTTTCCGCTGCTGCTTTCTCTTAACTTTCATACATGCTCTCCCTCGGAATCGTAGGCCTTCCCAACGTCGGCAAGTCGACGCTCTTCAATGCACTGACGGCGGCTGGGGCCGATGCGGCCAATTATCCCTTCTGTACGGTGGAGCCGAACGTGGGCATCGTCGAAGTGCCCGACGAGCGGCTCGCGAAGCTGGCCGCGATCGTGGAGCCGAAGCGAGTGGTGCCGGCGGTCGTGCAGTTCGTGGACATCGCGGGGCTCGTGAAGGGAGCATCGAGCGGCGAGGGATTGGGGAACAAGTTCCTCGCCAACATCCGCGAGACCGACGCGATCGTACACGTGGTGAGGGCCTTCGACGATCCCGACGTGCTACACGTGATGGGGAGCGTCGACCCGGTGCGGGATCGCGAGGTGATCGAGTTCGAGCTGGCGCTCGCTGACCTGGCGACGGTTGAAAAGCGGCTCGATCGCGTGCGACGCGCCGCGAAGTCGGCGGACAAGGAAGCGCAGGCGGAGCTTCCCGTCCTCGAGAAAGCATTCGCGCTTCTGAGCGAGGGACGCGGGCTCTGGGAGGCGCGCCTCGGCGACGACGAGCGCGCGCTCCTCGCGCCGCTCACGCTCCTCACTGTGAAGCCGGTGCTGTACGCGGCCAACGTGAGCGACGCGGAGCTCTCGGGAGAGGAGGGTCCGCATCTGCGCGCGCTGCGCGAGGCGGTGCGCGCGAGCGGGGAGCACGCCGAGGTGGTTCCCTTCTCCGCCCGGATCGAGGCCGAGCTCGCCGAGCTTCCGCCCGCGGACCGCAGCGAGTTCCTGGAGACGCTGGGGATCGAGAGCGCGGGGCTCGACCGACTCATCCGTGCATCGTACGCACTCCTCGGCCTCGAGACGTACTTCACCGCAGGCGAGCAGGAAGTGCGCGCCTGGACCATCCACAAGGGCGACACCGCGCCGAAGGCCGCCGGTGTGATCCACACCGACTTCGAGCGTGGCTTCATCCGCGCGGAGACGGTGTCATACGATGACTTCATCGCGAACGGTGGATGGAAGGGCGCGCGCGAAAAGGGCGTCGTGCGAAGCGAGGGGAAGGAGTATGTGGTGCGCGACGGGGATGTGATGCTCTTTCGCTTCAACGTGTGAGCCCCGCGAGTGGGAGAACCGGTCGCGGCTCGAACCGCTACCGACGCGAGCCCCTCCCCCCAAAGCCACGCCGTCGATAAGACAGTGCCACGCCCGCACCTCCCCTCCAGCGCTGGCAAGTAATCTGCACTTCCGCTGACGCGAGCTTCCGCGAAGCGCTTCAGTGCGGGGGCGAGTGCTGGCACGTTGGCGTGTATCTAGCCCGTGGGGGCGCCCGGGATGGCAACGCGGATCGCAGTCGACGAAGATCCCTTCCGCAACGGCTCGGCTCCACTCGAAAACCGTGCGACGAGCGCCGCAGCCACACGTACAGGGGTGGTACTGGCGGCTCCCCTCTCGTTCGCGCAGGAGCGGCTCTGGTTTCTCCACCAGTTGGAGCCCGAAGTCCCCGCCTACAACGTACCGATCGCGCTGCACCTGCATGGCGACATCGATCTCGAGCTCCTCGAGCGTGCCGTCAATGAGATCATCCGTCGACATGCCGTTCTTCGAACGACCTTCGGCCTAGTTGACGACGCGCCACAACAGTTTGTCGCGCCATCGTTGCACCTGCGCTGCGAGCTGCGCGACATCCAGCAGGTGCCAGAGGCGGAGAGGGCGGCGGTCGCCGGTAGGCTGGCATCGATCGAAGCGGCCACACCATTCGACCTCGTGCGCGGTCCGCTCCTGCGTGTGCTCCTCCTCCGGCTGGCGCCGCACGAGCACGTGCTCGTCATCACGATGCACCACATCGTGTCCGAGGGCGGCTGGTCGATGAATGTGTTCCTCGGGGAGCTGGGATCGCTGTACACGGCGCTCTCTCGGGGAGAGGAGTGCTCGCTCCCTCCCCTCCCGCTGCAGTATCACGAGTACGCCGCACGGCAGCGCCTCGAGCTCGACGACGACCGCATGGCACACGACCTGGCATACTGGACTGAGCAGCTCCGGGCCGCACCCGCCGCGCTGGAGCTGCCCACGGATCGACCGCGAGCGGGTGCGCGCCATTCGCTCGGCGCGCGCGCGGAGCTGAAACTCTCCTCCCGTCTCTCCCGGGAGATCCGCACGCTCAGTCGCGCCGAGCGGGCGACTGTGACGATGACGCTCCTCGCCGGCTGGACGGCTTTGCTGGCGCGCTACACCGCGCAGGAGGACCTGACAATCGGGGTGCCCGTCGCGGGCCGGAATCGCATCGAGACGGAGCCGCTCATAGGCCTCTTTCTGAATACGCTGGTCCTGCGCGTCGATGCATCTGGCGATCCATCCTTCCGCGATCTGCTGGCTCGTGTAAGGTCGGTCACGCTCGCTGCGTACGATCATCAGGTGCTTCCATTCGAGCGCCTGGTGCAGGAGCTGCGGCCGGAGCGGGTGGGGACCAGGATGCCCCTCGTCCAGTCTATCTTCGCGCCGCAGCCCTCGATGGACAGCGCGCTCTCCATCCCAGGCATCACGGTGAGCCGGCGCGACCTGGGTACGGGAGCGGCGATAACCGATACGATGCTCTTCGCCTGGGACGAGCCGGACGGAATCCGTATCGTGCTCGAGTACGCCAGCGAGCTGTTCGATGCGGAGCGGATGCGGCTGATGCTGGAGCACTATCGCATTCTGCTCGCCGGCGCGGTCGAATCCCCCGCACTTCCCCTCTCGACGCTGCCGCTCCTCACCGAGATGGAGCGCTACCTCTTGCTCGCGGAATGGAGCCGTGGTGAGCGCGTCGCGAGTGATGGCCGGTGCGTCCACGAGCTGGTCGCAGCCATGGCCCGCCGCGATCCCGGCGCGACTGCGCTGGTGGTGGGCGACGAGAGCATCACCTACGGCGAGCTCGACGAACGCGCCGAGCTGCTCGCCGATCGGCTGCGCGCGATGGGAGTAGGTGCGAACGTGATCGTCGGCATCGCGACGGAGCGTTCCGTCGAGATGATGACCGGGCTGCTGGCGATCCTGAAGGCCGGTGGGGCCTACCTCCCTCTCGACCCCATGTACCCGGCCGAGCGACTCGCAATGATGATCTCCGACAGCGGAACGCGGCTTCTGCTCACTCAGAGAAACGTCGCCAGTCGCATCCCCGACTTCCCGGGCACCATCGTCGATCTGGATGAGGACTGGCGCCACAGCGCGCGCGGTGTCGCCGCGGGACTGCGGGCGGACGTCGCAGCATCGGACCTCGCTTACGTCATCTACACCTCCGGCTCCACGGGGCGGCCCAAAGGCGTCCAAATCACGCATGGCGCTCTCGCGAACCTCATCTCCGCCGCGCAGAACCTCCTGGAGCCGGGACGCGAGGACGTTCTGCTGGGGGTAACCACGCTCTCCTTCGACATCGCGGGTCTCGAGATCTGGCTCCCATTGGTGACGGGAGCGCGAGTGGTGCTGGCGAGTCGCGAAACAGCAGCCGATGGAGAGCGGCTGGCCACGCTGCTGCGTGAGAGCGGCGCTACGATCATGCAGGCTACGCCAGCGACGTGGCAGCTTCTCCTGGCATCCGGGTGGCGCGACGGAGCGCGACTGAAGGTGCTCTGCGGCGGCGAGCCGCTGACGTGGAAGATGGCCACCCACCTGCTCACCGCTGGATGCCGGGTGTGGAACATGTACGGCCCCACGGAGACCACCATCTGGTCGACGGCGTACGCGCTGGAGGCGCGCCGTGCCGGCCCGTGCGACGAGGCCGACATCGTTCCGATCGGCCGCCCCCTGGCGAACACGGAGCTCTACGTGCTCGGTCGTCACGGAGAGCTTCTTCCCCCCGGCGTCCCGGGCGAGCTCTACATAGGCGGTGCGGGTGTGGCGCGCGGATACCACGAACGCGAGGAGCTGACGCGGGAGCGCTTCGTCCCCCATCCCTTTGCCCCGGAGCCGGCGGTCCGGCTCTATCGGACTGGAGATCGCGTACGCTGGCGCGCAGACGGGATTCTCGAGTTCATAGGCCGCATCGACCACCAGATCAAGCTTCGCGGCTACCGCATCGAGCCGGGCGAGATCGAGGCCACACTGCGCGAGCATCCGGCTGTGCGCGATGTCGTAGTGGCTCTTCGCGACGACGCGGAGAGCCAGAAGATGCTCGTCGCATACGTGGTGAAACGCGAAGGGAGCGAGCTTGCACGTTCCGAGCTTCTCGAGTTCGCGAGGCAGCGCCTCCCCTCGTACATGATCCCATCGGCCGTGGTCGAGCTCGAGAGATTCCCGCTGACGCCTGCCGGGAAGGTCGATCGCCGCGCTCTGCCGAACGCGACGAGGAGCGACGTCGGCGCGTCGGAGATGTATCTGGCTCCGCGAGACGAGGTGGAAGCACGCCTCGTCGCGCTCTGGGAGAGGACGCTCGGAGTCGAGCCGATCGGAGTACGCGACAACTTCTTCCATCTGGGCGGCCACTCGCTGCTGGTGGCCCGGCTGTTCAGCGAGATCGAGGTGATGTTCGGAGAGCGGCTGCCCCTGGCGGCCCTCTTCGCTGCGCCCACGATCGAGGAGCTGGCGATCATGCTGCAAGCGAACGCAAAAACCCGGGGGTGGACCTCTCTGGTGACACTCCGGGAAGGCGGCGCCAGGCCACCCCTCTTCCTCGTGCACGGGGTGGGCGGCAACGTCGTAGGCTATGGCAACCTCCTTCGTCACCTGGCACCGGACCAGCCGTGCTACGCTTTCCAGGCGAAAGGACTGGATGGACGGGAAGCACCCGCTACGACCGTGGAGGAGATGGCCGCCAGTTACAACGCGGAGTTGCGCGCCTTCCGGCCACGTGGTCCCTACGCGCTCGGCGGCCTCTCCTTCGGAGGAACGGTAGCCTACGAGATGGCCCGTCAGCTCGAGGCGGAAGGGCAACGCGTCGCGTTGGTCGCCCTGTTCGACAGTTGCCCTACCCATGCCCAATGGACGCTCGAACGCAGCAGAGTGCGGACCCTCGTGAAGCAGAAGCTGGGCGTGCTCGCCTACCACGTGCGCGCCATGCGTACACGCTCGCCCGGGGAGATTCTGCGTTATCTTCGCGCACTGGGGCTGCGACAGGTCGGTAAAGTGCGCAGCGCTCTATGGCGCCTCAGGCGTCGTACGATCCCGAACGGGAATGCTGGAGCACTTTCGCTGGAAGCGGTGCTCAGGAACGTCGAGGAATCCTGCCTCATGGCGTTCCGGAGCTATCGTCCGCAGCCGTACCGCGGGCGAGTGACGCTCTTCCAGGCCGCCATCAGGGGAGGCGACGACGAACAGCTCGCGGCGGCGTGGGAGCACCTGGCACTCGGCGGTGTCGAGGTCGTGGACGTGCCCGGATCCCACGTCACCATGTTGACGAGCGCGCACGCGGAGCCTCTCGCGGAGAGGCTCGGAGTCTGTCTCGCACAGGCGTTCGCCACCCCGCGGAACGACGACGTCAGCGAACGCCCGAAAGTGACCCTGCCCCGCTCCAGCGGAAGCGGCTGATCACGACGGACTTCCCCTCCACGGCCAGCGCCCCCGCGTATCCCGTCGCGGGCGAAATGTCGCACACGCGCCAGGCGAGGTCATCGTGCGCGCTCCGGTCGGCAAGGAGCGAGTCCTGCTCGCCCGGAGCCAGCGACACTTCGAAGCTGTCCAGATCGATCGACAGCCCGCACCCGCGCGCCTTGACGTACGCCTCCTTCCTGCTCCAGCAGGCATAGAACGCATCGCACTGCTGATCGGGTGGAAGCGACACGAGCGCGGCTGCCTCTCGCGAAGAGAAGTAGCGATTGGCGATCTCCGCCAGCGATCCGGACGACTCTACGCGCTCTACATCCACCCCGACTTCCCTGCCGCGCGATACCGCGCAGAGAGCCAGCCGGCCGGAGTGCGAGAAGTTGAAGCGGACCTCCCTGTCGGCCGCGCCGGCAACGAGACGCGGCTTGCCGAAGGAGTTGGTCTCGAAGCGAATCGCGGATGGTTCGATATCGAGATATCGCGCCAGGATATTCCGCAGGCGCGCATGGCCCGTGATGAAGGCGGCACGATCCGCCTCTGCGAAGAACCGGTCGGCCCTCGCACGCTCCTCCTCCGAGAGCACTCGAACGAGCGACGACAGCCCATCGCTCGGCGGCTCGAGCGCGATGCTCCACACGTGCACGTCATCGGGGCCGAGCACCGGCTGCATCGGCCCCTCCGTCCAGAGCGACTCGACGACTGCATCCCCTGTAGCGGCCCAGCCGCCGGTCACGCCGGCGCACTCACGCCATCGACGCCTTCCAGGTGCTCCGCCAGGGAGCGGATGGTCGGATAGGTGAACATGTCCGTCATGGTCAGGTCGCGCCGAAGTCGGGTTCGCAGCCGATTGATCACGTGTATGGCGAGGATCGAGTGGCCGCCGAGCTCGAAGAAGTTGTCCTGTGTCCCGATCCTCTCCAGCTTCAGCACTTCGCGCCACACATCCTGGATCGCCTCCTCGGCCTCGTTCCGGGGCGGCGCGTATTCCGCGGTGGAACGCGGTTCCATCGCCACCAAAGCGGGGAGCGCCTTACGGTCGATCTTCCCATTTGGCGTGAGGGGAAGAGCGTCGAGCACCACCCAGGCCGCGGGGATCATCACATCGGGAAGCTGCGTCCCGACGTGGCGCCGCAGCTCATCCACCTTCGGCGCAAGCGTTCCGCTGACGGTCAGGTAGGCGACGATGCGCTGATCGCCCTCCGAGTCCTCGCGCAGCACGACGGCGGCTTCGCGTACCGACGGGTGCTTGCGCAGCGTTGCTTCGATCTCACCGAGCTCGATGCGATGCCCCCTCAATTTCACCTGCTGATCCACGCGACCCACGTACTCCACCGATCCGTCCGGACGATGCCGCGCCAGATCACCGGTTCGATAGAGGCGGCCGTCACCGCCCCGGAATCGATTCGGTATGAAGCGCTCTGCCGTGAGATCGGGGCGGTTCAGGTATCCACGCACCACCCCGCGGCCGCCTATCAGCAGCTCACCCGTGACCCCGGCAGGCACGGGATTCCCGATCTCGTCCACGATGTAGAGCAGCGTGTTCGCGATTGGCGTTCCGATCGGAACGGTGTCGTCGCTCGGCCGAAGCTCGTGCGTCGTGGACCAGATGGTCGTTTCCGTGGGGCCGTACATGTTCAGGATGCGCCCATCGGGAACGAGCTCGCGCAGCTTCCCGGCCAGCGCCACGGGAAATGCCTCGCCTCCCACGAGGAGGTTGCGCACCGAGCGAAGCGCCGCGGCCGCTTCACCATCGTGCACGAGCATCCCGGCCAGCGACGGTGTGCACTGAACGTGCGTCACGCCGTGCCGCGCGATGAGCGATGCGATGGAGTAATTCGTACCCGTACCGGTATCCGTCTCGCCAGGCGATTCGTGAGTGGAAGACGCGGCGCGCGCACTCCTGCGCGTCATGGCGAGCTCCCTCAGCCGATCGAGTCGAGGAAGGTTGGCGAGCACTGTCTCCGTGGGAATACCGAAGTCGATCAGGCACGCCAACTCGTCCACGCCTATCGCACACAGACGGTCCACCATCTCGAGGCAGCTCTCGGGAGCTCCGAAGAGGCCACTGGTCTCGTAGTACCGCGCGAAGGCGTGGTCCGCGAGCGCATCCATGTCCGCCTCGGAGAGGTTGTTCATGTCGAGGCCGAGCGCCGCGGCAAAGGGAGTGAAGAGACTCACGGAGCCGCGGAGATAAGCGGTGAGCGGTCCGCGCACCTCCGCGCGCACCTGCGACTCGCTCTCTCCGACGAAGGTGTGCAGCATGAGCGTCACGTGGCCGCCCGATGGCCCGTGGCCATGCTCGCGCCAAGCTTCGCGGTAGATCCTGAGCTTGTCGGTCAGCTCTTCGATCGACTGCCCGAGGAGGTGGGTCAGGAGATTCGCACCCATGGCGCCCGCGCGGCGGAAGGTCTCGGGAGTCCCTCCGGCCGTGATCCAGATCGGCAGCTCGCGCTGGACGGGGCGAGGGCGTATGCCGAAGGTCACATCCTTGCCATGGCCGCCGGGCATTGTGAGCGTCTCACCGCGCCAGAGCCGACGCACGGTCTCGATCTCGCGGAACATGACCTCGTGCCGCTCGCGGTAGCTCGTCGGAGCGAAGATGAAATCCTCCGGCTGCCATCCGGAAGCGAAGGAAATCCCGACCCGCCCGTCGGAGAGGTTGTCGACGAGCGCCCACGCCTCGGCCACGCGGATCGGATCGTTGAGCGGGAGCACGCAACTCCCCGCACGGAGCTGCACGCGCTCGGTGACGACGGCAAGCGCCGCGCTCGTGAGCGCAGGGTTGGGATAGAGTCCACCGAAGCTGTGAAAGTGGCGCTCAGGCGTCCAGACCGCGGAGAAGCCGTGCGAGTCGGCGAAGCGCGCGCCCTCGAGGAGGAGGCGGTACTTCTCGCGCCCCAGCGTGGTAACCTGCTCGCCTTCGTCGCTTGCGAAGTAGAAGAGGCCGAACTGCATCGGCGGCGCTTCGGTCGCCTGTGCACCGCGCCGGGCGGAGCTCGAGCCATGCTCCGACTCGGGTGCATAGAGCACCACCGTGAAGCCGCGCGACAGTGTCCAGAAGAGCTCCAGCACCGAGATGTCGAAGGAGAGACTGGTGACAGAGAGCCAGACACCCGGCTCCGTGCCCAACCGGGCATCCATGGCGGCGAAGAAGTTCACCACGTTTCGGTGCTCCACCATGACGCCCTTCGGCCGCCCGGTGGAGCCCGACGTGTAGATGACGTACGCCAGATTCTCCGGCGCCGCGCGGCGATCCAGCGGCGCGGCGCTCTCGGAACCGATCGCCGGGGGCTCGCGATCGAGGAGCACCTGCACCGGCCCGGCCCGGTCGGGGGGATCACCCGAGAGCTCGGAACGCGTTACCACCACCCTGATACCGGAATCCTCTATCATGTAGCGGAGCCGCTCTTCCGGATACGATGGGTCGAGCGGCAGGTACGCTCCGCCCGCCTTGAGTGTGGCGAGTACCGCGACGAGCATGTCGGCGGAGCGCTCCAGGCGAATGCCGACCAGAACTTCGGGTCCCACTCCGCGCGCTACGAGATACCTCGCCAGCCGGTTCGCGCGTCGCTCGAGCTCCTCGTACGAGAGAGACTCCTCACCGGCAATGAATGCCACAGCGCGGGGCGTGCGAGCCGCCTGCTCCTCGATGAGCTCGTGGATGCACGCATCCTCGCGGACAGGCAGCGCCGTATCGTTCCACCGGACGAGCAGCTCCGCGCGCTCGGTGGAAGTGAGCAGGGAGAGAGTTGCCGCACGGGCATCCGGCCCGCTCCCGAGCTCCCGGAGGATGGTCGTGTAATGGCCGAGCATGCGCCGAGCGGTCTGCTCGTCGAAGAGCGCGGCGTCGTAGTCGAGCGAGATCACGAGGAAATCGTTCTCCCGACTCGCAGTGAGCACCAGGTCGGAGCGGGCCACGTGCACGGCCAGCCGACCGGACGCGCGCCAGGCGCGCAGCGGCTCCTCCGTCAGGGGACTCGGGACCCCGTTCGCTACGAAAATGCACTGGACGAGTGGCGGCTCTCCGTAGCCGGTCGCGGACTCCACGGACGACACGAAGGGCGCATTCCGGTTTTTCGCCGCCGCGTCCACGCCCGCCGCGGCGCGCCCGATCGACTCGCGCACGGTGGGGTCGCCGGAGAGGTCTATCCCGAGCACCGCCAGCCGTGTCGCGGGAGCACCGGTGCTCGATGCCGCCGGCGCTCCGTTCGAGGACGCTCCGTTCGAGGGCGCTCCCACCCGGATGGAGCTGCGGCTCCCGTAACGCGAGAGGAGAATTGCATAACCCCCGAGGAGTGCATCGTACAGCGAGGCACGCGACTCCACGGCCACCGCCTCCAGCGCGGCGACCGCCGGCGCGTCCAGATCGCCCGACACCAGGCCGCGCCGGAAGGAGGGCACTCGCGAGCGCGGGCGGTCGAGGGGAAGCTCGAGCGGCGTGGAGTCATCGAGCGGCCACTCGATCGGATGTGGAGTGAGGGGCGCGGCCAACGGCCAGGACTCGTTCGCGGATTTCATCGTACCACCATCCTCTCTGGCGGCAGCAGGAGAAGCTCACCTATCACGAGCGCGTCCAGTCGTGCGAGGAGGAAGGTTCGGATAGCCTCCTCGGGCGTGCACACTATCGGCTGGCCGCGCACATTGAACGAAGTGTTGAGCACGATCGGCATCCCGGTGATCCGTCCGACCGCGTCGAGGAGGAGCCAGAAGCGCTCGTTGCCCGACCGGGATACGGTTTGCAAGCGCGCGGATCCGTCCACGTGCGTTATGGCCGGCAAGCGGTCTCGATACTCGGGGCGCACCGGCATCGTAAAGAGCATGTGCTCGTAAGTGCGCTCATCGCCCGGATCGATCTCGAAGTATTCGGCCGCCGCCTCCGCGGTCACCGCGGGTGCGAAGGGCCGGAAGTTCTCTCTCTTCTTCACGAGCATGTTCACGCGGTCACGCATGTCCGGCGCGCGCGGGTCGGCGAGGATGCTGCGGTTGCCGAGCGCACGCGGCCCGAATTCCATGCGACCCTGGAACCAGCCGATGATCTCCCCGCTGGCGATGCGGCGTGCAGCCTCCCCCGCCAGTACTTCGAAGGAGTCGAAGCGGTGTACGGCAATCTCGTCGAAGCCGCGCACGGCGCTCTCGATAGCGTCCGTGTCGAAGCCGGGGCCCCAGAGCGGCGGAGCGATTCGAGGGCGCGGCCGCTCCGGCGCGCGCTCGTGGGCCACGTAGAGGGCGGCACCGAGTCCCGCCCCGTCGTCGCCGGAAGCCGGCTGCACGAACACGTCGTCGAAGAGGCGGCTCCTCCGGATCACCCCGTTCGCGGTACAGTTGAGGGCGACGCCGCCAGCCATGCAGAGCCGCCGTGCGCCCGTATGCTCGGCGAAGTGAGCGAGCACGTGCATCTGGCAGATCTGGAGCACCCCCTGGAGCGCGGCCGCGAGGTCCATGAAGCGCTGCTCCATCGGTCCCTCGGGCTCTCGCGCCGGCCCGAACATCTCCGTCAGCGCTCGCAGCATCCCCCGGTGCGTCTGCTGCTCCTCCAGCGTACGGTCCTCGGCGAAGAACGGGATGGTGTAGGTGCCATCCTCGCAGAGTCGCACGAGATCCAGCACTCGCGCGAGGTAGCGCCGCTCGTCGCCGTACGGAGCGAGCCCCATCACCTTGTACTCGTCCATGTTGAAGGCGAAGCCGAGGTACAGGGTGAAGACTGCGTAGAGCACACCGAGCGAGTGGAACGCGGGAATGCTGGCCAGTGGCGTCATCCCACTGTCGCTCCCGAGGAGGACGCTGGCGCTCTGCGTCTCTCCCATCCCGTCGCTCACGAGGATGAGCGAATCAGCAAACCCACTCTGGTAGAAGGCGCTCGCCGCGTGCGCGAGGTGATGCGGCACGGCGATGAACCTGCTCGCCCAATCGATGTCCGCGACGTGGGTTCGCAGGTACTCGTGCTGCAGCGCGGGATCGTACACCTCGGCGTACTGCGCGCTGCTGAATTCGTCGTGCGTGAAGTTGGGTTGCACGCAATCGTACGCGAATGCGTGCGCCACGACGTCGATCGCGTCGGGGTTCAGCCGGGCATGCTCGAGGCAGGCGCGTATGGCGCCGACCGGGAAGGCGCCGGTGCTCTTTATGCCGGAGAAGCGCTCCTCGGCCGCCGCGAACCGCACTCCCTCATCATCGACGAGTGCCACGGCGGAATCGAGGCCCTGTACGATTCGGTACTCCCGGCTGGCGAGATCCGGGAATCTCGCGCGCTTGAACGAGATGCTTCTATCGAAGCCGCTGTATCCCAGGATTCTCACGCGCCGTGCGCCTCGCATCATCGAGTCGCTTGCACCACTGCTACGCTGCCGCCATCACCAGCACGCCGCGCGGTTGCGAGTGTCGCTCGCCACAATCCGCCGCGGCTCGGCGCTACTATGCAGCACGACGGCTCTCAGCGCAAGATGTTTACCGGTCAGCTCGCTATCACATACGCGCACCCTGCTTGCTGAGCTCGGAGAAGCGCGAAGATGCCGGAGGGTTGGAGGATCACGCCCGGCAGAACGTGTTCGCGTGCGCGCGCCTCCGCCTCATCGCCGCTCAGCTTCTCGGTCTTCCGGTAGTCCGAAACCACGCGCCCGGAGAAGGCCAGGTGGCAGGCGAGCACGATGCCGCCGTCGGCCATGAAGCGCTGGAGCGTGTAGCGGTCGTCGGCGGTGGGCGCGCCGTCGTGCGAGATGCTCACCGGATTCGACTCCGACCACTTCTTCGTGTCGTGCCCCCCGATCCGGAGCCTCTCCCCCACGCCGAAGCGCTTCCAGTAGTCATTGTCCATTATGAGCGGAATCGCCTCGTGGCGAATTACCAGAACGGCAGTCAGCTCGGTCTGCTCTGCTCCGTAGACCTGCTTGTAGTCCTCGCGCCAGCGCCCGGCGCGCCAGACGCCCTCCCCCCCACCTGGTGTGGGAACGTCGAA
This sequence comes from Gemmatimonas aurantiaca, assembly GCA_044463245.1. Taxonomy (GTDB): domain Bacteria; phylum Gemmatimonadota; class Gemmatimonadetes; order Gemmatimonadales; family Gemmatimonadaceae; genus JADGGM01. The sequence continues at coordinate 13,033 of JBIQMO010000052.1, forward strand.
CACCGCGCGCGCGTCGCCGCGGACGCGCTCCACCCACGAGAGGTCCCACCTGTCCGACACCGGCGCGCGGCCGGCGCCAGCACCTCGCGAATCACTCGCCTGCTGGGCGCTCATACGCCGTCCGCTCAGCGCGAGGAGAGTGCCGGCGCCGAGCCAGCCCAGGAACTCCCTGCGTCGCCCGCTCATCGCCGCCCCTCCCCCACCGCGGGTCCGGTCTTCTTCCCGATCTGCTCGAGGAGGGTGGAGATCGCAGCGTCGAGCTGGGAATCGCGCCCGGTGTAGCTCTCGCCGATCGGTCGAACCACGCTCACATCCACCGGACGCGGATGCAGCTCCATCGGAGCGCCATCGCTGGTAGTGATACGAGTGGTAGGGAGTCGTACGGTCGAGCCGTCGATGAGCGGTACGTTGGAAGTGTAGACGATCCAGCCCGCGGTCGGCTCGCCAACCACCATCCCGAGTCCCATCGTTCTATACCCCTCGGTGAAGTCCTCGGCATCGGAAAGCGAGTGCTGATTGGTCACCAGCACCGTGGGTCGCTCGAGCGAGCGCTGCCCGAGCTGTGTGCGCGCCGACGCGGCGGTGCGGCCCCGCGTCGTCATCGTGAGGTACGGCTGCCGGCTCAGCACATCGAGCGCGTAAGCGTTCACGAAGCCACCGTTGTTGTTGCGGACGTCGACCACCACTCCCTCGCGCGAACGGTTCTCCACATCCAGATCCAGATACAGCTGCTCGAGCGATCCGGCGGACATGTCGAACATGTGCACGTAGCCGAGCCGTCCGCCGCTCGCCCGGGCCACGTAGGCGCGCTTCGTCTCGACCCATTCGCGGTAGAGAAGGCCCTTCGCGGTGGAGGCACTCACCGGGCGCACTGCAACCGTGCGCGCCCCCTTCCCGTCCGCGCCGCTCGCCACCGAGAGCTCCACGCGGCGGCCGATCCGGTGGTCGAGCAGCGCATCGAGGTTCGTGCGTGCATCGATGCGCTGCCCGTCCACGGCGAGCAGGTAATCGCCCGCGGAGATCGCGCCCGAGAGCGCGGCAGGGCCTAGCGGCACCACATCGGTGACGCGGAGCCGCCCGCTGCGTTCGTACTCTCCGCGATCGAAGCAGAGCCCGAGCCGCCCCGTCGTGGTGGACGACTCGCTGCCGGGCGCGCGGATCCCCGAGTGCGAGGCGTTCAGCTCGCCTATCATGAGCGACGTGACGCGCCGCACCTCATCAGGCGTGCGCGCGCCGCCGATGTACGGCTCGTACTTCGCGCGCATCGCCGTCCAATCAACACCGTTGAAGGCGGGATCGAAGAAGTTCTCGTCGAGGTACTTCCACGCCTGGGCAAAGACCTCGCGCTTCTCCATGTCGAAATCCACGTCCAGCTCGGCGGTTGCGGAGAGCGGCCGTACCTTCCGCGACTCGAGCGTCACGACGTTGACCCGGCCGCCCTCGAGGAAGTACACCTCCTTCCCATTCGGGGAGAATTGCGCGGCGCCCTTGCGTCCGGGGGTGGAGGTGATCTGCCGGGCCACGGCCGGATCTTTACGCAGATCGTCGAGCGAGTACAGATAGAGATTCTGCTCGCCCGCCGCATCGGCGGTGAGGAGCACGTTCTTTCCATCGGGGCTGATCTCCAGACCCGCTACGCTCACCCCCGTGGGGAGGAGGCTGGCGCGCTGCCGGATCCCGTCGAATACGATGCGCACCCCCGCTCGCGAGCGCGACGCGGCACTGTCGGGAACTGCGCTCCTCGCGCCCGCGCTCGACGAGTCGCTCGTCGACGGCCGTGGCGCGTTGCGATCGGGTGACTCCTCGTGGAAGAGGTCGCGGAACTGGTCCTCGCGGAAGCGCGGTGTGCGCGGCACGAGATCCACGCGCGCGACCTGACCCATCTCCGTGCGCTGGGAGGAAGTGAACAGGAGGTAGCTCCCGTCGCGACTCCAGGAAATCTCTCGCGCGGACACGTTGGGGAGAAAGCTCACTGCACGCGCGTCACCGCCCGCGGAGGGAACGACGTAGGCGTTGGTGAACTGGCCTCCGTCGCCGCCGGAGCTCAGATAGGCGATCCAGCGTCCGTCGGGCGACCAGTCGAACGGGCGCGAGGAGAGAAATGGCGCGCGCTGCAACTCGCCCCTGGCGAGGAGTCTCTCGCTGCGACTCGCCAGGTCGATGACGCGCAGCTCCTTCCCGCCGCGAAGGAAGGCGATACGCTTCCCGTCGGGCGACCAGCGAGGAGTGACATCGCTCGCGCTGTCGTTCGTGAGGCGCGTCTCCTGGCGCCGGGCGAAGTCGTAGATATAGACGTGCGAAGCACCATCGCGGTCGGAGACGTAGGCGATGCGGCGGGAATCGGGCGACCATGCCAGCTGCGATTCGTTCGCCGGCGTGGAAGTGACGCGTGCGGCGTCGCCGCCATCCCTGGCCGATGCGGCGAAGATCTCGCCGCGCACCACGAAAGCCACTTTCTTTCCGTCGGGCGAGAGCGCCAGGTCGCGGAATTGCCGGTTGAGCGAGAGATGCTCCACCCCGGGGCCCGCCGGGACGCCGCGCAGCGTTATCGGGACGGCACGAGCCGCTCCGCTCGACGGGTCGAGCGACCAGATCTCCATGTCGCGCTCGAAAACGATCGCCCTGCCATCGTACGCTATGCTCGGCCAGAGCACGCGACCGTCGGTGAAGTTCGTGAGCTGGCGTGCGGTGCCGCCCACCGGTTGCGCCCACAGGTTCTCGGCGCCCGAGCGGTCGGACATGAAGAAGAGCGTGCGGCCATCGCTGCTCCACATCGGCCACGCCGATTTCGCGCCGCCTTCGGTTACGCGATCGAAGCGCGGCTCCTTGCCGTCGTGCAGGAGCCAGATCTCGCTCTCATCCAGGTGGCTGTGTCCCTTCCGCCACCACTGGCCGGAAGTGACGCCGCGCGCCGTGAAGGCGAGCGTCTTTCCATCAGGCGCGGGCGCTGCCCAGTATTCGCTCGTGTACCGGTCCGCACTCACCGGCATCGGCGTGCCGCCCTCCACCGAGACGCGGTAGATGTCGTTCATCCCAGCGATATCGTGGCTCGTGCTGGAGAAGTAGAGCCACTTCCCGTCGCGCGACCAGCCGTCGAGCTGGTCCAGGCCATCGTCCCACGTGAGACGGGTGAGACGTCCGGTGGCGAAGTCGAGCGTGTAGATGTCGCCGTCTCCGGTGCGCGTGGAGCTGAAGGCGAGCTGCTTACCGTCCGGTGAGTAGAGCGGCCGCGACTCCGTAGCGGGGTCGGACACCAGAAGCCGCGCTTCTCCGCCGGCCGCCGCGACGGTCCAGATGTCGCCACCGGAGACGAAGGCGATCTCGGACCCGTCGGGCGAGAGTGCCGGCTCGTAGAAGTAAGGAAGCGGCGCGGGCTGAGTGGCTTGCTGCGCGAGCGCGGAGTGCGGGAGGGTGAGCGTAGCTACTACGACTACTGCGAGCGCGGTCACGAACCGGCGATCGAGGAGGGGGAGCGTAGGCATCGCGGCGGAGGTGGATGGGCGAGTTGGCAGAGCACGCTTCACCCCAATATACGGCGAGACTTCAATGGGGTCAGACTCCACTGCCGACGGCAGTGGAGTCTGACCCCATTGAAGTCTCGCCCGCGCCTTCCCTCAGTGCACGACAGTCATCGTCTCGCCGCTGCCGTGCACGAGCTCGAGGTAATTACCCTGCGAGTCCATGGCGATGAACTCGGAGCCCACGACCCCACTTCCCTGCCAGCCGGTGTCGCGACGCCAGAGCTCACCCGCGGGCGGACCGAATTGGGTGATCGGTGCAGTGCCAGCCACCAACCCGGCATCGTCAATCGCGGCGAAGGTGCCTATGGGCTCGATCGTGGGCGCGCTGCCGTCGCCCGGCCAGAAGGCATTCGCGTCCTCGTTCGGTAGCCGCCCGATCGCATCGCCGTGCGAGTTCACATCTATGACACTCGCGAAGTCGCCGCCGGGGAGCATCACCCACCCCCCCGAGGGAGTCCACCGGAAGGCGGCCGTGGTGCCGTCTGCGCGCGTCGCATCGCCGACGATGTGGCCGTTGGCGACGGCGGTGAAGATCGACGAGACGAAGCCATCGGGAACTCCGGCGTCGAGCGGGAAGCCCTGGATCGCCACGGTCGCGTGCGACACGCTATCCACGATCGCTGCACCCACCACGGTCTCTCCGTCGCACGGACAGATGTCGGTGGCCGCGGAGAGAGCGTCGAGGTGGGTGATCGTGCCGTTGCGCCAGATCGTGGGCGTGCACGAGGAGGAGGCAGTCACGCATTCCACTCCGAGCACGGTGCCGTCGTTCGACACGTCGGTCGCCTCGCTGTAACCCATCCCGGGCGACATGGGGAGGAACTCGCCGACGTAGTCCGGAGGTTCCCAGATCGCGGCGCCGCTGGGGTTGAGCGACGCCGTGCCCGCGAACCCCACGACGAGCCCCGAGTCGTTGATGGCGTGGCCGATCGCGAACATCATCGGCGCGCCGGCTACGCTCATGATGTCCGCGCGCGAGACACCGGTGCCGGGTTCTCGCGTAGTGGGAGGCGGCGCTGTGGGAGAAGGCTCCGCCGAGCAGGCGGCGAGGGACAGCGCGAGCAGCGGGAGCCAGCCAGACTTGGTGCGCATGGCGCCACCATTTGGTGAGGAGAAGTTGTAGAGCTACCAGACCCGTGCGCCCGCCGCGCCGGTCAAGCACGTCTCACGTACAGCCGAGACCTCCCCCCACGCGCCGGGCGTGATCCGTCGGTCGAACTGGACAGCATAGAGGAGACCAGATGCGCCCGGCTGGTGTCCGGAGCCGTCGCTTCTATCTTCGCCCCCGCAGCCAACTTGCACGCCCCCCGGCCTCTGGCTAGCTTTGCTGGATACCCAAAAGCCCCCCTCCCCCCGCAACGGTGCGGGGGGCGGATTCAGACCACAGGGAGGAAATACACGACATGCCTCGCAAGTACGAGGCGGTGTACATCTTCGACTCCACGCTCGAAGACACCGCCATCCAGGAGAAGCTCACGCGCTTTCACGAGCTTCTCTCGCTCGACCCCGAGACCACCACGGTGGACAACTGGGGGCGCCGCCAGCTCGCCTACCCGCTCGGCCCGCGCGAGAACGGCTACTACACCGTCGCACGCTTCGAGGCGGAGCCCGCTGCGCTCCCCGAGTACGAGCGCGCGCTCAAGCTCGACGACGGCGTGATGCGCTACCTGATCACGCTCCACGAGCACGAGGTCGGTGCACCGCCCTCGGCGGAAGGCGAAGGCGACGAGGAGCGGCCTCGCGCTTCGGACGATGACGACGACGACGAGGATTGACGCATGCGACGCCCACAGAAAAGCTGCCCCTTCTGCGAATCCCGTGTTCGCTTCATTGACTACAAGGACGACCGCACCATCGGCCGCTTCCTCACCGACACGGGGAAGATTCTCCCCAGCCGGTTGAGCGGAGTCTGCGCACGTCACCAGCGCCAGCTCTCCACGGCGGTGAAGCGTGCGCGCTTCCTCGCGCTGATCCCCTATATCAGGGGTCATCAGGCGTAGAGCATGACTCACGGCCCGGTGCCGGCGCCGCGGGAGCGGGGGTGGATCCGGATGACCCTTGCTCTCGCGGCGTTCCTGTTGCTGCCGCACGTGCCCTGGCTCCCCGCGTTCGTGCCGGTGGTGGATACGCTCGTCCTGCTCACGCCGGTACTGGCCGCGTGCTTCGTGGTGGGTTGGTGCACTGGCGGGTCGCTCTCGCTCGCGATCCTCTGGATCGGGCTCGCCGCCTGGCTTCTGACGCTCGCGCCGCCCAGCGGCGCGGGCGGCGCGTACTACGACCTCGCGCGCGCATGGGGGCTGGTGGTAGCCGGCGCGTTCGGCCTCGTGTGCATAATCGGCCGGCAGCGTTCGTTCCTCGAGCGTGCGCTCTCCGCGATAGTGGTGGCGGGAATCATCGCCCTGCTGTTGCTCGTGTTCACGGGGCGGAGCACGCATGCGATCGAACAGATCTTCGCGCACGAGTTCCAGTCGCGTAACAGCGCGGCCGCGGCGGTGATGGATTCCACCGTGACCACGCTCGCCCCGCGCTCGCCCGAGCTGGGCAAGCTGGCCAGAGAGGTGGGCGGCCGGCAGATCGAGATCCAGGACGCGCTCTCGAGCCTTGGAGCACCGCTCTTCCCCGCGCTCCTCGCGCTGGAGGCGCTCGCCGCATGCGCCCTGGCGTGGGCACTCTACCACCGGCTGAGTCGCGCACGCATCGGAGCCGCGCTCGCGCCGCTGCGCCGTTTCTCCTTCAACGACCAGTTGATCTGGGCGCTGGTTGCCGGGATAGCGATGATCGTTCTCCCGACGCTCGCCGGGATGGGGCCTATGGGACGCAACCTCATCCTCTTCATCGGCACGCTCTACATCCTGCGCGGCTACGGAATCTATGCGTGGCTGGTGTCGAGTCGCGCGGCGAAGGTGAGCGTCTTCCTCGGAATCGCCTTCTTCCCGATCTCGCTCATCATGACTGCCCCAGCCGCGCTGGGCCTCGGCGTCAGCGACACCTGGGCCAACTGGCGTGCCCGAATCAGGGTGATTCCACCCGAAGCCGAACAGCAGCGCGCACGAAGTGAACATCGCCACGATTGATCGATAGAACCGCAGACTATATCACGACCAAACGCCCCACGGAGCCCAACCATGGAAGTCATCCTTCGCCAAACCGTTGAGAACGTCGGCAACCCCGGCGACATCGTGAAGGTCTCGAACGGCTACGCCCGCAACTACCTGCTCCCGCACGGCCTCGCCTACGAGGCAACGCCCGGGAACAGGAAGCGCATCGCCGCCGAGAAGGCGCGCCTCGAGGCCGCCGAGAACGAGCGGCGCCAGAGCGCCCGCACCCTCGCCGACCGCCTCGAGCAGGTCTCGCTCACCTTCTC
>JBIQMO010000053.1:0-19797 GCA_044463245.1 Gemmatimonas aurantiaca
GAGATCGCGATCATGGCGCGGAACATCCGCCGATTCTGCTCGCGGTAGAACATCGTATCGTCCACATGCTCGGCGGCGCGCAGGATCGCGTCCTGGTCCATGAGCATAGCGGCGATTACCGCTGTCTCGGCCTCCTCGGAGTACGGCGGTCGACGGTCGCGGTAGACGTCACGCGGCGGACTTATCGAGTATTCTGCGGGCGAGCTGGACATCTTCCCAGGTTGGTCGCTTCCACGCCGGGTTCCGGAGGAGGGCCGCGGGGTGGTAAGTCACCACTACCGGGATTCCGTGGTAGCGGTGGACCGCGCCGCGCAGCTTGCCGATCGCGAGCTTTGTGTCGAGCAGGGTCTGAGCGGCGAAGGCGCCGAAGGTGATGATGACCTCGGGACGGATCAGCGCCACCTGACGCACCAGATACGGGCTGCACGCCGTGACCTCCGCGGGGAGCGGATTGCGGTTGCCCGGCGGCCGGTGCTTCAGGACGTTGGCGATGAACACCTCGTCGCGCCTCAAGTTAATAGCGGCGAGGATCTTCGTCAGTAGCTCGCCGGCCGCGCCCACGAAGGGGCGACCCGTCTCGTCCTCCTTCGCCCCCGGCGCCTCGCCAATGCACATGAGGCGCGCGTTGGGGTCCCCCTCGCCCGGGACGGGGTTGAGCGCGGTGCGATAGAGGTCGCACCGCTGGCAGCGCGCCACCAGCGCGGCCACTTCCTCCAGCGTGCGGCACGCGGCGATCTCCGGCACCGGCTCGTCGTCCAAGCGCTCGCCCACCACGATGCCCTGGGGTGCATCGATGGCCGTGCGCCGGGGCTCCGGCTCTCCGGCCTTCGGACGCTCCGGCTCACTGCGCTCGTCTCCTGGATCCATGTCCGCGGAGCTCCTCTGTTTCGCCGCGTGCTCGGACGGCGCACCGGCACCGGCCGCGCGCAGCGCCTCGCGCCAGTCCGCGGTCTCGGGGATGTCGCTGCCGTTGCGAACCGCTTCCTCCACCTGCCGCTCGCTCCCCTGCCGTGTGCTCGCCGGGGAGGGTACGCCCTCGAGGGATGCGCGATTACTTCCGGAAGCGCTGCTGCCGCCGAGCGCTCCGATGATCCGCATCACCTCGTCGACCGACATACTGTCGAGAACGAGCTCGCTCTCACCAAGTTCGCGGCGCTGCTCGAGGTAGCGCCTCAGCCGATCTTCAGCGCCCACGAAGCAGCGCCTCCACACGATCGAGGATGGCATCGGCCACCTCGCTCTTCGGCCTCCGCGAAAGCTCCTCAGCGGCTCTTTCGCGTCCGATCAGCGTGACGCGATTGGTGTCCGCTCCGAACGCGGACCCCTCCTCGCCAGCGCGGTTGGCCACGATGAGATCGAGTCCCTTCGATTCGAGCTTCCCGCGTGCGTTGGCGACGAGATTCTCGGTCTCGAGCGCGAAGCCGACCACCACCGCGCCGCGGCGTCGGCACTCGATCGTGGACGCGAGGATGTCGCGCGTCGGCGCGAGCTCCAGCGCGTCGGGCGACGAAGTCTTCTTGATCTTCTGCTCGGCGACGCTGGCGGGCCTGAAGTCGGCGGGGGCCGCGGCCATGATCAGCGCATCGGCGCTCGGCAGTGCGCGCGCCACGGCATCGGCCATCTCGTCGGTGCTTTCGACCTGGACGAGCGTGACGCCGGGTGGCGGTGCGACCTCCATGGCCCCGGCCACGAGCGTCACGCTCGCACCTCTGCGCCATGCGGCCGCGGCGAGCGCTACTCCCATCTTTCCGCTGCTGCGATTGGAGATGAAGCGAACCGGATCGATTGGCTCGCGAGTCGGGCCAGCGGTGACGACCACGCTCCGTGAACCGAGATCCTGCGTCTCGAGGAGTCGTCCCACGTGCGCGAAGATCGTCTCCGGCTCGGGCATCCTTCCGGGGCCGCTCCCCTCGCCCGCGGCGAGCATCCCCTCCACCGGCTCCAGAAGCCGATAGCCGATCTGTTGTAGGTGCGCGGCGTTGGCGCGCGTCTGCGGGTGCGCCCACATCCGGTCGTTCATCGCGGGCACGAGGAGCACGGGCGCCTCGGTCGCGAGGAGGCAGGCGGAGAGGAGATCGTCGGCGCGCCCCTCGGCCGCGCGCGCCAGGAAATCAGCGGTGGCCGGGGCCACCACCACCGCGTGGGCAGCGCGCGCGAGACGGATGTGATCTAGCGCGTGCCCGCGTGCGAAGATGTCGGTGTGGACCGCGCGTCCGGTGAGCCCCTCGAAGGTGATGGGGCCCACGAACTCCGTGGCAGCGCGGGTCATCACCACATCCACCTCCGCGCCCGCGTGCGCGAGGAGACGCGAGAGCCAACCGGCCTTGTACGCCGCTATCCCGCCGGAGACACCGAGCAGGATGCGCCGCCCGTGGTAGGGGCGCATGGGCCGGAGGCCGCTACCTGTCGCGGCGGGGGACGATGTGATAGCGGATCCCTTCCTCGCCCGTGAGCTCCTCGAGCGCGCGCGTGGTGAGCTTCTTCTCGCGCGTGTCGCCGCCCACGCGAGGGAACTCGTTCAGGAGCCGCGCATACTTGGCAGCCACGAGCACGCCGAGGTACTTGTTCGTAGCGCGCCGGGCCACTTCCGCCGGGGTGAAAACTCGCATCTGTGTATCCTCTTCCGTTGGGACCGGCGGCAGCGTGCCGCCGGTGTTGCACTACTTCCGTGAACCGCCTTCGGCCGGGTCGGGGTTCCCCGCTCCGGCCCCGGTGGAATCGTCCAGCTCCTGCTCGAGGCGATCCACGATCGCCCGCACGTCGCGCTCCAGATTTTCGATGCGCTCGCGGCGGAGCCCCTCCGTGTCGACGATCCTCGCCACGTCCGCAACCGCCCGCTCCAGATCGTCGTTGAGAACCACGTACTGGTACATCGGCACTGCCTGAAGCTCCACCAGGGCACCCAGCAGTCGCTTCTTCAAGGTGTCTCCCGTCTCGGTGTTGCGCGACCGGAGGCGCTGGAGGAGCACCTCACCCGAGGGCGGAAGCACGTATATGAGCACCGATTCGGGGAACGCCTTGCGGAACTGCCTCGCTCCCTGCACGTCGATGTCCATTATCACATGCCGCCCGGAGTCGAGCACGCGGCGCACCTCGCTGCAGAGCGTACCGTACAGATGGCCGTGCACCTCCGCCGACTCCGCCAGCTCCGCGCGCGCCTGGAGCTCGAGGAACTTCGGCATGGAGAGAAAATAGTAATCCTTCCCGTCCACCTCCCCCGGGCGCGGCGGGCGCGTGGTGCACGACACCGAATAGCCTATGTCATCGCGCGTCTCGAGAAGCCGGTGAACGATGGTAGTCTTTCCCCCGCCCGACGGAGCGGAGAGGATGATCGGGAAGTGTCGCTTCACTCGACGTTCTCCACCTGCTCGGCGATGCGCTCGAGCTCCTCCTTCACGCTGACGACGTGGTGCATCATCTCCGCGTCACGCGCCTTGCTCCCCGTGGTATTGGCCTCGCGAAGCATCTCCTGCAGGAGGAAGCCGAGCCGCTTCCCCACCGGCTGGTGCGAGGGCGTCCTCAGCGCTGCGCGGAAGGCGGCGATGTGCGCGCGGAAGCGATCGATCTCCTCGGCCACGTCGAGCCGGTCGGCCAGGAACGCTATCTCCTGCGCCAGGCGCGCGGGATCCACGTCTACCCCATCGGCCAGCTCGCGCACGCTCTCCCGGAGTCGCTCGCGCTCCTCCACGAGCCGCACCGGCGCGCGCGCGGCGATGAGCTCCAGTGTCGCCTCGACCGCCGTCACTCGCTCCTCCAGCACCGCGGCGAGGCGCTCGCCCTCCGCCTCGCGCATCCGGGTGAGCGCGCGCACCGCCTCGTCCACGATGGCAGTCAGCTCGTCCGACGATTCCGGGCTATCGTCCTGCGTCGAGTTGGAGAAGACCTCGGGCATGCGGAGCACCGTGCCCACACCCAGCTCCTCGGAGAGGCCATGGCGCTGCTGCAGAGCGCGGAGCTGCGTCACGTAGCCTGCGAAGCGCTCCTCATCGATGGACAGTGGAGTCACGGCCTCGCGCTCGGTACGTGCGTTGAGCGTGACATTGCCGCGAGCTATGGAGCGCCTCAGCTGCTCGCGCACGTCCGCCTCCCATCTCGTGAGCGAGGATGGGAGCTTGACGTGGGGGTTGAAGAAGCGGTGGTTCACGGTGCGCAACTCCACCGTGATCCGCTGCGTGCCCACGCTGCCCGTGGCGGCTCCGAAGCCGGTCATGCTCCGAATCATTTGGAGCCGCGTAACCTACGGAGCGACAACGAGCTTGTCAATTCCAGAACTGCCAGCGCACGCCATACAACTGGCGCTGCCGGGGCTGCAGCATCCCGGGCACGTATTCGTAGATCGGCGGACTGATTCCGAAGGTCGCGTTCCAGAAGATCACGGCACTCTGGATGCGGATCTCGAGCTTCGTGACGAGCACGTGACTGAAGAACGCCGACACGATGTTCGCCGGCTCTCCCACGATGGACCCGGTGCTCGGGAAGAAGGTGGTCTGCCGGTACTCGTGCGCCACGGATCCGAGGAAGCCGAAATCCCCGCTCGGGAAGCGGCTCAGCCAGTCGGTCTGGAGATAGAGCTCCTCGCGCGACTGGGTCTGCGGTCTGTAGAAGCCCGACTCGTTCCAGCGCACGCCGAAGATATCGACTCCCAGATCCTTGTATACCTTGCCGCGCGCGCTTCCGAAGATGCCCGTGACCGCGCCCTCACGCACCTGTGTGTAGCTGGTGTCGAAGGCGATCAGCGCCGGAAGCGTCTCCTCGCCGCGACGCATCACCCCGCCCGACACCCACAGCTGGCCGAGACGGGCACCCACCTCGCCGCGAAGGTCGACGGCATCGATCCCTTCGGAGCCGCCGTGGCGGTGCGCGATGCTCCCCGCGAAGGCGAGGAAGCTCACCGGCATGAAACGCGCGGACGCCTCTTCCACCGAGGTCGTGTCCGAGCCGCGATGCTCGGCGTAGAGCGAGAGCGACAGGAGCGGATGCGTGAAGGTGAGCCGGCCGGAAACCGAGTTCACTGTCACGCTGTCGAGATCGTGGTAGCGCTCCGCCGCGCTCAGACTGAAACGGCCGCGGTTGATCCCGGCCATGGCAACGTACTGTGTGCCGCTCAACGTGGTATCCGCGGCATCGGGTCCCGCGAACGGGAGTGGCTGTTCGCGGAAAGGTGTGTGCTCGTCGAACTTCTCGTTCGCCACCATCACCTGCGCCCAGCCGCCCGCGGAGTCGGGGTCCCCGTAACCGCCGCGGAGGTAGGCGTCGGTGCGTGTGCGCTCCTGACGCGGCACTCCTCCGGTCACCGCGCGCTGCGGATCCTGTTCGTCGCGCGTCCGGCTCGAGCGAGTGGCGAATGCATCGATGCTCCACGGTCCCTTCGCCCAGCCGAGGCGCCCCATCAGCGCGAGATCACTCCCGCCGCCCAGGGTATTGTTCTCCGAGGTCCCGTACTGCTGTCCTCCGAGCTGGAGCGCGAGCCCGTTGCCGAAGCGCTTGCCGTAGAATGCGTGGTAGAGGTTCGTCCCCTGGTCGCCGGTCATCACGTCCACGCGCGTGTTGGTCGCGGTGTGCGTGATGCTCCAGCTCCGCACGTAGACGCGCACCTCGCTCGCGCCACGCTCCACGGTGATGTCCTCGAGCGACCATAAGGGCACCATGGTCATGTCGGGGACGCCGCCGTTGCGCGGATCGAAGGGGTCCATCTCGACGCCGTCGTAGAAGATCCTCACGCGCGCCGCGTTCCCCATGTACGCCGCGAACTCCGGGGAGCCGAGCCAGCCGGAGCGGATCTGGGTGACGCCCGGAATGCGCCCGAGGAGATCGCCGAGGGTCAGCGCGTTCGCGGCGAAAAGCGAGTCGCGGTCCCAGTGGTACTCGATGACGCTCCCCGTCAGTGCAGGCCGTGGCGAATGGGCGAGCGGCGCCTTGATCGTGTCCTCCGGAACCTTCGTGGTGTCGGAGAGCGTGTCGGAGGGGAGAGGCACGGCCGGACGGCGCGCGGTATCCGCGGGTGCGCCGGTGGTGTCCCCGGGCGTGCGCGCGGTGTCGGCCGCAGCACCGGTCGTGTCCGTGGGCGCAGCGGCAGAGTCGCGGTGTTGAGTGACGGTGGTGTCACGCCGCGTCTGCGCGGTGTCGCGGACGGTACGCTGAGCACTGGCGCCCGCCGGCGCGATCGCGCCGGCGAAGAGGATGACGCCAGCCAGCCACGCCGCGCGCCGGGCGATGAAACTCAGCTCGCCCTCCCGCGGGCGATCTCCACGAACATCCCGACCGGGATTCCCGTGGGACCCTTGGGGATGTAGCCGAGATCCGATTCGGCATAGGCGGTGCCGGCGATGTCGAGGTGCACCCACGGGTAGCTCCCCGTGAACTCCTTGAGGAAGATCGCGGCCGTGCTGGCGCCCGCGGGACGTCCTCCGGAATTCTTGATGTCGGCCACGTCGCTCCGCATCAGCTCCCGGTAGTCATCGAAGAGCGGAAGCTGCCACCCCAGCTCGCCCGAGCGCTTCCCAGCGGCGAGTACTTCCTCGATGAGCTTTTCATCGTTCCCGAAGACGCCGGTCGCGGTATGGCCCAGCGCGATCACGCAAGCGCCCGTGAGCGTAGCGGCATCCACGACCGCGGCAGGCTCGTATCGGCCGGCGTACGAGAGCACGTCCGCCAGTACGAGACGCCCCTCGGCGTCGGTGTTGATGATCTCGATGAACTTCCCGTTGCTGGCCTGCACCACGTCGCCCGGCTTCATCGAGACTCCCGACGGCATGTTCGTCGTGCTGCCGACGAGTCCTACCACGTTGATGGCGAGACCGAGGCGCGCGATGGTCTCCATCGCGCCAAGCACGCCGGCCGCGCCGCACATGTCGAACTTCATCGCCTCCATCCCCAGTGCCGGCTTGATGGAGATGCCGCCGGAGTCGAAGCAGAGTCCCTTCCCCACCAGGACGAGCGGCTTCGAGCCGGCGGGGCCCTTGCGGTACTCGAGCGCGATGAGTTTCGGGTCCTGCGGCGTCCCCTGCGCGACCGCCAGGAAGGAGCCCATCTTCTGCGCCTCCAATTCCGCCCGACCGAGGACTGTGATCTGCATCCCGTGGCGACTGGCGATGTCGCGAGCGGTGTCCGCGAGGAACTCCGGCGTACAGAGGTTGCCCGGCATCATCGCGAGGCGGCGCGAGAGGTTGATCCCTTCGCCGATTGCGGAGCCGGTTTCCACGCCGCTGGCCGCGCCATTGCCGCCGGCGAGGATCGTGGCGCTCTCCAGCTCCGGCTTTCGATCGTCACCGCTCGGCTGCGACTTGAGATCGTTGTACTGCCAGGCACCCAGTGCCAGCCCCACCGTCGCGGCTTCGATCGCCGCCTCGCCATCTTCGGGGGAGAACCAGGCGAGCGACGGTACACCCATCTTCCGCGCCTGCCTCGCGGCCACGCTGGCGCTGCGGCGTACTGCCCCCTTCGGATCGGAGCGATCGCCGAGTCCCACGAGGAGGATTCGTTGCGGTCCCGCATCCGTACCGGCGAGGTGGAGCACTTCGTCGCGGTCGCCACGGAAGTCGCGGCGCGAGAGCGAACGGCTGATGGCTCCGCCGAGCGACTCGTCGAGCGCGCCGAGCGGCGCGGGGAGCGAGGGGTTCTTTGCGAGAGCGATGACGAGGAGAGGCGTATCGAGCGTCGCCGCGTCGGCGCCGCTCGAGGTGATCCTGAAGGGCATGGTGTGGCTCCAATGTGGAACGGGCGGGAACGACGTGGCGCCCCCGCCCCGACTTGCTCAGGTAATGTATAAGGTCGTCGGACGCGCCACCAATCGAGGCTATGGTTCCGGCGGCGAGGCGACTCGGCTCCGGGGGCGGCCGGCAGCAGCCGGGTGGAACCCCGATTGGCGACCGATGTACGTAATGCATTCCGGCTTTGCAGACAGAGCCATTCCTTCCACCGCTGCGCGATCCGCCCGCTTCCACCGCGGTCGATCCGGCAGCGCCTCCTATGGAGAGAAGATGTTCGCAGGCAGCACGGCGCTCACCGCCAACCCCGGTTTCCGCGCGCTACTGCTCGCCATCGTGTTCGTCACGATGGCCAAGGCTTACGCCGTCATCGGTCGATTGCTGCTGCGGCGCGTGGGCGCGACGAAGGTGGGGCGCAGCCTCGCGCCCGCGATCGCGGGTGCGGGGCTGGGATTGTGGGCGATACTGGTGTGGGTCGTCTTCTCGTAGGGCACAGCTCACGCTCGATGCGCGGTGGTGAGCCTCTCCCCTCACCGAGAGAGGCTCACGTCCACCCTGGTGTACACGTAGCGCCCGTTGAACCCGAACGGTGACGCCGACGGATAGGGGAAGATGAAGAAGCTGTTGTCCGGCTTCATGAAGCCGGGATACGTGTCGAAGAGGTTTCGCGCCCCGAGCGCCACGCCGAAGACCCTGAAGCTGTATCCGACCTCGGCGTCGAGGAGCGTCTTCGACGAGTACGTCTGCGCCGACTCCTGCGTGTAGCCGTAGAGCGAGGAGGTGTACTCGCCATACGATGTGCTGCGACCGAGGAAGCGCCATGGACCGGTGGCATAACGCGCGGTGAAAGTCGTACGCCACTTCGGCCGCTCGCGCGTCATGGCGTTGAGGCCACCTTCGTAGAACGGATCGAAGAGCGCCGTGACTCCAGTACCCTGCAGCTCGGGCGGGAGCGGCCCCAGACTGGCGATGCGATTCTCGGTCCAGTTGAAGACTCCGTCCAGGTTCATCGTGCCGTTCCCCAGCGCGAATCTGTACGTGCCAGTAAGGTCCACGCCCTCCGTGCGCGTGTTGATCCCGTTGGTCATGTACTGTGCTGCCTCGGCGCGCGAACCGATGCTCCGGAGGATCGCCTTCACGCTGTCAGTCCCGAAGGAGGTCGTCAGCATGATCCGGTCGTCGATCTTTATCCAGTAGTAGTCCGCGGTGAAGGTGAGTGCCTGGATCGGGCTGAACGCGAAGCCTGCACTCACGTTCACCGAGGTCTCGGGCTTCAGATCTCTGGCGCCGAGCGCTCGCGCCTCGGGCGATCGCACCGGGAAGACGCCGACGTCGAATGGCACGGCTGCCCCAGTCGAATCGGCCTGGAAGTTGGTCGCGACCTGTGAATAGAAGCTCTGGTTGAGCGACGGTGCGCGGAAGCCGGTGCTCAGCGCGCCGCGCAGCGTCCACTGCCTCGTGGGTTGATAGCGGAGCGCGAGCTTACCCGTAATCTTGGAGCCGAAGTCGCTGTAGTGCTCGAAGCGGCCGGCCACGTTGGCGAGCAGCTTCGGAACGATGCTGCTCTCGAGGTCGAGGTACGCCGCCACGTTGTCGCGCCCTTCATCCGCCTCGTCCTGCGGCCGGAGCCCGGGGAAGACCTGTGATCCGGCCGGCGCGATGTCGCCGAACGGGTCGGGGTGGAAGCCCTGCATGTACGACGCTGGCTCGCCGGCCACGATCTGGTAGTTCTCGCGGCGATACGAGGCGCCGAGTGCCACGTTCAGCGGCGACGCGAGCCCCACATCGTACTCGCGAGCGATGTCCGCTCTCGCTATGGCTTCCCAGAGCTTCAGCTCACCGGCATTGAAGCTCGTCTTGTTGGGGATTCCCGGGTCGTCCGCCGTCCCCAGGACCCCGTCGGGGCCAGGAGCGCACGGCGTATCGAGGCACGGTCCGAGCGATGTGTTGAGCGTGTTCTCGAGGTCGTAGACGAACGAGTTGAAGCCGAAGGTGCCACCGACGTCGTAGCGCCAACTTCCCGCGACGCCGCGTACACCGCCCGCGGCGGAAGCGTCCTTGACAGTCGGATTGAACTCCGGGAGGAAGCCGTTCGGGTAGATCTCCGTCCAGTTGCGCGGGCTGATCGCCTGGCGGAAGTAGCCGAAGCCAGTCCCCCGGCGATGGCTGTAGCCACCGAATGCGTAGAGCGCCGCGTTCCCCGCCGCGTCGAGCGGGAGTTGCGCATTGAGGAAGGTCAGAACGTCCTTCGACTCCCCGTCGCCCCAGTGGTAGTTGGGCATCGGGATCGGATTGCGCTTCTCGATGATGCCGCCGTTGTCATCGACGACGTCGGCGTCACCAGGCACCAACTGATCCTCGGGATCGGCGCCGGCGCGGTTGGTCTGCCCACGGTCGCGGTATTCGGCGAAGAGTGCGAGCGATCCGCGGCCGAGGGGGATCCCCCAGGCGCCGTTGATGTCGATCGTCTTCCCGTCGGTGACCGTCCCCCTGTTCGGGGCGCCCGTGGTGACGTACTGCCCTCCTTCGACCGAGAAGGTCGGTGCGAACACGCCGCTGCGCGGCACGATGTTCACCACCCCGGCGATGGCGTCGGAACCGTACTGCGACGCCGCGCCATCACGCAGCACCTCGATGCGCTCGATCATGCTTGCGGGGAGCGCGTTGAGGTCGACTCCGCTCGAGCCCGCGCCCATCCCGGCGCCAAAGTAGTGGACGAGCGCCGTGTGGTGCCGGCGCTTCCCGTCGATCAGCACGAGGGTGTGGTCGGGACTCAGCCCCCGCATGGTGAATGGCCTGACGATCTCCGTGGCGTCGGAGACGCTCTGGCGCTGGAAGTTCACCGAAGGGGCGAGCTGGGAGAGGATCTGCGCTGGCTCCGGCGTCCCCTGCTCCTGTACCTGCTCGCGCGTGAAGATGTCGACCGGGACCGCGAGCTCTTCGGCTGCGGTGTGCACCGCGCGCGAGCCGACCATCACCTCCACGGGGGCGAGCGCGGCGGCAACCGAGGCGAGGACGAAGTCCTGCCGCGTCTCCCCGCCCGCGCGGACGGTGACGAACGCGGGCTGCGCCGCGTAGCCGAGCCGCCGGACGCGCATCGTGTAGCTCCCGGGCGGGACACGCTCGATGCGGTAGTCACCCGAATCGCCGCTACCGGCGCGCAAAAATACCCCCTGGACGATCACGACGGCATCTCTCACCGGGGCGCCGGTGCTATCGGTGATCCGCCCCCGGATCACGCCATCCTGAGCCGCGAGCGTGCCGGCCTGGGCCAGCAACACGAATCCCGCACCGACGAGCAAACAGAGAGCCCTTCGCATACGACCTCCATGATGGGAGGAACGAAGTCCAGGATTTCCGAAGAGCTCTCACGGGGCTCGGGCGGGTCGGCGTCGACCCGTTTCGTTGCGTCGTCAACTCACGGCCCATAGATACGATGCGCCGGTCGGGTGCGTCAAGCGTGCCGCGGCGAGCGACGGCGCTCACCGCGCCGTATCCGGACGATATCATTGTGATCGACCCCGTCGCGGAGCGGCGCTTCACGCAGCCACCCTGGTCGGCCCCAAGCGCCTGCCAGGCGCGACGATAACGGAGGCGAGATGCTCGACAAGATCGTTGTGATTACCGGTGCGAGCGGCGGGATCGGGGCCGCGGTGGCCCGGCTCCTCGCGCAGAGAGGAGCGTCCGTGGTGCTGGTCGCGCGCCGGCGCGAAGTGCTCGAGGCCGTGGCCAGGGAGTGCGGCGACAGGGCGCTAGCCGTGGTGGGGGACATGACCAGCCGCGCGGACGTTCGTCGCGTAGTGGACGAGGCGCTGGCACGCTACGGATACATAGACGTCTGGGTAAACAACGTCGGACGGGGGATCACGAGGCCGCCGTCGCAGCTGACGGACGAAGACATCGACGAGATCATGCGCGTGAACGTGAAGTCGGCGCTCTACGGAATGCAGGAGGTCCTCCCGCACTTCAAGGCGCGCGGGACGGGACACGTCGTCAACATCACTTCCATGTTGGGGCGGATGCCGCTCGTGGTGAACCGGTCGGCTTACAACGGTGCCAAGCACTTCCTGAACGCGCTGACGACGAATTTCCGGCAGGAGGTCCAGGAGACCCACCCGGACATCCAGTTCACGCTCGTCTCGCCTGGCGTGGTGCGCACCGACTTCGGTCGCAACGCCCGTCATGGCGGCCCCGATTCGCGAGTGCTCCCCAACTCGCAGAGCGTCGAAGAGGTCGCGTTGGTCATCGTCGATGCGATCGAGGCGCGCCGCCCGGACGTCTACACTCGTCGCGGTGCACGGAAGCGAGTCATCGACTACTACTCGTCGCTGGGATCGGAGCCGTAGTGGTGGCGCGGTAACACCGACGGGAGTGGATGGACTTCATGGAGGACTGGTCTTCGACGTTACCGATATCCGGACCGGTCGGTCATGTGCAGAGTGGAGTCGCAGTCTCGCCATTGTCCCCATCCCCGCCATCCATGAAGACTCTCTGGTACGAGCTTCGTCAGGCAGTGCGTAGATTGTCACGCGCCCCGGGCTTCGCATGCATGGCGGTTCTGACGCTGGGAGTGGGGGTCGGCTCCGTTGCGGGCGTCTATAGTGCCATCGATGCGGTGCTGCTTCGTCCCCTGCCGTTTCAGAACGCAGAGCAGCTGGTAGTCATCGATGGCGCGTACGCCCCACCGCCTCCCGGGCCGCCGAAGATCGCTCTCGATCTGACGGACTGGCGGGCGCTGCCCGGCACGTTCGACGGCGTCGCCGCGTACATGCTCGGCACCCTCAACCTGGCGACCTCGGCGGGCGCGACGCGGGTCTCCGCATCGCAGATCACCCCTGACCTCTTTCCCCTCCTCGCTGTCCAGCCCAACCTGGGACGCAATTTCACCGTGGAAGAGGGTACCAACGGTCACGAGCGGGTTGCCATTCTCAGCGCCGGGTTCTGGCGGCGAGAGTTCGGGGCCGCGACCGACATCCTCGGTCGCGTGATCACGGTCGAGAGCCAGCCGTACGTGGTCGTCGGCGTCATGCCTGACGATTTTGCATTTCCCGGGCGGCCCGACGTCTGGCTGCCGTATGCGCTGCCGGACTCGAGTGTGCCGCTCGTCAGCGGTGACATGATCACCGTCGCGCGTCTACGGGATGGATTGTCGCTGGCGGAAGCCCAGACCAGAGTCACCAGAGCCGAGCGAGCCTTCTCTGCCACACACGAGCAGCCGGAATGGGTCAATCATGCGAAGGTTCTTCCCTTCCGGAGTGTGCTCGAGGGGAACGCGTGGACCAAGCTGCGCCTTCTTGGGGGAGTCGCGGCGCTCCTCTTGTTGCTGGCTTGCGCGAACGTGGCCGGCCTTCTCCTCGCACGCGCCGAGAGCAGGCAACACGACATTGCACTTCGCGCAGCACTCGGCGCTTCGCCCTCGCGGCTGATCCATCCGCTCATAGCCGAAGGCGCGGTGCTCGCGGCCTTGGGCGCTGGCGTCGGGCTACTGCTAACGTGGCTGCTCGCTCCGTTGTTGGCGACGATGGTGCCGAAGGGGATGCTGGGGATCGCCTCGCTCGGGCTGAACGGACGCGCCCTCGCGGGCTCGCTCGGAGCGAGTACGGTGAGTGTGCTGATATTCTGCCTGGCGCCGGCGGTTACGATCAGGCGCACCGATGTGAACACGATCCTGAAATCGCGCGGGTCCCGTGCCGCGACCAGAACCGGCCGGCTCTGGAGCCAGGTGCTCGCAGGACAGATCGCACTCACGGTGGTCATCCTGGTCGCCTCTGGCCTCCTGCTCAAGAGTCTCTGGTCGCTGGAGCGCGTCGACCCGGGCTTCGACCGGACGGGTGTCCTCTCCCTGGAAGTCGCGCTTCCCCGCGGTACTTATGCTGGCCGGCCAGAACGCTTGGCGTACGTGCGGAAGGCGCTGGCACGAATGAATGAGCTTCCTGGAGTGAATGCCGCTGGCATCGTCAACACGCTGCCGTTGAGCGGTCACTCCATGGGGCTCACGTTCGACGTGGTTGGCAGGCCGCAGCAATCGAACCAGGCCAACCCGCCGATCGCCCAGTTCTTCGGCACGTCGGCCGGCTACCTGGCTGCCCTTCGCATACCGGTACTCGCCGGTCGAGGATTTACCGAGGCGGATGCCGCGAACGGATCGCCGGTCATGCTCGTGGACGAGAAGCTGGCGCGCCGGCTCGGGCCCGTGGGAGAGGCCGTTGGAGAGCAGATCAAGATGTCGTGGGACAGCACGTATCGCATCATCGGTGTGGTTCGCACGGTGCGAGGACGGTCGCTCGACGGTTCGAAGGAGTGGCTGGGGCAGTTCTACCTTCCGGCATACATCGACCCGCCGCGCTCCATGACTTTCGTGGTCCGGGGGCCGGTCCAGAGCAGCCAGTTCGTCCAGGGAGTGCGTCAGGCAGTTGCCAGCGTCGACCCGAGTGTGCCGGCGTACTCCGTCCGGACAGTCGAGGATGTCGTGAGCGGCTCGCTCGATGCTTTGCGGACCGTGACGTTCCTGCTTAGTGTCGGGGCCGCATTCGGGGTCGTACTCGCGGTCGTTGGTGTATTCGGAATAACGGCTGCCAGCGTGGCGCGCCGAACACGCGAGATCGGCATCCGCATGGCGCTCGGTGCGAGTGGAGCGCGCATCGGAGGACTCGTCCTCCGGCAAGCGCTCCTCGTAGCGGCTTCCGGAGCCGTCCTCGGACTCGCCGGCGCATGGGTAGCGGCACGCCTGCTCGCGCACCTGCTGTACGGCGTCCGGGTTGGGGATCCCGGCGTATTCGTGTCAGTGGCGCTCATCGTGTGCCTCGCGGCCATCGTCGCCGCAGCAGTACCGGTGTGGCGCGCGAGCGTCGTCGACCCGATCACCACCCTGCGCAGCTCCTGACGCTGGCAGCGGCAGCCACGCACCGTGAGGTGTACCGCGGGATAAGGGCACAGTCCCGTGTTGCCTACATCACGCGGGGCTCGTCGGCATTCTGAGCCGATAAGAGCACACCCGGCGTGAGCCGGGGCCGCAAAGCCAGGAGTCTCCACTCGAATGGAGATCGTCCGGCTGCCGAAGCAAGAGAACCAAGGTTCAGTCCGCCCTCGGAATTCGGGACATCGGCCACCGCGATCGTGGCGTCCTGCAATTCCGGGGGCTTTCCGATCGCGGGGGACCTTGAACCCTCACGCTTCCGGAGTCCCGCATAATGCGTATTCCCTACGCGTACCGGCGAATGCTGAATCGGTCGCTCACCCTCATCACAGCGGCCATCACGGCGGCTTCGCTCCTCGCGTCGTCGTTATGGGCGCAGTTCTCGCCCGGGTCGTCGGGGCTCGAGAACGTCTCGATGACGACGACCGGAACGCCCGCCTACAGGCCGATCGCGGACACGTCCACAGTGGTCAAGCACGCCGTCCGTGAGTGCGGTCCGCGGCGGCTCTGCCCCAAGGGGTGGGACCTCGCGGCGATCGGAGTGGAGACGCCGGGCGATGTGACACCTGCCGAGGTACCGGTCGGCTTTCGCGTGACCATCGCGAATCTCGGTTCGGCACCCTCGCCCGCAGCGCCGGTCCGGTTGACCGTCGGCAACGAGAGCACCGATTTTCTCATTCCCGAGCTTGCGTCGGGCGATACGCTGCAGAGGACGGTGTTCATCAAGCTCGGTGGATCGTCAGCGACCCAATGGATCACCCTCACGGTGGATCCGGAGCTGCTCTCCGGCGAGCAGAATTCCGACAACAACATCTTCGACGGTGTGGGAATCAAGGCAGAAGGTAAGTCCGACGAAAAGATCGACATACCCTCCGTGAGCTTCGCGTCCGACTCGATCGCGCGCGGCCAGCCGGTCCGGCTACGCATAACCGTACGGAATGCCAACCGCGCGCGTCCTCTGGTCGGTGCGCTGCTGAATATCAAGTCCGGCGGATACGGAGTGAAGGAGACGACGGCTCGCGTGGAGCTGCCAGCGATTCCCGCAATGACGGATATGACTGGCGAGATCACGCTCCGGGGATTCACGGACCACATTGAGGCCCGCCTGCTGCCACGCACGGTGTATCTCAACGTCGAGGTCACCTCCACCACGGGTGACGGTTACGCGTATCCGTCACCGAACCCCGTGTTCGTCGTTACCGCGAAGAATCACTGATGCGCGGATGGCGGATGCACGATCGACCTTCGTCCAGTGGGGGCCAGTAGGTCCGTCCTGCCGTCGCGTCTCGCTGGCGCGGCGTGAGCCTTGGCGCGCTGGTGAGGGACGACGACAAGCTTCGGCGGGCCTGACAGATAAGCTTCAAAATGAAAGAACCCCGGTTACGGGATCAGCCGTAGACCGGGGTTTTCTCGTGAGCAGCGGCTCTCGCTCATTCGTGGATCATCGCGTTTCCTGCCGCTTGCACGAAGCCAAGCAGTACCCGGGACGAGACTCGAACTCGTATATCAGTCGCCTGATGGGGGATTTTGAGTCCCCTGCGTCTACCAATTCCGCCACCCGGGCAAGGGAAGGCAATCTAGCGCCGAAGCGCTGTGCACTCAACGCTGCGCTTCCTGCGCTTCCTGCGCTTCCTGCGCGACCGTACGAGCGGCGCACGGGGCGCGGTCGGCGCTAGCGCCTCTGCTGCGCGCTGTCCGGCTTCGCGCGTGCTCCCGGTGCGCCACGACCACGCGGTCCGCGGTCCCGGTCGCTTCCCTTCCTCCGCAAGTCCTCCACGCGTGTGCGCATCTGCTCCTGCAGCCCCATGTACTTCGCGCGCTGCACCGGAGTCATGAACGCCGAGAGCTCGCTCTGCTCCTTCCGGTATAGCTCGAGACGCTCCTGCTGCGCCTGCAACGTCTGGTCGAGAAGCTGCGCGACGCGGTTCTGGTCGGCGCTGTCGCCGCGACGGAGCTGTGCCCGCAGCTCCAGCCTCAGCGAGCGCTCCCGCTGCGCGAGCGAGTGGCGCTGTTGCTCGTAGCGCTGGTTCGTAGCGCTGAGCTTGTCCACCTGATCCTGCGTGAGGCCCAGCCGACTCCGTGTCACATCGAGCATGCGCTGGTGCAGCCGTCGCTCGAGCTGGCGGCGCTCAGGCGAAGAAGCGATAGCCGCGCTGTCGGCGGCCTTGGCGGCCGCCGGATCGCTCTCCTGTGCCGGGAGCGGCGCTGCCAACGTGAGAGCGGCGAGCGCAATCAGGAAGCGACGCATCAGAGCGCGCCCTCGACCACGCTCGCGAGGAGCGGTAGCTGGTGCGGCTCGAGGTCGGGCATCGCCTCGAGATCATCCACGGACTGTAGCAAAGCTTGCATGTCGCTCTCCGAGAGTTCGTTCACGGCGTCGCCGAGAATGAGGGTTCCGGCCGGCGGCGAAGGCAGACCAGCGTCGCTGTCCGCCGCACCCGCCAGGTCGCTCGCCATAATAGGCGCCGCCCGCGTCGGGGCGGCCGCCTTCGCCACGCTGCGGCTCGTGCCTGCGGCGGGCGCCGCGCCCGAAGCCACCGGAGCGGACGCGGCCACGGTGGCTTCCTCCATGGGACGCTGTGGTGGCAGTCCGTCTCCCCTGGTGAGCGCATAACCGCCAGCGCCCGCCGCCACGAGTGCTATCCCGGCGGCGATCCGCCAGCTCAGTGGGATGCCGATGCCCGCGGGCGGCCTCTTCGTACGCTGGGCTTCGCGACGGGTGCGCGCTGCGCCCCGCACCTCGCTGGCGGCATCGCCGCTCGCCAGCCGGTGGCGTGCCTCTTCGATGGACACCACGTGATCGGACGCCATGTCGCCGGGCACGACGCCACCGAATGTCGGGTCGCCGGAGTTTGCGTCGTCGTGTGCGCCTGCTGCACTGCTCTCCGCCATCGACGCGCGGACGGCTGCCGCGATGCGATCGATGTCGAGCTCTGGTGTGGCGAAGGCGCTGGCGCGCAGCGATCTGAGAAGCTTCAACTCGGCCGCGCACTCGGCACACGCCACCAGGTGCTGCTCGACGCGAGCGCGCTCCGCCGGCCCGAGCTGGTCGTGGACCAGATCGGGAAGCAGATCGCGAATATCGTCGCGTGTACAGTCAACCATCGATGAACTCCCGGATCGAGCGCATGGCGTTGTGATAGTGAACGCGCGCCGCGCCTTCGGTGCTTCCCACCACGGCCGCGATCTCCCTGTACGACAACCCCTCGCTCACCCTCAACGTGAAAACCTCGCGCTGCATGGGCGAGAGCAATTCGAGCGCCTCGCCAAGCCGCCGCTCGGTTTCGTCGGACACCGCCGCATCGAGCGCGTCGTGCTCGGTCACCGCGTGGCTCTCCTCTATGGGCACCACCTGATACTTGCGAGCCCTGCTGCGAACCCGGTCGCGCACGAGGTTGCGAGCAATGGTGAAGAGCCAGCTCCTCAGAGAGCTATCGCCGCGAAACCCATCGAGCGATGCAAAGGCGCGAACGAAGGTGTCCTGCACGACTTCCTCTACCTCCTGCCGCTCGCCCAGGCTGGCGACGAAGCGCGCAACCGAAGGCGAGTAGCGCCGGACGAGCACGGTGGCGGCGCGCTCATCACCGCGCCGGCAGCGCTCCAGCAGCACCGCGTCTTCGGGCTCGTTGGTCGCCGCTATCGGCTCAGGCATCCGGTCGCATGGTAAGACGTGGGAGGACCACCGACGTTAAGAATAGTTGCTTGACGCACTTCGGCCCAAAGGGTACGTTGGAGTTGAACGAGCGTTCGAAGCCCCAACGAGGTGCCTGATGGCCAACCAGACCCGGGATCAGAAGCTCGAAGCACTTCTCTCGTCGGCCGCCCGCGAGTTCGCGGCGCGCGGCTACGACAGGACCAGCATGCGCGATCTGGCACGCGCATCCGGCGTCTCGCTCGCCGGGGTCTACTACTACGTCCAGAGCAAGGAAGAGCTCCTCTTCCTCATCCAGAGCCGCAACTTCGAGGCGGTCATCTCCGGGATGCGTGAATCGCTCCGCGGCGTGACCGATCCGGTGGAGCGGCTCCAGCGTTTCATAGACAACCACCTCGACTACTTCGTCTCGCACATGGCGGAGATGAAGGTGCTCTCGCGCGAGGCGGACGCTCTGGAGGGAGAGTTTCTCCAGAAGGTGAACGACATGAAGCGCCAGTACACCCGCGCGCTCATGGATGTTCTCGCCGACATCGAGAGGACCCACGGACCGGCGCACGCCAACCGCCGGGTAGCAGCCTACTCCCTGTTCGGAATGATGAACTGGATCTACACCTGGTACGATCCTCTCGGCGATGTGGGCGTGGAGCTGCTCAGCCAGAACATCTGCCGGCTCTTCCTCGGAGGCTACGTGGGGCTCCCGGTGGACGAGGCGGCGTTGTCGAGAAGAGGAGCGGGGTGAGAAATGCAGGGTTCAGGAGGCAGGGTTCAGGGTTCAGGTACTGCCTCGGGGGAGAGATCTCGACCGCTGGGCAGTACCTGAACCCTGAACCCTGCCTCCTGAACCCTGGCAGCCCCCGCCCTGCCTCCTGAACCCTCTACCGATGCACTTTCCGATCACAACGGAGGTTCGATAACATGGCAACCGCAACAATCGCCGAGGGCGCGACCGAGACCACCCTCGTCACGTACAGGAAGGACGGCAATCTCGCCATCCTCGAGCTCAATGATCCGCCGGCTAACACGTACACGCACGAGATGATGCGGCAGCTCGATGAGTGCATCATCCGCGCGAGGTTCGACAACGACGTGCAGGTCATCATTCTACGCGGAGCGGGCAACAAGTTCTTCTCGGCGGGCGCGAACATCAAGATGCTCAACGAGGTGGATCCCACCTTCAAGTACTACTTCTGTCTGCACGCGAACGAGACGTTGAGCAGGCTGGAGCAGACGCCGAAGCTCGTCATCGCCGCGATCAACGGACACTGCGTGGGCGGCGGGCTCGAGATCGCGATGGCGTGCGACATCCGCATCGCGCGGCAGGACGCCGGCAAGGTCGGACTTCCCGAGGTCAACCTCGGCGTGCTTCCCGGCACGGGCGGCACGCAGCGGCTCGCGCGGCTCGTCGGAAAGGCGAAGGCGATAGAGCTCATGGCAACCGGGCGCACCTTCTCCTTCGAGGAGGGGCAGTCGCTCGGGATCATCAACGAGGTGTACCCGAAGGACGAGTGGTGGGAGAACGT
>JBIQMO010000054.1:0-19114 GCA_044463245.1 Gemmatimonas aurantiaca
CGTGCTCGGTTCGATTCCGTCCGATCATGATGACCACCATGGCCGCCCTGATGGGTACCCTCCCGATCGCCCTGGGCACCGGTGCAGGCGCCGAGTCGCGCCGGCCGCTGGGTGTAGCCGTGGTAGGCGGCCTCGCCTTCTCGCAGCTCATCACCCTCTACGTGACGCCGGTGATCTACACCTATCTCGATTCGCTCCAGCACCGTCTCCACATCTTCGGCGCCATCCCGGAGCGCCAGCTCGAGGGCGAGAGAGTGCCGATCGCGGTGGCGGGAGATTGAGAGACAGGGTTCAGGAGGCAGGGTTCAGGGTTCAGGAACTACCCAAAGGAGAGATCTCTCCCCCGAGGTAGTACCTGAACCCTGAACCCTGCCTCCTGAACCCTTTGTCCCTTGACGTATCGCCGCCCATGTGATATCAGGGAGTCCGGGCTGGAGCAGGTGCTGTAAATCGCTCGCTGGCCCACGGGCGTGAAGCGCGTTCCAGGCCGGGATGGACCGGTCGGAGCGTTAGGGTTACGGTACTATCTGTGCGCTACCGCAGCTTCGAGAGCTACGCGACAAACACGACAGGAGGCAATCATGCCGCGCGGTGAAGAGTACAACGAGGGTGTCCATTTCTCCGAGCACGATGAGGACGATGACGATCTCGGTTTCGGGGGGGGCGGCTCGTCGTACGACGACGATGACGATGATGAAGACGGCGTGACCGGCTGGGGCATCAAGAATCACGCGGACGCCCTCTGGGACAGCGCCGACGAAGACGAGGAGGAAGAGGAGGACCTCGGCTCCGAGGAGGAGCTGATCGAGGAGAACGAGGAGGATATCGACCTCGGTCCGGCGATCGAGGGGGAGCGAGGCGGCGCGATACGCGGCGGCACCACGACGGGCGGGTCGATGACGAGCAGCATACTCGCCGGCGGCGCCAGAGAAGCGCGCACCCCTGGCGGGCTCCAGGCGGGTACGCCGAGCGAGCCGGCGCCCCGTGCGCCGCGCGGCGAGACCGCTCCGCGTCCGTCGACCGCCGCCAAGGCACCGGCAGCGAAGAAGGCGCCAGCAGCGAAGAAGGCACCGGCAGCCAGAAAGGCTGGGGGCGCGAAGAAGGTATCGAAGAAGACCGCTGCCAAGGCCACGAAGAAGGCCGCGCCTCGCAAGGGAGCCAGCAAGAAGGCGGCTGGAAAGAAGGCCACCGGTCGTAGGAGTGCCGCGAAGAAGTCGCCGGCGCGGACGTCCAGCGCGCGGAAGAGCGCGGCGAAGCGTGGTGCGAAGAAGGCCGCCAAGAAGACGTCCGCCCGGAAGGGCACGGCGAAGAAGGCGGGAGTGCGCAAGAGCTCCGCGAGAAAGAGCGCTGCCAGGACGGGCTCGGCTCGCGGGAAAAGCGCGGGCCGGAAGTCGGCGGCTCGGAAATCCTCCGCGAAGAAGGGTTCGGCGCGGAAGCGCGCGCGGCGGTAAGGGTAACGATCCTGGTGCTCCAGCTCGGTCAGTCCGGCCGAGCTGGAGCACGATGTTATTGTTCAGTCCATGGCAGAATCGCCCGTCCCCCTCCTGCGCGCCCACGCGCGCCATGCCCCCTGGAACGCCCGCGGATTGGCGGCACACGCCACGGCCATCACCACGTCCGCGGCGATGCGTCCCACGAACGCGGCCGCTCGCGCCGAGCCGAGCGCGCGAGCCGTGCGCTTCTACGTGGCCAGCGGCCTGCTGGATCATCCCGAAGGCACCGGGACCGCGGCCACCTACGGCTACCGCCACCTCCTTCAACTCCTCTTCATCAAGATTCGACAGCGTGAAGGACAGACGCTCTCGAAGATCAAGGCGGAGCTCTCCGAGTTACTGGGCGATGCTCTCGAGCGCCGCGTCGCCTCCTCACTCTCCTCTTCCCTCTTCGGCGACGCCGACCTCGCGGAGCCGGCTGGCGACTCGCAGTCGAGCGACGCGATGTGGCACCGTATCACGGTGGCCCAAGGTATCGAGCTCCACGTGCGCGACGACTCCCCCGCCGCCGACCGCGAGACCGTTCTGGCGATTCGTGAAGCGGTGAGGGCAGCGCTCGGAGGGAGCTGAGAGAGAGGCCGACGGGGCCGGCGGGGTCAGGTCTTTAATTTCTAGTCCCGTGGACGGCCGTCCACGGGACTAGAAATTAAAGACCTGACCCCGCCGGCAGGCTCGAAATTAAAGACCTGACCCCGTCGGTCACCTGCTTTCCCCCTCCCTCCCCAGCACTCCGCTGGCGCGGGCGGGGTGACGTCGGAGGCGATGAGCGCAACGGCCCTGTTCGAGAGCTCGAACGGAGTGCCGCCCTGAACGGTGTAAGCACCGAGGACCACTCCCGTTTTGAGACTCACGCGGCGCAGGTCCAGACGGAGCGTCTGCACGTTGGTGTGGTAGAGCGATCCCTCGAGCAATTCCGTGGCACCAGCTCGCCGAGCCGCGCCCGTCACAGCGTTGCGCGCGGCCCACTGGTTCCGCACATCATCCGCGGTCTCCGCACGCAGACTCGCGCGGCTGACGGTCCGACGGCATCGGACGAGAGCCAGGTCGGTCTCCAGGAGCGACGGGATGACGCGAGCCATCACCTGCTCATCTTCGCCGCCCCAATGTTCGATCCATCCTACCGCGATCGTGGGGGACGCACGACGGACGGCGTGATCGTGAACGGCGGCAACGGCGATCGCCACGGTGAGAACGATCGACACTGCGCCCGCCGCGAATCCGCGGCCTCGCCGCCTCCTCGAGCGCGACTGTTCGGCGGCTCCGCCCGACCGGCTGGAGGCGGACGGCGGAGCGAGCGACGAAGAAGACACGGCGCCGGACGACAGCGCCGGCGATTCCTCGCTTGCGCCCGGGCCACCGGGGAGCGGTACCGAAGCGCGGATACTCGAGCGCGCCACTACCCGCGCGCGGATGCTCCCGAGGAGTGCCGCCGTCTCCGGTGATGGATCGGCATCGAGCTCCTCGCGCAGGCGGCGCGCGAACAGCTCGCCTGTATGGAGCGCTCCGGCGCGATCACCGTATCGGTCGAGCAGTACCACCAGGCGGCGCAGCACCGACTCGTCACCGCGGGAGAGCGCGAGCGCGCGTCGCGCCCACTGGATCGCGAGGGCGAGCTCGCCGTCACCCGCCGCACGCTCGGCCAGCGTGGACGCGGCACCGGACGCCAGAACACGGAGTGCCAGCCGCTCTTCTTCCAGCCAGCGCTCCAGCTCGAGGGAGATACCGTGCATCGAGAACGCTTCCAGGAGATCGCCGCGATACAGGTCGAGCGCGGTAACAAGCTCGCCGCCGTGGAGCGCGTGACGAAAGGCGACCGCATCACACCACAGTGCATCGAGAGAGAGGCCGAGCTCCGAGCCACCACGGTTCGCGATCACCGATGCGCCAAGCGCGTGCCGAAGGTGATGAAGAGCCTGACGAAGCGATAGGCGAGCCTGCCGTTCCGTGAAATCGGGCCAGAAGAGAGCGAGGAGCGCGTCGCGTCGATGGAAGTCACGCGGCGACGCCGTGGCCAGATAGGCGAGGAGCGCGAATCGCTTCGGCTGGGTGAGGACCGCACGCACCTCGGTTCCGTCGGACATGGAAAGACCGACTGATCCGAGTAAGCGCAGCTCGATCATACACGGCAGAGCCGAGGTGTTACGCCGGCGATAACGCGCAGGGAGCGATCGGATAACGGTTGCAGCGCATCGTGCGCTGCTCCACTTCCCCCGATGCCCCTCGGGCGACGTGTGCTGATCGGCAGCATCCGTGCCCGTCGATGAACCTCGCGTGCGGACGGAGTCGCCCGCCGGGCATCTCCTTCATCACATCATGCACGGAGTACATCCGATGAGAACGCACCGCATGGAACGTGGCGCGAGCTGGGCCGCCGCGCTGATCTGCGGACTGGGGCTCGTGGCGGCGAGTGCCTGCAGTGATTCCCTCACGACCTCCCAACAGTCCAACCAGGAAAACGGCAACCAGGTATCGGGACTACCGGACTGGCAGACCCTCCGGACAGCACTGATGGAGGTGCAGCAGGAGGAGAATGGCGGGCTTGGCTTCGATATGTGGGGAACCGTCGTCGACAGAACCGGCACCGTGGTGGCCGTGGTGTTCACCGGCGACGACGTGGGCGATCAGTGGCCCGCGAGCCGCGTGATATCGGCGCAGAAGGCCAATACCGCGAACTCGCTCAGTCTGCCCGACTTCGCCCTCTCCACCGCAAACCTGTACAGTGCCACCCAGCCCGGCGGGAGCCTCTTCGGTCTGCAGTTCAGCAACCCCGTGGACCCGGCGGTCGCGTACTGCGGCAACACCGGCGGCTACGGAACGCAGCACGACTGCATGGTCGGCAACAAGATCGGTGGAATCAACGTTTTCGGAGGGGGTCTCGCTCTCTACGGACCGGACGGCACACTCCTCGGTGCAATCGGAGTGAGCGGTGATCTCTCCTGTGCCGATCACAACATCGCCTGGAAGGTTCGTGACAGGCTCAGTCTCGACTTCGTCCCCGCCGGCGTGGCCGACGAAGGTGCCGACGACAACATCATCTTCGACATCACGGACGACGCGAGCGCCAGCGGCTTCGGCCATCCGGTGTGCAACGAGGAAACGCGGTCCATCGGCGAACAGCTCCCCGAGACCAACCCGATCGGTGGAGGCGAGGGGTAGACGGGGTCAGGTCTTTAATTTCGAGCGAGCTGAGCAGGTGCTCAGCTCGCTCGAAATTAAAGACCTGACCCCGTCGCTCACAACAGGCGCGAGAGGAGCAGAGCCAGCCGCTCGGCGCCCTTGGCGAGAAAACTCCTCTGCTCGAAATCCGGCAGCGTGATCTCGCGCGAGCTGCGGAGGTCGGCGTGGAAGAGTGTGTTCATCCGGGAGCCGACGGTGGAGTCGAGGACGAGGAGGTTCGACTCGTCGTTAAAGACCAGGGAGCGGTTGTCGAAGTTCATCGTGCCGA
This sequence comes from Gemmatimonas aurantiaca, assembly GCA_044463245.1. Taxonomy (GTDB): domain Bacteria; phylum Gemmatimonadota; class Gemmatimonadetes; order Gemmatimonadales; family Gemmatimonadaceae; genus JADGGM01. The sequence continues at coordinate 4,939 of JBIQMO010000054.1, forward strand.
CACTCGACCAGAGGCTATCGGCGACCAGGGTCTTGGCGTGCATCATCGCGGGCTGGTACTCGTAGATGCGAACGCCGCCTTCGAGGAGCTGCCGGTATCGGCCGCGCCCCGCCCAGCGAGTGATCTTCACATCGGTGGAGGGGCCCGCGGTAAGGATGCGCACATCGACGCCACGCCCTACGGCGCGGACGAGGATCTCGACTATGTCCTCGTCGGGGACGAAGTACGAGTTCGTGATGTAGAGGCACTCTCTCGCCGACGAGATGGTGAGCGCGACGAAGCGTGCGGCGGGCGTGCTCCCGATGGTGGGCGCGGAGTGGAAGAGCGCGGCCATACACGCCGATTCATCGACGGGAGAGATCTCGGGGAAGAAAAGCTCGCCGGTGATCAGCTCACCCGTCGCTTCGACCCAACCGGCGGTGAAGGTCGCCTGCAGCTGCGCGACGGCGGGGCCGGTGAATCGGACGTTGGTGTCGCGCCACTGATCCTCGGACTTGCCGTCGCCGAACCAGTTGTCATCTATGCCGAAGCCGCCGGTATAACCGATGCGGCCATCCACGACCACCACCCTGATGTGCGAGCGGTGTTGCGCCTTGTGGAGCGAGTACCAGTGCACCGGCCGGAACGATGCGACGCGCACACCGGCCTCGCGGAGCGCGTCGAGATATCGGTCGCTGAGGTCCTGTGCGCCGAAGGCATCGAAGAGGAAGAGCACCCGCACTCCGGCGCGCGAGCGTTCCATGATGATGTCGGCGAGCATGTCCGCCATCCGCCCTTCCTTGCAGAAGTAGGTCTGGAGAGTGATGGACTGCCGCGCGTTTCGCAGATCTTCCCAGAGCGAGGGGTAGGTCTCGTCCCCATTGACGAGGACGCGGACTTCGTTTCCCTCGTGGAGCGTGGCGCCGGTGAAGAGCTCCACCGTGCGCTCGAAGAGCGGCTCGCCGATGCAGGGCGGTCCGTCGGCATTGCCTATCGCCGTTACGCGCGCTATCGGGATGCCGCGCAGGCTGTACTCGAGCCCGATGAAGGCGAAGGCGATTACGATGGCTCCGAGTATGATGAGGGCGATGTACACTCTGATTCGGGCTTGTAGTTAGGCTGACCGGCGCCGTTAGGCTGACCGCCAGAATTAGGCTGACCGCCAGAATTAGGCTGACGCCAGAAATAGGCTGCCCAGCATAATTAGGCTGCCCACCGGGATTAGGCTGACAGGCGCCGCCGGCCCGACCAGCCGCGTTGCACTGGCCAGCGACGTCGGGCCGACCGCCCCGGCCCTCCTCGGCCAGAGAATCCGGCGGACGCAGCCGCCGGCCACCGCCTGGCTCCAATGCAATACCGGCGCCGTTCGAGGGCTGTATCTTGCGGCAGCGCGCGGATATAGCCATGCTGACCGAATACCACCTCTCACGGAGGCAATGCGCGTGGGCTACGAAAAGGGTGTGGTGGTCCTCACGGGGATCGGAAAGCCGGGGCAGACGGGGGAGGTGGTTGCACGCGCCCTCCTCGCCAAGGGCGCTCGCCTCGCCGTGGTGAGCCGCAGCGCTACCGAGGCGGAGGCGCGCGCCACCGCGGTGCGTACCCAGGGCTCCGATGTCCGCGGATTCCCCTGCGATCTATCCAGGGAAGACGAAGTGGCGGCGCTCGCGCGCATGGTGCACGACGCCTTCGGCGAACGCGTAGATGCGCTGATCAACATGGCCGGCGGCTTCGGGATGAGCGGCCCCGTCGCCGAGAGCGACTTCACGACCTGGCAGCAGCAGCTCTCGATAAATCTCACGACCGCCTATCTCACGACGCGCGCATTCCTCCCCGCGCTCCGCGCCGCGCGCGGATCCATCGTGTACTTCGCCTCGGCCGCCGCCCTCCCCGGCTCGCGCATCGCACGCATCTCCGCCTACGCCGTCGCGAAGAGCGGCGTCGTAACGCTGATGCGCGCCGTAGCCCAGGAAGAATCGCAGTACGGTGTTCGCGCCAATGCCGTCGCCCCGACGTCCATCCGCACCGCCGCCAACCTCGAATCCATGGGTACCGATGCCGCCTACGTCGACCGCGCCGATGTCGCCTCTACGGTCCTCTGGCTCTGCTCCGATGCCGCGAGCGCTGTGACGGGGCAGGTGGTGAAACTGCAGGGTTCAGGAGGCAGGGTTCAGGGTTCAGGTACTACCTCGGAGTAGAGATCCACTCCCCGAGGCAGTACCTGAACCCTGAACCCTGCCTCCTGAACCCTTTCCGTTCCCGCCCTGCCTCCCGAACCCTCTCCCCATGTCCCTCACCACGCGACGCAGGCACGCGACGCGGACCATCCTGCTCGACAGAGCTCTCGAGGCGCTGCCACTCTTCCGGCTCAGCGACTCGGCGGATGAATCCGCGATCAGCTACCAGCCGCGGGATGGCGGAAGGTGGCGCGTGCTACCGCGGCCGGGGGACAGGATACCGGGGACGTTCGATCAGGATGTGTACGTGGAGCTCTGGCACCGCTACTACGAGGCGGGGGAACCGGCAGATGGAACGGTGAGCTTCACGCTGCACGCCTTTCTGAGATCCATCGCGCGTCGCGCGGACGGTCGCGCCTACGGACAGCTTCGTGCCGCGCTCGCACGGCTGCAGCACACCACGCTCGAGTCGCTCGGCGCATATCACGACGCGGCCGCCGGAGGTGTGGTGGATGCGACTTTCACCGTGCTTCAGGCGGTGAAGATCGAGAGGCGGCGCTCCACCGATCGCGATCAGCTCACCTTCTTCCCCGCGCTCGCGGCGGCGGAGCCGGGGGAGGCGGTGGTCACTCTCTCGCCCCAGCTCCGAGCGAATGTGGTGGCGGGATACACTTCATCACTGTCCGTGCAGCGCTACATGGCTCTGTCGTCACCCGTGGCGCGCCGCATCTACCGTCTCATCGAGGTGGCACGCGCCGAAGGGAACGTCACCTGGAGGGTAGCGCTTTCACAGCTGGCGGACCAGCTTCCGTTGACGCAGCGCTACCCGTCGCACCTCCTGCGAGTGCTCCAGCCGGCACACGAGATGCTGATTTCGGCAGGCCTTCTACGCGACGCAGTGGTTCGGCAGCAGATGCGGGAGTGGTTCGTGGATTATGTTCTAGCGACGCGGAGCGCGTGAATCGCGCCTGAACCTTGCAGAGGCAGCCACAGTCACCTTCCCAAAGTGGAGATCACCAAATGGCGACAAAGCTGGAAAAGACGTTGAAGCGCGAGATCGAGATCGATGGCCAGGCCTACATGGTGACCATCTCTCCCGAGGGCGTGAAGCTCACCCAGAAGGGTTTCCGGAAAGGGCCGGAGCTCACCTGGAGGCAGATCCTCGCGTCCGGCGGCGGCGACAGCGGTGAGGGCTCGAGCAGCGGCGGTACGACCGGCGGCACGGCCGGCGGAACCACCGGCGGAACCGGCTGGCTGGGCAACGCCTGATAACGGCGGGAACTTAGCTCTCCGGGCGCAGGTAGTGCATACGACAGGGTTCAGGAGGCAGGGTTCAGGGTTCAGGAACTGCCCCACGATCGAGATCTCGATCCCGAGGTAGTAGCTGAACCCTGAACCCTGCCTCCTGAACCCTGTTGCAACCCCCTGGACCCCGAACCCCGTTTCCCCATGCCTCGCCTCCGTTCTGCCGCGCTCGTGGGCGCGCTGCTTCTCCCGGCCGCCATCGGCGGCTTCGTCGTACAGGAGCACGCCGCGCGCGACGGAGCGCGGGTGTTCGACCAGGTGCTCTCGCTCGTCTCCGAGCGGTTCGTAGACACCGTCGCTACAGGCGACCTCTACGAGAAAGCGGCGCGCGGCCTCGTCCGCCAGCTCGAGGATCCCTACTCCGAGCTCTTCTCCCCCAAGGAGATGAAGCGCTTCTCCACCAACTCCACCGGACGCTACGGTGGAATCGGAATGCAGATCGAGCAGCAGGAGGGGAACATCGTCGTCGTCAGGGTCTTCCCTCACACGCCGGCTGAGGGCGCCGGGATCATGGAGGGCGACCGGATCGTCGGGATCGACACCGCATCCACACGCGACTGGTCGTCGCAGCAGGTCTCCGATGTTCTCGTCGGAGAGATCGGCACCAAGGTGAAGGTCCGCTTCGCCCGGCCGGGCGTGACCCAACCGATCGAGCACACCTTCACACGCGCCGAGATCCATGTCCCGGCGGTGCCCTTCTCGCTGATGCTCGACAACAAGGTCGCCTACATCCCGCTCCAGACCTTCAACGAGACTGCGTCGCAGGAGCTGCAGAACTCGGTGAACGATCTCATGAAGCAGGGAGCGAAGGGGATCATCCTCGACATGCGCAACAACCCCGGCGGAATACTCGACCAGGGTCTCGCGGTGGCCGACCTCTTCCTGAAGAATGGACAGGAGATCGCGAGCGTACGCATGCGCCAGGGTCCGCCGCAGGTCTTCAACGCGAGCGGCGGCGAGCACATTCCCACCACTCCGCTGGTGGTCCTCGTGGATGGCTACTCCGCCTCGGCGGCCGAAATCGTGACCGGAGCGCTGCAGGACCACGACCGTGCGCTGGTGGTGGGCACCACATCCTTCGGAAAGGGGCTGGTGCAGACGGTCTTCCCGCTCGACGGCGGCTGGGCGCTCAAGCTCACAACCGGGAAGTGGTACACGCCGAGTGGCCGCTCCATCCAGAAGGCACATCCGCCGGCCGACTCGCTCCTGGTCGCGGACGAAACTGGTGAAGAGGCGCCGCCCGATTCGCTCGAGAGCGACACGGTCAAGAAGAACCGGCCCGCGTACAAGAGTGATGCGGGGCGCGTGGTGTACGGCGGTGGCGGGATAACGCCCGACGTCATCGTGGCCGACGACACGATCTCCACCGCGGAGCAGGAGTTCGCCAAGTCGGTAGCACCCAAGTTCCCCGCGCTACGCAGCGTCCTGTACAATTATTCGCTGGAGCTCAAGAACCAGGTGAAGCCCGATTTCCAGGTGAAGCCCGAGTGGCGCACGGAGCTCTACCGCCGGCTACGGGAGGCGAAGGTGAACGTGGACAGCGCCGAGTACGCGGCCGCGGCTCCGCTGGTGGACCAGTGGATCTCGAACCAGGTCGCGCGCCTCGCCTTCGGCGACTCCACCGCGTTCCGTCGCGACATCCCGGACGATCCGCAGATCCGGAAGGCGATGGCGCTCCTCCAGAAGGGGCAGTCGCAACAGGATCTCTTCTCGCTAGCGAGGGCGGATAGCGGCGCCAGGCGTTAGCTTCCACGGTATGCGAAACCAGATCTTCCTCACCGCGGCCGCCCTGGCGGCCGCGGTTCTAGTAGCGCGGCCCGCTGCTGCGCAGAGTGCATCTGCGCATCGCGTGAAGCCCGCACCCGGCGAGCGCCACCTCGCCAACATTCGTCAGCTCACCAACGGCGGCGAGAACGCCGAGGCCTACTTCAGCGCAGACGGGAAGCAGCTGATCTTCCAGTCCACGCGCGACGGCCGGAGCTGCGACCAGCAGTTCACCATGAACGTGGACGGCTCCGACGTTCGTCGAGTCTCGAACGGAACGGGGAAGACCACCTGCGGCTACTTCTTCGCGAAGGACAGCAAGATCTTCTACGCGTCCACGCAGGCCGCCGACAGCGCCTGCCCCGCGAAGCCGGACCCGTCGAAGGGTTACGTGTGGGGGCTCGACCCGTTCGACATCTACACCGCCAACCCCGACGGGAGCGACACGAAGCGACTCACCAGCTACGGCGTCTACACCGCCGAAGGCACGCTCTCGCCCGACGGAAAGACTATCGTCTTCACCTCGCTGAAGGACGGCGACCTCGACATCTATACCATGAACGTCGACGGGAGCGATGTACGCCGTCTCACCACGGCGGTGGGCTACGATGGCGGCCCGTTCTTCTCGCCCGATGGGAAGAAGATCGTCTATCGCGCGTACCACCCCACCGACTCCGCCGAGCTGGCCGATTACAAGTCACTTCTAGCGCAGCGCATCGTGCGTCCGAGCAAGATGGAGATCTGGGTGATGAACGCCGACGGCACCGACCAGCGTCAGATCACCCGCCTCGGCGGCGCCAACTTCGCCCCGTTCTTCACGCCCGACGGGAAGCGGATCATCTTCTCCTCCAACTACCGCAACCCACGCAGCGGGAACTTCGATCTCTTCCTTGTGAACCTCGATGGCTCCGGCCTCGAGCAGGTCACTACCTCCCCCGAGTTCGACGGCTTCCCCCAGTTCAGCCCCGATGGACGGCGGTTGGTCTGGGCCTCCAATCGCCTGGCGGGCAATCCGCACGAGACGAACATCTTCATCGCGGACTGGGTGAAGTAGGGAGGTCCGACGGGGTCAGGTCTTTAATTTCGAGCCGTATGAGCGGTCGCTCATACGGCTCGAAATTAAAGACCTGACCCCGTCGGGCCGCACTTCCTGAACCCTGTAGCTCTCCCTCTCCGCCGGAGATAACTTTCCACGACATCCCCTTCCGCGGAGTCAGAGACATGGGCGCCATTGTGCTCGGGATCATCGTCGTCGGCGCGCTGCTGGTCGCGATCAACGCATTCAAGATCATCGGCCAGGCCGAGGTCATGGTGGTCGAGCGGCTCGGCCGCTTCAACAGGATCGCGCGCTCGGGGTTCAACATCGTCATCCCGTTCATCGAGCGCACGAAGACGATCGACGTTCGTTACTTCGAGAGCGACCTGAAGGGGATCAAGAAGGTGATCTCCAGCTCGACCGCGCGCATCGACCTGCGTGAGCAGGTGCTCAACTTCCCGAGTCAGCCGGTGATCACGAAAGACAACGTGACCATCGACATCGATGCGGTGCTCTACTACCGCGTGGCCGATCCGCAGAAGGCGGCGTACGCGGTTCAGAACCTTCCCTACGCGCTGGAAACGCTGACCCGCACCACGCTGCGCAACATCGTCGGCGAGATGGAGCTCGACCAGACGCTGGCGAGCCGCGAGATGATCAACAACAGGATGCGCGAGGTGATCGAGGAAGCGGCGATGAGCTGGGGAGTGGACGTGACGCGCGTGGAGCTGCAGGCGATCGAGCCGCCGCGCGAGATCCAGCAGGCGATGGAGCTGCAGATGCGCGCCGAGCGCGAGAGGAGAGCGGCGGTGACGCAGGCGGAGGCGGGTAAGCGCGCGGCGATTTTGGAATCGGAGGGTGTGCGCGAGTCGCAGATCCAGCGCGCCGAGGGTGAGAAGGAGGCGGCGGTACTGCGGGCGCAGGGTCTGGCTGAAGCGCGGCTCGCGATGGCGCAGGCGGAGGCCGAAGCGCTGCAGCGGATCGCCGGTGCGCTCCCGGAAAATCAGGCCGCCATGTATCTCCTGGGCCTCAAGTACCTGGAGGCACTCCCCGTGCTGAGTCAGGGGAAGGGGACGACGATCTTCCTTCCCACGGAAGCGACGGGCGTGATGGGTGCGGTGGGCGGCATCAAGGAATTGCTGGCGCGCACCGGGCGACACGAAGGAGTGAAGAAGAGCGACTCGGGCGAGAGCGTGCCTCCGGTGCGACGCCCGAGCGCAGACATCGGGAGCACGCCGAGCGACAAGGCGTTGAGGGCACTCACCGGCGTCCCGTCGATGCTGCCCTCGGATGAGGAGCGCTGAAGTTGGCAAAGATCACGCGCCAGCGGGCCGAGTTGATAGCCAAGGCGCACGCCTGCGAGAACTGCGGCGAGTACAGCTACAAGAAGCTGTCGGTGAAGCCTGCGCGGCGTGAGAACCAGAAGGAATTCGGCGAGGCGTGGCACGCCGTGAAGATTTGCGGTGTGTGCGGGATGGAGCAGGAGATGGGGATCGACGCGGAGGGCGACATCGTCTACGTAGGGTGATCTGGTAATTTCGTCCCTTGCCTGGCGGCCCGGTCCGTCGCACTTTGGCGGCCATGACGATGGTCGACCTCAGCCAGGCGCAATACGGGGATCGGGTACAGCACGACCTGCTCGTGCTGAAGCGGGAAGAGAGGCAGAAGTCGAGTGGGGAGCCGTTCATCAGACTGACCCTCGGCAACTCCTCGGGTCAGCTGGACACCGAGCCGATCTGGCAGAATCTCCTCGACTCGGGGTGGGCCGACGGTGCCGTGCCCGGAGCGATCGTCCAGGCGATCGGGCATGTGAGCAGCTACGACTCGAAGCGTCAGCTCAAGCTCACCGCGCCGCTGAGAGTGCTCCCGAAAGAGGAAGCGCGACTGGAGGACTTCCTCCCACGCATCTCGCAGGACCCCACCGCGCTCTGGGACCATCTCGACAAGCTGCGGCGCGACATCGAATCGGAGCGTCTGCGCAAGGTTCTCGCGCTCTTCTTCGATGACGAGCCCTTCCGTCTCGACTTCGAGCGCACGCCCGCATCGATCAACGGACACCATGGAAAGATTGGTGGGCTGCTGCTGCATGTGTGGGAGGTAGCCTACATCGGTCGGCACATGGCGAAGGCGATGCGCGCTAACGCCGACCTCGTGGTTGCCGGGGCGCTCCTCCACGACATCGGGAAGGTCGAGGCTTACAGTGTGTCGTGGGAGGGGTTCGCGCGCACGCCGTGCGGCCACCTGATCGAGCACGTCGTACTCGGCTGCCTGATGCTGGAGCGCCGTCTGACGGCCGCGGGCGAGCCGTTGTGCACCGATGAACAGTTACTGGAGCTTCAGCATCTGATCCTGTCGCACCACGGGAAGCTCGAATTCGGCAGCCCCGTCCGCCCGCTCACGGCCGAGGCCGAGATTCTTCACCGTGCCGACGATGCATCGGCGAAGAGCGCCGACGTGATCGAATCGCTCGACGACGGCGACGCCTTTCGCGACGGCATCCCCTTCGCCGACCGATCGAAGCTCTGGCGGGTGGAGAAGCGCAGTCTGTGGCGGAAGGGGCATGAGTGGTGAGGGTGCCGACGGGGTCAGGTCTTTAATTTCGAGCCGTATGGGCTACAGCCCATACGGCTCGAAATTAAAGACCTGACCCCGTCGGCACTGCTTTCTGCTCTCTCCACCGCGCTCCGGAACGTTTTCACGCATGGGAGGTAGAACAGTGATAGCGGCCGCCTCAGGGGCGGCGCGCAACGTTCCAGCGGCCAATAACGTTGTACTTATTGGTGTCTGCGGGCGGCGGCTCCAGCCGCCCGTGCGATTGCGGCGTCCCGCTCTCCTACTGTAGACGCCGTGGGTTTCTATTGGAGGATCCAATGCGCAAGCCACGCCCGGCCACCTACAACCCGGCACAGGCACTCCAGCTCATCTCGCACGATCGCAATGGAATGCCCCTCAGCTGCCCTTCCTGTTCCGGCGATATCGTCCGCGACCCGGATTTCATGCCTCCCCTCCCACGCTCCCACGTCACTCTACGCTGCGCCAGCTGCGGGCGGGTGGCTCGCTACATCGCCGGTGCCGCCTGACGGCCATACGGTACAACAAAAAATTCGATAATGCGCGTTTGCTGAGGGGCGGGAGAGAACTCCCGCCCCTTGCGCTTTTCGGCTTGGCCCGATTTGTGATGGAAGGCGCCTTACCGGTGCCGTAGCAATTTGCACCCTGACAGGTGCAAATTTAGGCACGTTCCAGGATCCAGTTGGACTGGTGTGGGAGCTCTGGAGCCCCGACCTATCGAGCAGGATCGAGCATCACCGTTTTATCCCCGCTGGGGAGAGGTAAGGTACCATGTCTCGCATTACGGGCACAGTAAAGTGGTTCAATGATGCGAAGGGCTACGGCTTCATTTCGCACGAGGGTGGCCCCGACGTCTTCGTCCACTTCAGTGCGATCCGAGGCAACGGCTTCAAGTCATTGGCCGAGGGCGATCAGGTGGAGTTCGAGATCGTCCAAGGACAGAAAGGACCGCAGGCAGCGGAGGTGCAGCGGATCTGATCTCGGCCCGGCTCGAATGAAAAAGCTCCGGCAGGCGCAGCCTGCCGGAGCTTTTTCTTTTCGCCGCGATTCCGCTCAGCGGTCGCTCGACATCTTCCACCCAACCGAGGCACCACACCGGCGCGAGCCACGCCGCGCCCGAATCGGCCGCTGCCCAAAGCCCCACATCCATACTCCCCACATCCTCCGGCGGCTTATCGCTGTCGCACCCGAACGCTGTCGGGACGCTGGAGCGAACCCCGCAGCCGCCTCGCGACACAGCGCCGAGGTGCAAGCGACGTACCGGAGCAGCGGTCGGGGCGCGGGCTTTTCACCCGAAAGGCACTGCTCTTGCCCCGTCCGTCAGACGTGCCCACACCCTCGACGATCGAAGAACAGCTGCTCGAAATCGAACGCTCCGGCGGAGATGGGAGCATCCGCATTGCGCGCGGGAAGGCGCTCGAGCTCTCCAACCTCGACAAGCCGTACTTCCCGGCCATCGGGGCGACCAAGGGTGAGCTCATGCGCTACTATGCCAAGGTGGCGCCGCTCATCCTCCCCCTGATGGCCGATCGTCCGCTCGTGCTCAAGCGATCGCCCGAAGGGGTGGAAGGGGAGATCTTCTTCCAGCAGAAGCCGCCCGCGCGCACACCTCCGGCGGTACGCATCGAGCCCGTCCCCGCCCCGGAGGTGGACGGCAAGCGCGCGAAGCCCGAGCCCCGGATCGTGGGGGGCGACCTGGCTACCCTCCTTTACACGGTTCAGCTCGGCTGCATCTCGGTGGATCCCTGGTTCTCACGCCTCGGGAAGATCGAGTACCCGGACTACGCGATCCTCGACCTGGACCCCGGCCCGAAAGCAGGCTTCCAGGGAGTCGTGCGCGCCGCCCAGCTCGTGCACGCGGAGCTGGAGCGGCTCTCGCTCCGCGCCGCGCTCAAGACCTCGGGGTCGCGCGGCCTGCACATCGCCATCCCCCTCCCCCGGCAGACCACCTACGACACGGCGCTAGCCCTGGCCGAGCGGGTCGCCAGACGGGTGGCGGGGGAGAACCCCGAGGAAGCGACGGTGGAGCGCTCGCTGGCAGACCGCCCGCCGGCGGCGGTCTACGTGGACTTCCTGCAGAACGCCCGGGGGAAAAGTGTTGCCTGCGCGTATTGCGCACGGGCCAAGGCAGGCGCTACTGTATCTACCCCCCTCCGCTGGTCGGAGCTCGGGAACACCCTCGATCCGGCTGAGTTCACTATCAGGAGCGTACCGGAGAGAATCGCCGAGTTCGGCGATATCTGGGGCGGCGCCATGAAGCGCGCTAACACTCGGAAGACGGTAACGTCCGCCATATCCGGAAAATGACGCTGGACCGGCGCCCTCCCATGGCGCCCGGGCCGGGAGCTAGCCCGGCACACACACCCCGCTCGCAGCACCTGTAGTAGTCCCGCACTCCCTTCTCTTCCCCGTCGTCGCCAACGGATGGACAGCACGGAATTACTGTACAGTCGCGATCTCCCGGGAGGCGGGAAGGTCACGATCGAAGCGTCGTCGATGCAGGCGCCGCAGCCGCCGTCGTGCAGGGCACGCGTGATCGTGGAACGCCGGCGCGACCCGCAGCGGCGCGAGGGGCATACGCCGCCGGTGATCGTGGAGGTGGAGGCGCCCACGCGCGAGCGGGTCTACGAGGAGCTGATAGTGATAGCGAGCGACAACGTCGCCGTCGCGCGTGGGCTCATCCAGTGGCAGTCGCGAAGAGGACGAAAGAAGTGAGTGGCTACGCACCTCCTCTGGCGCCGCGCGGCCGGCGCGACGGGCGCGCGCTGGCGGGATAGCGGAAACGTCTCGCCGGACGGCGGACGATGGCGCGGAGGGAGCTTTCGTCCACCGTGCGGAGCGTCGTGGCACGCAGGGTCGCGACCCGCGTCGCCCGCCGGGGGTAGGTGAGGCACTCGGCGCGCACCACAATCCGCGCGCCGCGGTCTTCCCCTACTCCCTCCGAGGCGAGGCGGGCGACGACCGTGACCAGCCAATCGACGCCGCCGCTGAGTGAAACGACTCGTGTTTCCACGGTCCCCCCTGTTTGTACCTTATACACATATTGCAACTAATACACCGGAGAGGCAAGGGGGGACTGCGAGGGTTCAGCAACTAAAGGGTTCAGGGTTCAGGTACTACCTCGGAATCGAGACCCATTCCCCGAGGTAGTATCTGAACCCTGAACCCTGCCTCCTGAACCCTCGCAGTTCCCGCCCTGCCTCCTGAACCCTGCAGCTAAAGCTCCACTCCCTCGAACCTCACCCCCCTCCTGCTGCTCCGTCTTTTTTTCGGGGCGTAGCGGAAGAGTTGGGCGGGGCGGCCGCGGCCTTCGGAGCGCCACTCGTCGGTGGGCTCCACGAGCCAGGCGGCGTGGAGGGCGCGACGAAAGGAGGCCTTGTGCAGACGGCGACCGAGGAGGATCTCGTAGATCTCCTGGAGCTCGCTGAGCGTGAAGGTCGCTGGGAGGAGACGGAAGGCGATCGGGGCCTGCTCGAGACGCGTGCGTACGGCGCCGAGGGCACCGTCGAGCATCGCCCTCTGACGCGGAGCTATCGGCGGGACGTCGTCGGTCGGGAACCAGGCCGTGGCACCGCCCAGCATTGCCGGCACGCCCGCGGCTACGAGAGCGAGAAAGGCCACCGAGAGCGGTGCTCCGGATGGGTGACGACGACCATCACCGTAAGCGGCGACCTGCTCCACGAGATTCGGCGCGCTCCCGAGCGCCTCGCGCGCGATACGCGCTGCACTCTCCTCGATGGATTCGTCGGCGCGCATCGCTTCCCATGGAAGCGCCCAGCGCTCCTTGGACTTCCCACCTTCCACGCGCTGAAGAAGAACAGAGAGACGACGACCGTGTGGCGTCAGCATCACGACGTCGACCGTCGGCGCGTTGCGCCGCGTCGAGGTTCGTCTCGCGGAAGCCGAAGTGCGATTGGGCATCGGCGTCGAATTAGTCACTAAATGCGACTAATGTCAACCCCCGCCGATCGGCGACCTGTTCATCACACGGACGCCGATCGTAATGCTACGCGACTATATGATCGGGATGCGCTTCCGTCAAACCGAACGCGAAGCGGTTACCTGCTTCCGCTCGCCGATGCATCGGCGACCGTCTTCCCCGCACCGAGCGGGACGAGTGGAGGTATCGCTATAGGAAGCTTCCCTGTTATCGGCGCGATGCCGAGCAACGCGCGTGCCGCAGCCCGCTGCGACACCGGGAAGCCGCCCCATGCGATGACGTACGTCCCCACGTCGGGAATCTGCTGCAGCAGATACGGATTGCCGAACGCCACCACTATCGGATGCGTCCCGCGATTGCGCAGCTCCGCCAGGAAGTTCACGAAGCTCTCCGGCACCGACACCGTAGTCGCGCTCGAGCTGTGCGTCACGTACGAGCCGACGATCACCGCGTCGGCGGAGTCGGCTGCAGCGAGAAGCAGATCGAAGTTGGGAGCTGGATCGTTCTCATCCACGAACACGCTACGTACCGAACGGAACTTTCCGCGCAGCTCGGAATCGAAGGTGACACCCGCTCCCAGGTCGGAGCGGCGCGAGTAGGTGATCGAGAGGATCCGCGAGCGCGCCGAGAGCCGGCTCAGCGGAAGTTGAGCCAACGAATCCTTCACCAGCGTGATCGACTTCTCCGCCGCGAGACGCGCTACGGCCTCGTGCGAGGAGTCGCCCACGATCGCGCGCGCGCTGTCGAGATCCACCAGCCGCTGGTGCTCCAGGCCGAGCTGGTGCTTGGCGAGAAGGATGCGCCGCGCCGATGCGTCGAGCCGCGACTCGTCGTAGCGCCCGGCCTTCATCCCCTCCATCACCGCGTCGATCGCTCCCTTCACATCGCGCGGCATGAGCAGGATGTCCGCGCCCGCCTCCACGGCGCGGATGTCGGCCTCCTTCGAGCCGAACATGTCCACCACGCCCTTCATGTCCATCGCGTCGGTGAATATCAATCCGTCGAAGCCCATCTCGTCGCGAAGCAGACCGGTGAGCACCTTGTGCGAGAGCGTCCCCGGCACGCCCGAGCTGTCGAGCGCGGGCATGGAGCCGTGGAAGGTCATCATGGTGGCCAGTCCGGCGTCCACCGCCGCCTTGAAGGGCACGAGCTCCACGCTGTCGAGCCGCGCACGCGACGCATTCACGACGGGAAGCGCGAGGTGCGAGTTCACACCCGTGTCGCCATGCCCCGGGAAGTGCTTCCCGGTGGCGAGCATCCCGTTCGCCTGCATTCCGTGGATGAACGCGATGCCGAAGCGGGCCACTGCGTGCGGATCCTCGCCAAACGACCGGGTGTTGATCACCGGGTTGGCGGGGTTGTTGTTCACGTCGAGCACCGGCGCGAAGCCGATGTGAATCCCGAGCG
>JBIQMO010000055.1:0-15843 GCA_044463245.1 Gemmatimonas aurantiaca
GAGTGCTCAAGCTCTTCCGGCGCTCCAACATCCTCGAGAACAACATCGTCCAGACGTGCGCGTCGGCGGGCGAGAGTCTGGCCGCTGGCGTGATCTTCACGCTTCCAGCGCTCGTGCTCCTCGGCCGATGGGCGCAGTTCGACTACTGGCAGACAGTTCTCATCGCGGCCTTCGGTGGGGTGCTCGGCGTGCTCTTCACGGTACCGCTCCGGCGCGCGCTGATCGTCGAGCATCCGCTGCAGTTCCCCGAGGGGATCGCGTGCGCCGAGGTACTCGAGACGGGGGAGAAGGGCGGTGCGGGAGTGAAGTTCGTCGCATGGTCCGCGGTGGCGGCGGCGCTCTTCAAGTTCGCCCAGACCGGTCTGCGGTTGATAGCCGGCACCGCGGAAGGGGCCACGTACCTGTTCGATCGGAAGACCATCGCCTACTTCGGATCCAACCTCTCGCCCGCGCTCCTGGGCGTGGGCTACATCGTGGGATTGAACATCGCCGTCCTCATCTTCATAGGCGGCGCGCTCAACTGGCTGGTGGCGATCCCGATTCTGGTGGCGGCAACGGGCGCGCCTGCGGGGGTGTCGGCCACCGACTTCGCGGGTCAGCTCTGGTCGACGCAGACGCGGTACATAGGTGTGGGGGCGATGGTGGTCGGAGGGCTCTGGGCGCTCCTGAGAGTGCGAAAGAGTCTCCTGTCGGGCGTGACCTCGGGGCTGGCCGCATATCGCGAGATGAAGGAAGGGCGGCAGCGCGACCGGCTCGATCGTGACATGCCGATGCAGTGGGTGCTGATCGCGATCGTCGTGTCGATCATTCCGCTCTACTTTCTCTATCACTTTCTGATAGGCCGCGCGGCGATCAGCATCACCATGGCGATCATCATGGTGGTGGGCGGATTTCTCTTCTCGGCGGTGTCGGGTTACATGACCGGCCTCGTGGGATCGTCCAACAACCCCATCTCGGGGGTAACGATAGCCACGCTGCTCTTCGCGTCGCTCATCCTACTTGGGCTGTTCGGTCGCGGGCTGGAGCACGGACCGGCCGCGGCGATCCTCATAGCGGCCGTGGTGGCGTGCGCGGCGGCGATCGCCGGCGACAACCTGCACGATCTCAAGGCCGGCTACCTGGTGGGCGCCACGCCGTGGAAGCAGCAGGTGATGCTGATGGTGGGAACGGTGGTGTCGGCGCTCGTGATGGCGCCCGTGCTCAATCTTCTCCTGAACGCGTACGGGATAGGGCCGGTGACTCCGGAGCACCCGCAGTCGCTGACTGCGCCGCAGGCGACGCTGATGCAGTCGGTGGCGGAGGGGGTGTTCCGCGGCGGGCTTCCGTGGGACATGGTGCTGATCGGGATGGGTGTGGCCGTCGCGATCATCCTCTTCGATATCGCGCTCGAGCGGAGGGAGAGCAGCTTCCGGATTCCGGTGCTCGCCGTGGCGATCGGGATCTATCTCCCGTTCGAACTATCGGTGCCCATACTTCTCGGCGGGATGGTGGCCTGGTTCGTACAGCGCGCGCAGCGCCGGCGCGAGTGGGGGAGCGGCGAGGCGGCGGAGGAGGCGCGCAAGGAGATCGAGCAGCGCGGGATGCTCATCTCGTCGGGACTGATAACCGGCGAGGCGCTGGTGGGGATAGCGATGGCCATCCCGATCGTGATCTCCGGGCGGGCGGACGTGCTGGCTTTCTGGGGGGTGCAGGATCTCGTGTGGCCGGGGATCGTGCTGCTGCTGGTGCTCATCTGGGGGATCTACCGGGCGAGCGTGCCGCGAGCGGCGCACGAGTGAAGGCGGGAGTCCGCCAAGCCAGGTTGTGGCTCCGCGCTTCCGGTTGTCCGATCGGGCGACGGGGCGCAAGAGCTGATTTCAGGCGGACTCGGCATGGACAACGAGATGCTGGGAACGTACTTTCGGCGCAGCACCTCGATGCTCCTTCCGCCAACTGGACAATATCGATGTACCGGCTCGATCTCCTCGCCGCGTCCCTCGCTCTGGTGGTACTCGGAGGGTGCGCCGGACGAGCAGCCAGGCAGTCTGCGGTCGCTTCGAATGTGGTAGAGTCTGCGTCGACCGACACGAAACAGGCGCGATGGACGGGAAGCATCCGCCCGCGGGACCAGCAAACCGGGAACGCCATGATGGACTTCTACGCTGCCAAGTATGCGGGGAGCGTGAGCGTAACGCCGGCCGAAGGCGACCTGCACCAGACGAAGATCTATGTCCTCCTGACCAGCGACGGAAGCAACGGGCCAGCATCGGACAGCAAGAACGTATCCTGGGGACTGGTAGTAGGTCGCTGTGGAACCGCAGCCCCGCCGGTGCTGCCAGTGACGACCTTTCCCCCGGTGGAGCTGAGCTCGACTGGCCGGGGCGAAATTACGGCCACGATTCCGTTTGCGTTTCCTACGACGGGTGAGTACCACATCGATATATATGCGGGGAGGAACGCCGGACTCCAGTCGGTGGTCGCCTGCGCGAATCTGAAGCTCAAGATCAGTTGATGCCGCATCCCAAACCCTAGAATGGAGGCGTCATGCACCACCTCAGACGTGCGGCAGTCTTGGCAACGACCCTGGTAGTGGTGGGAGGCTGCAGGAGTACCGGAAAGCAGCAGTCTGGCGTCGAGAAGCTTTCCGCGAAGGAACCGGCGTGGTCTGGTACCATACGAGCCCGCGAGTCTCGGACCGGGGAGGCAACACCGTCTACGCCACCCGCCATGTATCAGGGGAATGTCAGGCTTACGCGGGTGGACGGCGACATCAGCCGCACGAACATCTATATCATGTTGAGCGGTCCACCTCCTGGAAGTGCGGACGGGATGTCCTGGGTGCTGGCGTCGGGCCGGTGCGGAGCTTTGGAATCGCCCGTGCTCCCCGTCAGCGCGTTCGATCCCATCGATGTCGGCTCGAACGGGCGCGCGGAGAAGTCGGTCACCGTTCCTTTCGAATTCCCCAGCGACGGGTCGTTTCACGTGGATTTCTTCTCGGGTCACTCGGCTCGTCTGACCGATGTCGTAGCGTGCGCGGACCTCAAACTCAAGAAGTGATGCCCATTCCTGAGGGAGCGGACTAGCGAAGCACCCATATTGAACCACCCCGTCATACGCGAACGACGGGGTGGTTTTTCATTCGAGTGCGGACGGCGGGCGCTGCTTCGGCAAATGTCGCACCGCAAGTAGGCGAACAGGAAACGGCCCCGCAGCGATAACTCGCTGCGGGGCCGTTTACCTGCTTTGAAGCTGTGCTGCAGTCCTGCTCACTGATCCGGGAAGACGGGATTGGGTGCCGCACCGCCGAAGGTGTAGATCGGCAGCTGATCGATCTCGAGCTCCTTCGCCGGGATCGGCAGGTGGCGTGGGGTACCGGGCTGCAGGCCATCGATGCGGCGCCGGTTGAACCACTGCAGGCCGCCACCAGTCGTGAGCAACTCTACGTCCTGCTCGTAGTGGATTGCGTCCATGATTGCGTTGGCATCGGCCGCCACCGGGGGCAGCTGGCCGCGACCAACACGGGTCTTGTTCACCAGGCCTGCCGCTACACCCAGATCGCCGCCAGTGCGGACGAGCGCCTCGGCCCAGAGCAGGTCGTTTTCCGCCGCGAGCACCATGGGTGCCACCCCGGTCCATGTCTCGGAGTTCCAGGTGACATCACCCATGGTGGCCTTCGTGCCATACCGCGCGTGCGACCAGTTACTGAAGTGCCAGGCGCCGCGCGCGCAGGAGAACGGAACGGTGGTGTGGTACTCGAAGTCCGTCACGTACCGGTGGTCGGCAAAGCCGGCGGCATCCTCGGGGATCGAGGAGCACGCGGTGTACTTCTCCGGCAGGTTGGGATTCATCTCGTGCATGACGCGCATGCTCACGCGGTTCCACGACTCGTAGTTCCCGTACGCCTTGTAACCATCCCACCAGATGGTGCCGCCATCTTCCCTGATGGAGAAGTCGAAGGGAGTTCCCGAGCTTATGCCATGCGATGCATACTGCAGCACCTTGTTCCAGTCGACGGCGGCATTCTCGGTAGCGTTGCGCGGCGTGTAGGCGATTATCCGCGCGGCCATGGTATTGGCCAGCTTCCCGATGTTCTCGGCCGTGAGGTTGATGCCTTCGATCGGGAGAACGTCGTGGGGGAGCTGCCAATCGGCGCCGGAGGTGGCTGCTATTACGGCATCGAGCTTCGAGACGGCGAAAGCGGCTACATCCTGGTACGACGCGATGTTTTCGACCGGCACGGGTAGTTCCATCGTCTCGTCGACGGTCCACCCCTTGTCGAAGATGAGCGCGATGTTACCCAGGGCCAGCCCCTGAGTAAGCATTGCAAGCTCGGAGTAGCCAGGGTCGATCTGGATCCCATTGGCTACCGCACCCAGTACGTCGTTCGCTTCACTGAGAGCTATGTAGTTTTGGTACCAGGGATCCTGCGCCATGGCAGTGTAGTCGCCGCCAGTGGTGTTGTTCGGGTAAGACATTCTCGGCTCGGCCGAGCTCAGATTCATCCCGAAGTTGTTGTACGAGCTGGTCAGCGCATCTGCCATCACGGCCAGTGCCTGCGCCGGGTTCATCTCGTTAGTGGCATCGTGCCAGTCGGCGATGGCCGACGCAGCCAGCTGCTGCACGTCGCCGGGCGTGGAGATAGCCCTCTTCGTGTCAGGCTGGTTGTTGTTCGGTATAGTAAGGTCCTGCGAGCACGCGGCCAGGGCCAGCATTACCCCGCCCACCGCGAGCAGTGACCTGGTGTGTATCAGTCGCATGAAAGTTTCGCTCCGAAGGCGTTTGGACATGCTCAGAAGCCGATCTCGATCTGACCGGAGATCGTGCGGAAGGCGGGATAGCGGAAGCCATCGATACGGAAGTTGGCATCCCCACCAGAACCGGCCTCGGGATCGAATCCGCTGTACTTCGTCCACGTCTTGAGATTGCGTCCGATCACCGCGACCTTCAGCGACCGAACAAGGTTATTGACGCCCAACTTGTTCATGAACGACGTCGGAACCTGATAAGCGACCGAAAGCTCGCGAAGCTTCACGAAGCTACCGTCTTCGACGAAGTAGCTGTTCGGGTTCAGAACGTCATAGAGCACGTTCACATAGTACTCGTAGGCGATCTTGTCTTCCGGCGCTCTGTTGTTCTGATCGAGGTCGCCATGGCGGAAGTCCTGGAACATCCACTGCTTCGTGAAGTTGTAGATCTGGCCGCCCTTCGTACCGACGAGTAGTCCGTAGAAGGTGAAGTCCTTGACGCGGACCGTGTTCGACCAGCCCCAGGTGAAGTCGGGGTTGGTGTTGCCGATGATCCACTTGTCCTGGAGGTCGCCGTTGGCGTCGAGCGCCTTGTAGGCGATCGGCTTCTCATCGGGCGTGCCCTTCTCGGACTTCTTGACGATGTATCCTTCGACGTTCCTGGTGTACGCGTTCTGGATGTCGGCCAGGGTCATGCCGGAGTTTGCCGGATCATCGAGGAGCTGGGCGTAGTCGGTGATCCACTTTTTGCCGTAGATCACGCCGAGGTCTTCGCCCTGGCGGTAGTAGAAGATCCCCTGGCTCTGACCGCCCGCGTTCTGCTGGAACGGGGGTGCATCCAGCCTGTCGATGTGCTGGCGGGTGCGCTGGCCAGTGAGGGTGAAGCTGTAGTTGAGGTTCGGGTTGTCGATCACGCGAGTGGTGAACGCCAGCTCGAACGTCTTGCCGGTGATGGTCGCAGCGTTGGACCAGAAGCTGCTGTACCCGCCCGCGCGCGCGATAGACTGTGGGATCGCGAGGAAGGCGTTGTTGGTCTTACGCTCCGAGTTGACCAGCTCGAGGTCGAAGCGGTCGAGGAAGCTGACGTTGAGGCCGTACTCGGTCTCCTTCTGGATGGCCGGCTTCAGGTCGGGGTTCCCCAGCTGGTCCTTGCTCAGGCTTCCGTTGCTGACGCTGTAGGTCTCGTACTGGTAGTTGAATCTCGGACGCAAGCCCGCCGTTCCGACCGCAGCGCGGAGCTTGAGCTCCTGTATTCCGGGGATGTGGAAGTCTTCCGAGACTCGCCACGCACCCGACACCCCGTAGAAGTTCGTCCAGCGCTCCTGGCTGCCGAAGAGCGATGATCCATCGCGCACGTAAACCACCTGCGCGAGGTAGCGGTCATCGAAGTTCAGCCCTTGTGTGACCAGTCCCTGTACCGAGCGAATGTTGTAAGACGCCGAGTTGGCCCGCATCTGGGCCGGGTCGATGGCGTTGAGGGACGCAACGTTACGGATCTTGAACTGGTTACCGTTGGTGTTGATGACATCCTCATGCTCATCGTCGTACAGATACGTGAGCTTGGTGGTCATCGCCAGCTTGGACAGGTTGTACGTGAACGTTCCGTTGAGTGCGGCGTTGCTGGAGACATCGCGGTCGGTTCCGTACTGCAGCGATCCCGTCTGCTCCTGTCCCTCGGTGCCCATGTAGCCGAAAGGCTGGTAGCTGCCCGCCTGCCGGTTGTACCGATCGGTCCCGTACGTTGCGTCGAGTGCGAGCCATGCGGTGGGGCGATAGCGAGCCGTGAAGGAACCGAAGAGGCGGTCGCGCCGTTCTTCGTCGAAATTGTGCGCCAGAGAGTAGAGTGGATTGCCGCGCTTGTTGTAGGCGATGTTCGGATCGAGCTTGTTGCTGTAGAGCACCGTGTCCGACGGCCCGTTCGGATGTGCCAGATCGAGGTCGGGCGGAGCCTGGAGGAGCGCGAAGAAGCTGAGTGCATTCCCATCGCGGTCCACCTGGTCGTTGCTGGTGTAGCCGTACATGAGGCTCGCCGATACGTCCAGCTTGTCAGTGAGCCCCTGGTCGATGTTGAAGCGGAAGTTCGACCTGGTGAAGCCGGTGAGAATCGGCATGATGCCGGGGTCGCGCAGCCGCGAGTATGAGGCCATGAAGTTCGTGTTGCTCTTCCTGTAGCCCATGCTCAGGTAGCTGTTCGCGACCGTATTGGACTGGAGCCAGGTTTGCAGCTGGTTTCTCCAGTAGTGGGCCGGGTCCTGGGCCCTGGTGGGATACGGGTTGTCCATGAAGTGATCGGCATCCGGCTGCCGGCCACCGCCAGCATCGGTCACGATCGTTCCATCGGCGTTGAGCTGGAACGGATGGAAGTGAGAGAGCGGCACATAGTGCTCGATCCCGCTCTGTCCCATCTCGGTCTTGACGTTGAAGCGGATCTCGCCGTCGGGAAGCGACTTGCCACGGCGGGTGGTAACCGCGATCACGCCGTTGGCGGCCTGCGAGCCGTAGGTGTTGGCCGAGGCGGCGCCCTTCAGCACCTCCATGCTGACGATGTCCTGCGGGTCGATCGTGGCGAGTCCGTTCTTCGAGACCACGCCATCGATGATGTAGACCGGTTCACTGTTGCCGATCTGCAGAACGGTGGAGCCGCGGATCTGCACCGTGGCTTCCGAACCGGGCTGGCCGGACTCCGCGATGACTTTGACGCCCGGCACCTTACCGGAGAGTGCGCTCCCGATGTCGTTCGCGGGCACCGCCTGGATCTGATCTTCCGTGACCTTGGAGATCGAGATGGTGGTGTTCTTCATACTCGTCGCTCCGGCCACACCCGTCACCACGATCTCGTCGAGGCGGCGGACGTCTTCCTGAAGCGAGAAGTCGAGCGTGTGTTCCCCGGCCGTGACGACGAGCTGCTTGGTGACCGGGGAGAAGCCGAGCCGACGAGCAACTATCTCGACCGTCTGTCCTCTTACGTTCCCTGCACTGATGCTGAAGGAATACAATCCCTTCGCGTCAGAAACGCCACCCACGAGAAGCGACTGCACGGACACCTGGGCTCCTTCCAACGGCTGTCCGCCCGGACCCGTGATCGTTCCCTTGATTACCGCGTCCTGCGCGTGCGCCAGCGTCGGCATGGCGACCGCAGACACGAGGAGCGAAGCAGCTATCACAAAGAGCCGCTTCGCGCGTGTGTTTCTCATGATGGTTGATCCCCTGAACGATGTCGATGGATGGTGAACCACCGTCTTCTCCAAGTGAGACTGCGTGAAACTCCGCCCCGGCGTCGACCGTATTCAGGTTGAGGAACGAGAAGCCGGTCGTATCGGGAGGGCGGGTGACGTTCAAACAGGTTGGGTCATGCGCACCTCCAAGTCGAAAGTGAGAGATGAGGACAAGGCAACCATTTCGCGTGCTGCGGTTGTCCTAGTGGTGGGGATGAAAAAAAGGGGTGCGTGAAAAGCAGTGAGCTGGCGGGGGCAGGGACGTGAGACGGCTCGCTATCCTTCAGCTACTCGGATGGCGTGCCACCGGCATCGCCGGTGATTGCATCTGTCCCTGCGGCCGTCAGCCGTGGATACGACTGATGCGGCTTCTGACTCTACTGCTACGTCCACAGTTCATGTCGCCATGCGCCGCGAGGCGGGACGGCAACTGTTGAAAGGCGGGGGTAAGACGAGCTGCAGCGCGTAACCGCGTTCCGCCCGGTTGTGTAACCCGGGAGAACGACGGGCATGCCAACCTGCCGTTAGCTGGGAGCCTGGCCACAGTGCTCCGTTTCCATGGGGACGGAACGAGGGGCCGCGGCAGGCACTACCTTGCAGTCGGCTGCTAAAGTGCAATTGACCAGGCTGGGTGTCAAGCTCTGGTCTGCTATATGTCAGGATTCCGGCGGCCGACGGGCAGTGCGGGGTCCCACTGCCCACCACCCCAGGGCCGTGTCGCCAGAGCGGGGGGCTGACGAGCTCGTGGCAAAGGCAGAGGGGGTGCTCGGCTCCCCCTCTCCTCGGACCGTCCCGAGCTACCTCGATTCGGACAGGTTGGAGCGCTCTGAACCGTCAGAGAATCGACAGCACTTGGTGCGAAAACAGATGGAGCCTTGCCGGCCACTTCGGAAGATGTTCATATATCCGCCACGCCATACACAGCACGGCCAATTGGCGTAGCGTCATAGGCGAGGCATCTCTGTTGCGTGGTGCGGCACCACGCTGTTTGCCGGACAACTTCTGCCGAGGACGGCCTCCGTGTCAGCCCATCGACTCGCAGTCCTATCCGTCCCTCCCGCGCTGCTCGCGCTCTATGCGCTGCTCTCACCCATCGCAGCGCAGCGAGCCACTGTGTTCGGCACCGTCTACGACAGCCTCAACTCTCGCCCGCTCGAGGGTGCCAGCGTTCAGATGGCGCCGAGCAACCTGCGCGGAGGCGTGCTACACACACGCACCGACTCGCACGGCCGCTTCCAGATCGATCGCGTCCGCGCGGGCGAGTACATCGTGGGCTTCACGCATCCGTTGCTCGACTCGCTCGGCCTCGAAGTGCCCGCACAGTCGGTGTCGGTAGACGAACGGACGACGCAGCTTCAATTCGCTCTCGCCATACCGACCGCGATATCCATCCGCTCCCAACTTTGCCCCGCCACCCCGGCCAGTGATTCATCCGGGCTCATGCTCGGCTTCCTGCGCGATGCGGACACGGAGGCGCGCCTCGACAGCGGTACGGTCTTCCTGGAATGGACCGAGGTCATAGTAGGACCGGATGGGATCGACACGGAACGAAAGTTGGCAAGCGCACGCACCACTGGCGCCGGATGGTACGCGGTCTGTGGCCTCTCGACCGCCGGGCCTATCGGCGCGCACGCCCAGTCGGGCGGCGATGCGAGCGGATACATCGATGTGAGAGTGCCGCCGCGTGGAATGTTGCATCGCGATTTCATGGTCCCCCATGGTGATGCAGCGATGCTCGTTTCCGCCGGCGAATCGCGCGACTCCGATGACTCCTCCGGTGTCACGCCGGCGCCGATGCGGCGAGGGAGCTCCATGCTCTCCGGTATGGTGCGCAATGCCCAGGGGGAACCGCTCGGTGGTGCACAGGTCATGGTGTGGGGGAGCGGGATCACAATGACTACGAGTGATGACGGCCGCTTCACCATCAGCAACCTTCCCGCGGGTACGCAGACTGTCGAGACTCGTTATGTGGGCTTCGCCCCCTCGCGCATGGCGGTGGACCTGGCAAGCGGGAGGAGCGTCGCGGTGACCATCACCATGTCGGAGCGCGCGGATGTGCTCGACGAAGTGATGGTGTACGGCATGGGGCGGGAGCTGGCCAACGTCCTCGCCGGCTTCGACCAGCGACGCAAGCTCGGATTCGGCAGTTTCATAACGCGTGCGGATGTCGAGAGACAGCGCCCGCTTCGCTTCACCGATCTCCTGCGCCGCACCCCTGGACTCAGAATCGTGTCTACTGGGGGGCTCGATTACGACATCGTCGCCGCACACGGAAGCATGATGGGCGGCGCATGCCGGCCGACCATCTTCATCAACGGCGTCCTCCTCGCAAACTCGGAAGGCATCGACATGATGGTCGATCCCCAGGAAGTCGCCGCCGTGGAGATCTACAACGGAGTGGGCGAGACGCCGCCGCAATTCCGCGGGGGTATGAAAGGCGAGTGCGGCAGTATCGCCATCTGGACGGTCCCGAATCTTCCTCTTCTGGGCTCGAAGCCGTAGCGCGGAATCGTCCGGTGTAGTAGCGGCACCCGCGGCTTCCACTACCGTTCCTTCTCTGCCTTCGCGAATCTGTATGCACGCAGCGATGTCTGCATCCCCTGCTGCAGGACGTCGCGCGCCACGCGAATGGCGTAGGTCGCGGCCGCGCTGACGGAGTCCGCGGAGATCACGATCCCGCTATGGGGCCCGATCGGCGCGCGGCTGGGGAAGGTAGGGGGGACCACGGCGGCTCTGGCCTCGCTCGTGGCTTCCACGGCCGCCGTCTCTCCCGCTCTGATCGTGCTCTCGACCGCGGCGATCAGGTACGAGGCTTCCCGTTCGAGATCCTCTTCCCGCCAGCCCAGCCGATAGCGCTGCGCGCCATGGAGCTCCGACATCAGACGCTGCGCCTGGGCGCCGTCACGCAGCATCTCGGGGTCGCCACCGCGAGTCTCACCGATCACCATGAGCTGGGAGGAGAGGAGACCGAGAAGTGCCGGGGCGTGGTCGCGAATCTGGACGGTGGGTAGCTCCTGGGCGCCGGGGAAGCCAGGATCCGCGCGTACGGCTGTCACATAGTGCTCGGCCGTGGCCTCGGCGTTGGCCGAGAGGCGAGCGCCCAGCGCGTGGAGCGCCAGGTAGGCGTCATCGTCCAGATGTATGGCCGAATCGTGCTCGTAGGCGGCGCTCAGATCACCCCTGGTCGCTCCGGCGCCGGCCGGTGCGGGGGCGGTCCCAGCAGCCTGCTCGGTGTGATCCTCCTGTGGCAACCCGGCTGGACGCCCAGGCATCGGGAGCCACAGGGTAAATGCGGCGCCCGAGCCGAGCTGGCTTCGGACAGTCAGATCGCCGCCCATGAGCCGCGCCAGGCGGCGGCTTATGGCCAGCCCGAGACCGGTGCCGCCCTGCTCGCGAGTGAGCGCGCCGTTACCCTGCACGAACGGCTCGAAGAGCTGCCCCATCAGCCCAGGTTCTATTCCGGGACCGGTATCGGTGACCCGGATGAACGTCCACCCCAGTCCGTCCGCGCCGTTGACTTCGGTGCTGCGCGGGGTGCGGGCACCGAGCTGTGCGCCCGGCTCCGGCTCGGCACTCTGGCCCGGCGTGATCGTCACCCGGCCGCCGCGCTCGGTGAACTTGACGGCGTTGGACAGCAGGTTGACGAGTATCTGCCGCACTCTGTGCTCGTCGCCCAGGTAGCTCACGTGCGAGTCAGCGGCCGCGGGCGCTTCTACGGTTACGCCCTTCGCATCCGCCTGCGGCTGGACCAGACTCACGGCGGCTCCGATGGCGGCGGCACTGTCCCGCCGATCTCTTCGCACCTCCAGACGGTCCGCGTCTACCTTGGCCACGTCCAACACGTCGTCCACCAGCTGGAGAAGGTGCCGCGCGCTCGACTCGAGCCGCGCCAGGTGCGCGTGCTGCGCGGGAGTGGCTGGGCCGAGGACGCCGAGATCGAGGAGCTGTGTGTAGCCGAGGATGGCGTTGAGCGGCGTACGAAATTCGTGGCTCATGGTTGCCAGGAACTCCGACTTGAGACGGCTCGCGGCCACGGCGGTACGCCGCGCGGCATCCGCCTCGCGCGTGCGCTCGGCGAGCTGGTCGGCCGTGGTCTGCAGCTCCTGCTTCTGCAGCTCCAGCTCGAGGGTACTTTCCTTGAGACGCTGATTGGCGAGCTCGAGCTCGGTCTGTTGCGCGAGGAGCTGTGCATGCGCCCGCTCCAGTGCGGTCCGCGCACTCTCGCTCTCGGCGAGGAGCCGCTCCACCTCCGCGCGTGCGCGCACTCCCTCGGTCACGTCCATCCCATGCGCCAGCACCCCGGACACCGTGCCGTCGGGGTCCGTGAGCGGGTGGTAGATGAAGGTGATGAAGCGCTCCTCGGGGGGCGACCCTGGCCAGCGCGCCAGCTTGACGGCGACTTCGCGCCCCACGAAGGGCTCCCCGGTGCTCAGCACCTGGTCGAGGAGATCGGCGAAGCCCTGGTTGCGAAGCTCGGGGAGCGCTTCGAGTACGGGCTTACCGATCAGCGCTCGCTTTCCGACCGTCGCGTAGTAGGCGTCGTTGACCAGGGTGAAGACGTGCTCGGGGCCCTGGAGGACGGCCATGAGCGCCGGCGCCTGGCGGAAGACGTCGGCGAGGCGGGCGCGCGCTGCCTCGGCGATGTCCAGCGCCCGCATCGCGCTCATTCGCTCCGCCAGCGCCTGGCGTTCGGCGATGACTCCCTCGGTACGCTCGGCGACGATATTCAGGAAGCCGAGGATCTTGCCGCTCGAGTCGCGGATGCCGCTCAGCGAGTAGGTGAACCATGCCTGTTCTCCCGCGCTCGTGGCACCGGCATCGCTGGAGCGGTGCATGAGGAAGGGAGCATCGGTGGCGAGCACGGGAGGACCGCCCTCGCGGATTCGCTGGAAGAGGGGACCGATCTCCGGCCAGATCTCCTCCCAGACTTTCGCACCTGGCCTCCCGAAGCCGGAGGGATGCTTGGCCCCGAGCACCGAGCGGTAGGCATCGTTGTAGATGAGAATGAGGTCCGGGCCACACCAGACATTGATCGGGAAGGGCGCGTCGAACGCCGCGCGGATCACCGTGCGGAGCGCGGCAGGCCACTCTTCCACCGGTCCGAGGGGTGTGGAAGCCCAATCGAAATTGCGCCCCCGCTCCTGCATCTCGCCGGGACCGGCGAAGAGCTCCTCCGCGCTCTCTCTGTCGCGGTCGCCAGCCGGGTTGTGCGTGCCATCTATTGTAGGGTCGTACCACTGCATGCCGGGTTCTCCGGGCGCCGCAAGTCCCGCTGCGGCGCGAGGGGACGGTTCCGCGCGGCTCAGCTTGCGGAACCCAGTTCAGGTGGTGCATGGATCAAGCAATTGGCGCGCCCCCGCTCTTTCACTGCGGGGGTGGGTACCATCGGGGGCGCGGAGAGCGCGTTCTCTTGCAGTCCTCCGCGCTCTCCGTGCTCCTTTCCTGTCCAGGGACACGTACGATGCCTGACACCACGCGCTGAACCCGAAATACAGATATTCGACTATGGAGATGAACGATCAGGGAGCGGAGATCGAGCGGCTGGCGGAGCTGGTTCGCGGGGGGGATGTGGTCGTCCTCTCCGGGGCGGGGATCTCGACCGAGTCGGGGATCCCCGACTACCGCGGGCCGGAGGGGAAGCAGCGGGTGACGCCGATGATGTATCAGGAGTTCGTCGGCTCGGTCGCGAACCGGCAGCGCTATTGGGCGCGGAGCTTCGTGGGGTGGCGGCGCTTCGCGGCGGCCGCGCCGAACGCGGGGCACTACGCGGTAGCGAAGCTGCAGCGCTCGGGGTTGGTGGATGCGGTCATCACGCAGAACGTGGACGGGCTGCACCAGCGCGCCGGTGCGCGCGACGTGGTGGAGCTGCATGGGGCGCTCGATCGCGTGGTTTGCCTCAACTGCGGGAACCGCTCCTCGCGCGTGGAGCTCGAGGAGCGGATGCGCGCGGCCAATCCGGACTTCGTGGCCGCGCCGCACGAGATCCGTCCCGACGGCGACGTGGTGATAGACGACGATGAGGTGCGCCGCTTTCAGCTGGTGCGCTGTCTCGTGTGCGGTTCCGATCTCCTCAAGCCGGATGTGATCTTCTTCGGCGAGTCGGTGCCGAAGGAGCTGGTGATGCGCTGCTTCACGGCGGTGGAGACGTCCAGCGCGCTCCTGGTGCTCGGCTCATCGCTCCATGTGATGTCGGGATACCGCTTCGTTCTGCGCGCGTCGGAGCTGGGGATACCGGTGGCCATCGTCACGCGCGGGATCACGCGTGGCGACGACCAGGCGACGATCCGGATCGACGCGCCGCTCGGCGAGACGCTCGTGCGGCTCGAGGAGCTCACGGTCGATCCACAGGGAGTCCGCTCGGCACGGTCGCCGGGATGACGTGCGAGAGGTCGCGCGCCGCGTCGTCGGTGAGCGCGCCCATGTAGGCGACCAGCTTGTCCACCACATCAGGAGTGAGCACCACACCCGTGAGCAGCGTGTCGCGGTTGGCCAGGATGTCCTGCCTGTTACTCGTAATGAGCGTGGCCTGCAGCGACGCGTCCAGCTCCTTCGGGTCGAAGTCGAGCAGCTTCTCGTCAGACTCGCTGTAGTGCTCGATGAATTCGCGCAGCGTGGTGTACGCACCGTCGTGGCCGTACGGCGCGGTGAGCTCCACGTTGCGGAGCGGCGTGGTGCGGAAGAGGTACTTGTCGGCGGGGTTGCCGGTGACGTTCATGCGGCCGTAGTCATCGGTGAGCGATGGGCCATTCCCCTCGCCCGGGCCGAGCTGAACGACGGCGACGTCGTGAAACTTGTCGTCGCTGAAAGTCGCACCATTGTGGCAGATCGAGCACTTGGCCACCATGAAGGTCTCGGCGCCCTCGAGCTGCTTCTGTGATAGTGCATCGTCGTCGCCCGCGAGGAAGCGGTCCCACGGAGTGTCGTTGAAGCTCATCTGATCGACGATGAATCCGGCAATCGCGTTCGACGCATAGGCGAAGTTCATGTCGTCGAACTTCACGCCGGGGTAGGCCGCTTCGAACATCGTGCGGTACTCGGGGATGTCGCCGAGCCGCTTCATCAGCGCGGCCCAGATGAGGTCGGCGCTGTCGTCGGGGATGTCGGTGAGCTCGTTCCCGGATGCCCCGCGCATCTCGGCACGACTGAGCACGGGGAACATCGGCTGCGCCGAGAGTGCGCCGAACTCGAACACCCCGGTCATGCCGGACGTGAGCTGCGCGCCCACCGGCGTGTGGAAGTGTCCGTCCCCGTCCACCTCCACGCGCCCGTCCCAGAACATGTGCCGCAGCCAGCCGAGGTTGAACATCGGCGGTGAGTTGCGCGCGATGAGTGCACCGTCGGGGTGCGTGCGTGATGGCCCCAGCCCCGTGCCTCCGGCTCCGATCGACAGGTTGCGGCCGTCGCTGGTGGAGAAGGCGGGGAGGTGGCAGCTGGTGCACGCGACATCGTGGTTGCCGCTCAGGATCTTGTCGAAGGCGAGCGCCTGGCCGAGGTGAACGAGTGCCGGGCGCACCGGCGCGGGCCTCTCGAGGGGAGCGATCCCGCGCACGGCAGCGAGCTCGCGGATGAGCCGCGGCGTCGCGGGATCCATGGGTGGTGCTACGGTGACGTCATCGCTGCAGCCCACGAGTGAAACGGCTACGAGCAGCGCCGCGGCGCCTACGCTCCAGCTCCTGCGATACATGACAACCTCCGTTCGGGGATGCTCACCTTCCTTCTTCCATGAGTAGATCGGAATCGCGAGTGGAGAGGCGACAGGCGGCGGTGGGGGTGCGGGAACGACACACCATGCGTAGTCATCCCCGGTGTAGTCATCCCCGCTTGCGCGGAGATCCCTTCCGTAGTCATCCCCCGCGGAAGCGGGGATCCATTCCGTAGTCATCCCCGCGGAAGCGGGGATCCAT
>JBIQMO010000055.1:15943-18837 GCA_044463245.1 Gemmatimonas aurantiaca
CCCCGCGGAAGCGGGGATCCATTCCGTAGTCATCCCCGCGGAAGCGGGGATCCATGTTCAGGCCCGGTAACATGGATTCCCGCTTCCGTGGGAATTGACGGGTCTCTCTACGCGGGGGGGGTGACTGGTGGGGGTGCGGGAGGCGGCATCCGGACGTATTATCTGTCCCCGCGCAGTGAACTTCGCAGGGAGGTTGGCCATGGCGTCCATCGATCGAGACCGCTGGTCGGAGCTGCAGCCGCTCCTCGATCATGCGCTGGAGCTGTCGCCGCAGGCGCGGACAGAGTGGCTCGAGGAGGTGCGCGCGCGATCGGCGGAGCTGGCCACTGAGCTGGAGGAGCTACTCGCCGGGGAAGTGGACGCGGACGAGCACGGGTTCCTCCTCCCCACGTTCGGGAGAGAGCTCGCGGGGCTGGAGCTCGGCGCGTACAGGCTGGAGCGGCAGCTCGGGCAGGGAGGGATGGGGTCGGTGTGGCTCGCCCGTCGTACCGATGGCCGCTTCGAGGGAGTGGCCGCGGTCAAGCTGCTCAGCCAGTCGCTCCTGGGGCCGGGCGGTCGCGCGCGCTTCGAGCGCGAAGGGTCGCTCCTCGCGCGTCTAGCACACCCCAACATCGCTCGCCTCCTCGATGCCGGCGTCACCCCGGCGGGGCAGCCGTACCTGGTCCTCGAGCACATAGACGGGACGCCGATCGACCGGTACGTCACGGAGCGGAAGCTCGCGACGGAGGAGCGGCTCCGCCTCTTCCTCCAGGTTCTCGCGGCCGTGGGCCATGCGCACGCGAATCTGATAGTGCATCGCGACCTCAAGCCGTCGAACATCCTCGTCACGGGGGATGGCACGGTGAAGCTGCTCGACTTCGGCATCGCCAAGCTCCTCGGCGGCGGCCTGGAGGGGCGCATGGAAGCGCTCACGGTGGACGGAGCGCACGTGCTCACCCCCATGTACTCCGCGCCGGAGCAGGTGAGCGGCGGTGCGATCACCACGGCGACCGATGTCTACCTGCTCGGCGTCCTCCTCTACCTGCTGGTGTCGGGCCGACACCCGACCGCAGAGGGGTGCTCATCCCCGGCAGCGGCGTTGCGCGCGCTCCTCTACGTGGAGCCGGCGCGGCTCAGGATGGGGGATCTCGACAGCATCGTGCTGAAGGCGCTGCGCAAGGAGCCGACGGAGCGCTACCAGACGGTGGCGAAGCTGGCGGATGACATCACGCGCTACCTGCAGCACGCCCCCGTGAGCGCGCGCGGAGGGGGAGTATGGTACAGCGTAGGGAAGTTCGCGCGACGACACCGCGCTGCCGCTGCGGCGGCGGCGTTCATGGCGGCTGCGCTGGTGGCGGCCACACTCTTCTCGGTGCGTCAGATGGAGGTGGCGAGACGGGAGCGCGACGCGGCGCTGTACGCCGGGAGGCGCGCCAACGCGCAGGTCGAGTTTCAATCGCTGCTGATGTCGCAGATGGGCGATGGCCCGATCACGATGCGCGAGATTCTCGAGCGGAGCCGCCGTGCCCTCGAGCACCAGTACGCGGCAGAGC
The DNA here is from genome assembly GCA_044463245.1 of Gemmatimonas aurantiaca. GTDB lineage: Bacteria > Gemmatimonadota > Gemmatimonadetes > Gemmatimonadales > Gemmatimonadaceae > JADGGM01. The sequence goes on from JBIQMO010000055.1 coordinate 17,476, forward strand.
CGCGCTTCCTCGCCTCCATCCTCGCCCAGCTCTCGCAGCGCTACGCGGAGCTGGGAGATCGTAAGATTCGCGGATCGCTCCTCGCGCGCGCCGAATCTCTCGCCGTCGCGACCCGCGACAGTGATGAGCTGACGCGGGTTCGCTGCTATACCGTCGACTACCTCCGCACCGAAGGTAGCTACGAGGAGGCGGAGCGCGAGTACCGGGGCGCCGATTCCCTCATCGGTCCCGCCACCGACCCGCGAGTCGAGGCGGAATGCCTGCAGGTGCTGGCCGATCTCGACAACGAAGCCGGTTCCAGTGGGCGCGCTCTCCCGGCAATCCGCAGAGCGATCGCGATCCGCGACAGTCTGGGCGAGACGCGCGACATGGAGTACGTGGGGATGTTCGCCACTCTCGCGTACTCGCTCGACCAGATGAATCGCCTGCGCGAGGCGGTGCGGGTATTCGCTCGAGCCGTCGCGATTCTCGACAGCACGGGGCGGGGAGAGACGATGTCGCGCGCGATCGTGCAGCACGACATGGCGCTCTCCTACATGGAGCTGGGCGAGCCGGAGATAGCCGAGCGCTTGCTCCACGAGACGCTGCTCCGCCTGATGCGGAGCGATTCCACGGCGCAGATCCCGGATCAGCCGCTCATCCACTACGCGCACGCCGCGCTCTTCGACTGGCACCTCGACTCCGCGGCGAAGTACTTCGACCTCCTGGCGCGGCAGGCGCACGCGCAGAAGAGCATGTACTGGGAGGGGCGGGCGCTCTTCGGGCTCGTGCTGACACAGCTCAGGATGGGGCGCATCGCCGATGCGCGTCGAAGCGCCGCGCGCTTTCACGGAATCGAGAGCGGGGCGCACATTCAGGGCACGGACGACCAGATCACCAACGGCAGTGCGCTCGATGCGTGGCTCGCGCTGGCGAAGGGCGACAGCTCCACCGCGAACCGGCTGATAGTGAGAGCACTGAGCGCGCAGGGGTACTTCGAGGGGACGAGGCGGAGAGCCTTTCGCTCGTCGCTGATTCTGGCCAGCGAGACCGCGCTCGCGGAGGGCGATGCGGCGGCGGCGCTGCGCTACGCGCAGTCGGCCCGCGAGGGCGCGACGACCGACTCGTTGTCCGCCAGGGAGAGCGCCTTCGTCGCAGAGGCGCGATTGCACGAAGGGCGTGCGCAGCTCGTGCTGGGCGATACCTCCGATGCGCGCGCGAGCATCGAGCTCGCCCTCCAGGCACTGCGCCACGCGCTCGGTGCCGGCCATCCGTTGACCCTCGAGGCGGAGAAGCTACATACGGGGTCAGGTCTTTAATTTCGAGCAGGCTCTAGTATAAGAGACGGGGTCAGGTCTTTAATTTCGAGCAAGCTGAGCCATA
>JBIQMO010000056.1:0-18586 GCA_044463245.1 Gemmatimonas aurantiaca
GGGCTGGGCATTCGCCCAGCCCGCTCGAAATTAAAGACCTGACCCCGTCGCTTACGCCGCCTGCACGATGAGGACAGTGCCTGTCACGATGAGTCCCGCGTAGACCAGCCGGAGGAACGTGTCTCCGCGCAGCCGGCTGTTGAGCCACCGGCCGCCGCCGACGCCGAGGAGAACGCAGGGGAGCGAGAGCAGGAAGTAGCGCGTGACCGGAGGACGCCAGAGGCCCACGGCGGCGTAACCGGCGAGCCCCGCGAGGCTCGCGGCGAGGAAATACCCTTGCAGTGTCGCCCGGAAGCGCTGCGGCGACCAGCGTCGGAGAGCGCCGTACATGGCGAGCGGTGGGCCGTTCATCCCGTAGGCACCTCCCAGGATTCCCGAGCAGAAGCCGGCGCCGAGGAGCCAGGCGAGGTGGTCGGTCTCGAGGTGCAGCTTCGCGCGCGCTCCGATCGAATAGAGCGAGAATACGACGATCACGATGCCGAGCAGCAGCTTCACGGTGTGGTCGCTCGCCGTCGTGAGGAGGAGCAGGCCGAGCGGGATGCCGAGCAGCGCGGACACTATCAACCAGCTGGCGCTGCGGATCTCGATGTGGCGCCAGTCCTGTACGACGATCAGCGCGGCTATGGACACCGAAACGAGCACCGCGACCGGCGCGGCCACCGTGATCGGGATGCGGAGCGCGAGGAGCGGCACGGAGACGAGAGCTTCGCCGAAGCCGAAGGTGGAGCGGATGAGCGTCGCGACGAGTAGCACCGCGAGGACGTAGAGCGTCGTCGCGTCGATCAACGCGATCTACCGCGTCCTTTCGGCGTTCGCACCGTCAGCGACGCGATGTGATCGATGACGGTGTCGAGGGCGATCTCCATCGGTCGTGTATCGCGGTGGATCTGGCTGATGCGCTGGCGCGTAGCGCGGCCCTTGGATGTGAGCCCCTCGATCTGAGTAGTGAGCGAATTGGCCATACCCAACGATAATAGAAATGGACTGGACAGTATCGTGCACGGCGTCGCCAAGTGGAGCAGGGGCCCCGAGCACTTCGGCGAGCTGCTACGACAGATCGGTGTCCCGCTCCCCATGACCACCGCTTGGGGCGTCACGCTGCTCGAGGTGTTCGGCGGTCTCGCCGTCCTTCTCGGAATCTTCGTCGCGCTGGTAAGCATCCCGTTGATAGCATCGATGCTGGTCGCGATGTTCACGGTGCAGCTGCGCTTCGGCTTCAGCTCCGTCAACACCATAGGCCTCACCAATGCGGGCCCCGTTTTCGGTCCCCCGGGCTACGAGATCAACCTCCTGTACATCGCGTGTCTCGTAGCGCTGGCGCTGGTCGGAGCGGGGCCGCTGGCACTCAGTAGGTGGATGACCAGGCGAAGGGAGACGTGACTCCCATCCATGCGCGCGCGGGCGGCTAGCGGCCTGCCGACGTCGCGCGCCGGTAGTCCCACGCGGCAATCCCGTAGAGGATCCCCGGTATCATGAAGAACGTTCCGTAGAGCAGGACGCGAGTCTGGAATCCTCCGCCTACCTTGAATTCCGTGGGAGGAGCAGCGAGGAGTCCGCTCTGCACCGCGGCCGTGAGCGACATTCCGATCAGCGGATATCCCACGAGTATCGCGCAACCACTCCACGCGGCGATGAGCAGGAGGCGGCGAAGACGGGGCGAGAGTCTCTCGCCCCATGGCTGCACCAGGCCGAGCGCCACGACCGCGGCCAGCAGCTTGATCGGCACGACTCCCAGATTCAGCGCCATGACGCGGCCGCGGAAGTGGTGCCTCACGCCGGTAAGCCCGGGGCCGCCGAGCTGGAGGTAGATGTTCGCGAGCGCGAAGACGATGGCCCAGACGCAGGCGATGTAGCCGCTGGCCAATGCCCACTGCGGCCTTACGCTCCCGGAGCGCGTGCGGCGCTCGGCAGGTGGAGAGGCTCGGGTCATGGCGGATCGTGTGACATATACCTTTCAATGTGGGGGCCTGACGGACCGTTCCGCTCACGGCTCGAATCACGCCTGACTTCGAAAGCCCGACCGACCATGCACCGCATCGAGAAGACGTTCCACTTCAGCGCCGCGCACCAGCTGACTCACCTGCGCGCGCACTCGCCCGAGCACAAGTGTGCGCGGCTCCATGGGCACAACTACCGGGTGCGAGTGACCCTCGAGAGCGAGGAGTTGGACGCCGACGGGTTCGTGCTGGATTACGCTCTGCTCGAGCCCGTGGAGCGTTACGTCGAGACGGTGCTCGATCACCGCAACCTGAACGACGTACTCGGCATCGGCAGCTACACCACCGCGGAGAGAATCGCGCAAGCGCTGTACGAGCGCTTCAAGCCCGAGCTGCCGCTGCTGGCGGCCGTCGCCGTGAGCGAGTCGCCCGACACCTGGGCGGAATACGGACCATGAGCGTCACCTATCGGGTCAACGACATCTACGCGACGATCCAGGGCGAGGGGAAGCTGGTGGGGACGCCGATGATCCTCCTCCGGCTTCACGGCTGCTCCGTGGGGTGCGCCTTCTGCGACACCAAGGAGACCTGGGCTACGGGCGACGCGGCGCTCTCCTGGCGGCGCGCAACGCTGGAGGACGCGCGCGGGAGCAACGAGCTCTGGGTGGAGCTCGACGAGGATTCGCTGGTGCGCGCCGTGTGCGCCGAGCGCGATGCGAAGGCGCCGGGCGTGGAGTGGGTGCTGCTCACCGGTGGCGAGCCGGCGGAGCAGCCGATTCGTCCACTCGTTCGCGCACTTCACGGGGCCGGGTTCAAGGTGGCGCTGGAGACATCGGGAACGGCAAGAGGGCACCTGGAGGAGCACTCGAGCAGCGACCACGAGCACGCGCCTGGTGAATCGGGCGAGGGAAGCGGAGGAGCGCTCGCCGAGTCGCGCGGCGATTCGTGCGACTTCGTATGCTGCTCGCCGAAGATCGGGAACCCCGGCCGCCGACCGATCCTCGCCGACGTGGTGCGCGGCGCGGATGAGATAAAGATGGTGATCGGCAAAGCGAGCGACGTAGAGAAGTTCGAGTCGTTCGTGCGCGAGCATGGGCTCACCGACCCGTCCGCGCTCTCGCTCCAACCGATGAGCGAGAGTCGCAGGGCGACCGAGCTGTGTATGGCAGCGGCGCTGCGGCTCGGATGCAGAGTGAGCATCCAGACGCACAAGCTGATCGGCGTGCGCTGAGGGTCCGATCCCGAGTCATTACTCGAGACATGATCGGCCAGCGGTCAGCCACGCTCGCCGCTCAAGCGGCACGCTCCGTCGTGCCCTTCCCACCATCGCGGCGCGCCTCGTCCGCTGACGCCCTCCTGCCGCGATCGATCGCGGCACGCGCGAGCTCCGCGGCCACCAGGCCCCCGAGCACGAGCGCTCCACTGATGGGGCCGAGCATGTGCGATCCCACTGCCTGGATCCCCGCGGCCCCGACCACGCCCGCCAGCGCTGCTCCGGCGTAGAGTACCGATGAGTTGAGTGCGATGAGCACCGGCGCGCTCACAGGAAGGATCTCGACGAGCCGATGCTGCTGCGGGGCGACGAGTCCCCAGCCGCAGACCCCCCAGACGACCATCGCGACGAGCGCCGTGCCGAGATGCGCCGTGCTCCAGGGAAGGAGAAGGAAGTTCAGTGCCGCGAGTCCAGCCGCCACGTCGATGACGCGCCGGCTTCCGTAGCGGTCGATCATGCTTCCCGCTGCGAGATTCCCGACGGTTCCAGCTACGCCCCATGCGAGGATCAGCGCGGCGAGCACCGAGGCGCTGCCGCCGGTGGCGCGGTCGAAGCTGACGCCCGTGTAGGTGTAGACTGTGTAGAATCCGCCGAAGACGAGGAATGTCGTGAGGAGAGTCAGCGCGACGCGTCGATCGGTGATCGGCGCGAGGCGCTGCCGCAGACCCACCGGTGGCGGGGCTGGCACAGCGGGAAACACGAGGCCGATGATGAGAGCCGCGAGCAGTCCGAGGAGCGCTACGAGCCACATCGTTCCGCGCCAGCTGGCGAGACCTCCCACGATCGTGCCAAGCGGAGCACCGAGCGCCGTGGCCGCGCACAACCCGGCGATGACTATGGCGAGTGCGCGTCCGCGCTCTTCCGGCTCGACGAGAAGTGCCGCGGTGGCGCTGGCGGTCGGCGTGAACATCGCTGCCGCGAGCCCGGCGAGCGCTCGGCTCGCGAGTAGAAACGTGAACGCAGGAAGGAGGGCACCCGCAGCGTTCGCCGCGATGAGCACCGCCAATCCGCTCAGGAGGAGCCGCTTGCGGGACCACCGCGCCATCAGTGCAGCGACGAGGGGTGAGCAAAGAGCGTACGAGAGGGCGTACACCGTCATGAGCTGGCCCGCGGTACCCGCGCTCACGTGCAGCGAGTGCGAGACATCGGGCAGTATCCCAGCCACGACGAGGCAGTCCGTGCCGATCGCGAACGTGCCGACGGCGAGGCTGAGAAGTCGCTTGTCCATCGATACCTGCTGGTTGATTCAATTATCGTAGTCGGATCAACAAGCAGGTGATGCTCGAGGTTCCACAGCGATCGCAGGCTAGCGATCTACGTTGTTACGTCCCTCATTGCGAACTTCGCTCACCGCCACCAGGCCGCAGATGATGAGCACGATGCCGAAGCCCTCCATTGCATCCGGCTTCTCGTGGAGGATCAGCCAGGCCATCAACACGGCGACCACCGGCACCGCGAGACTCGTGAGACCTGCGATAGTGGCTGGGAGACGCTGTACCACCAGAAGCCAGAGGAGCCAGGCGAGGCTCGAGGCGAGCAGCACGCTGTACGCGAGACCAGCGATGAACGCCGGCGTCCACGCTATCGCCCGCGACGGGACGACGAGGGCGATGGCGCCGAGGCCGAGCGCACCCAGCAGCATCTGCCAGGCAGTAAATGCCAGCGGCGAAGGCGCGTAGCGCTCGAACATGCGCTTGCTCAACACCGTGCCCAGCCCCCACGAAGCGCCGCCTCCGATCGCGAGGAGCGTGCTGTGCATGCTTCCCATCGCACGCCACGGCTCGATGACGCACACGAGACCCGCTGCGGCGAGTGCGAGTCCGAGCCATTGCCGCGATGACGGGCGCTCGGCCAGCAGCATCCAGGCGAAGAGCACCACCCAGAACGGCATCGTGTAGGCGAGCAGCGATACACGTCCGGCACCGCCGCCCACCAGCGCCCACTGCGTGAGTGCCTGGAAGCCGGTGGTCTGGCAGAGGCCGATGAGGATGGTCAACTTCAGCGGTGGAGACTTGAGCGACTCCCCGCGCATCAGCATAATCGCGAAGAGCACCACCGCTCCGCCCAGGTAGCGCATTGCCGCGAAGTCGAACGGGCCGACGTAGCGCAGCACCTGCTTCATCACGATCCAGCTGTAAGCCCAGATCAGCACCATCGCGGCCAGCGCCCAGAGCGCACCGCGGCGGGAGGATGAGTGGTTCATCGGGGACGGGTAGCGGAAACCGCGAGTTCACGGGGGAACGCGACAAGGTAGCTGGTGGGTGGCCACCTTTCATACATCACTCGAGGCCCAATTCACGAGGATGGCGAGAACCATGATCGATCCGGACGCGACGCCCATCGAGGTCGCCTCGCAGGCGCTGCGCGCGCACTCGGACGGCGATTGGCATCGCCTCGCGATGCTGACGGACCAGGAATCGCTCCGCGCCTGGCGCGACGGGTTCGTGCGTGCGTATGTGTACGTGCCGACGCTCGCCGAGCTGGCGAGCGAGGACCCGGAAGTACCGGCGGAAGCGCTTCCGCGGTTGCGAGAGGAGAGGATCGCAAGGTGCAGGCAGCTCGAGGCGAACCTTCCCCAGGTCGTGGCGGGCGTGCGGACCGCTGAAGAGCTGCGCGCGCTCGAACCCACAGATCTGTTCGTGCGCTACGTGAACGCGCACGACATGGTCGAGCGGGTGGCGATGCTGTACAGGGAAGCGTACGACGCAGCCGCCCTCCCGATGCCGGATCTCGATACGTCGCGCGTACCGCTCGCGATCCTGCCGATTCGTGAGGAGGTAACGAGCGAGACCGAGGCGCGGGTCGTGCTTCGAGAGGTCGGACCGGACGGGGAGCCGAGTGGTCCCGAAGCCGAGTGGATGCTGACGAGACGACCCGGCGGACCGTGGCGCATGTTGGTCACGAACGACTTTCTCATCCTGCCTGTCGAAACGTCGGTGATGATCGATGATCCCGTCGTGTTGAAGCTTCTGCAGGGGTAGCCCGAGCGCCGTCGTCAGGCGGAGCCGAGGCTCGCAACACTTTCCAGCTCGTCCAGCGCATCATCCGGAAGCACCAACTCCACCAATGCAATGTTCTCCCGCAGGTGCGCGAGCGAGGAAGTGCCGGGGATCAGCAGGATGTTCGGCGAGCGGCGGAGCAGCCAGGCCAGCGCGACTTGCATCGGCGTGGCGCCGAGTCGGTCCGCGACATCGGACAGCGTGCTGGACTGAAGTGGAGTGAACCCACCGAGCGGAAAGAACGGCACGTACGCGATTCCGTCGCGGGCGAGATCGTCGATCAGCGCGTCGTCGTCTCGATGTACGAGATTGTATTGATTCTGCACGCACACGATCTCGGCGAGCCGGCGCCCTTCCGCGATCTGCGCGGGCGTGACGTTACTGAGTCCGATGTGGCGCACCAACCCCTGTCTCTGGAGCTCTGCCACCGCGGTGAGTGGTGCCTCGATCGAGCCTTCGGCGGGACCGTGCGCGTCGAACATGAAGCGAAGGTTGACCACGTCGATCACGTCCAGTTCCAAATTGCGGAGATTGTCGTGGACGGCCTGGGTCAGCTCTTCGGGCGAGGCGGCGGGGATCCAAGATCCGTCCGTGCCGCGTCGCGCGCCGATCTTGGTGACGATGAGCAGATCGTCGGGGTAAGGGTGGAGCGCTTCGCGGATGATCTGGTTGGTGACGTGCGGGCCGTAGTAATCGCTGGTATCTATGTGGTTCACTCCGCTGGCGACGGCCTCGCGCAGCACTGCCAGAGCTTCGTCACGATCCCGCGGCGGGCCGAACACGCCCGGCCCCGCGAGCTGCATGGCGCCGTAGCCGAGCCGATTCACGGAGTGGTCGCCGAGCGTGAACGTGCCGGATTTGTCGAGATTGGACATGATGATCTTCACCGATGGTTCGAGCGTGGGGTGTGGTGCAGCCCGGCCGCCCGCGCCGCCGTCGGACCATGGCGGCCACAGAGCGTGCAAGCGGAACGTCTGCCATCGGAACGCTTCACTGCTCCCATACGTTCCTCATTGCGCTCGCCTGACTGCGAGAAGGCGTGACGCGCAGATGATCGAGAACCCCATCCGATCCCAACGTATGCGAATCGAACTCGCCACACTCTCGGACCTTCCAGCGATCCGTGCCGTTTACGCCGATGCGAGGGAGATCCAACGCGCGCAGGGAGCGACCCTCTGGGATGAGTTCCCGCGAGAGTTGACCATCACCGAGATCGAGACGGGGCGGCTCTTCCGCCTAATGGATGGCGACGCACTCGCCGGGGTGTTCACGGTCGCCCACGAGGACGAAGCCATCTGGGGTGAGCGCGAGAGCGGTGAGCACATCTATCTGCACCGGATCGCGCGTGCAACCACATACCCAGGGCGGGGGATCATGAAACCCATCCTCGATTGGGCATGGACGGAGTGTCGCAGGCTCGGTCGTGCCGGCCTCAGGATCGATACATGGGCGAGCAATCAGGCACTCATCGACTTCTATGAACGCCAGGGCTTCCGCTTCGTCGAGGCGCGGCGAATCGTGAGCGAGCCTCGACTGCCGCCGCACTACCAGGGGATCGAGCTGGCGTTACTGGAAGCGACCCGCCGAGCGCCGCCTGGAATGTGAGCGCGTCGCCGAGAGCGCCCGCGCGCTTACCGCTGTAGGATCCTGATTATCCACGCATCGGCGTGGTAGTTTCGCACCGTAACGAGTGTGTGATCCAGGTCGCTCGCGATGGAGACGTCGGAGACCGGGCGCGGGATCGTACCAAGTAGCTCCATTCTTCCCGGACCGCGGAGCCGGTAGACCGCTGCTGTCTGCGCGGTCTTGAAGACCACCAGGAGTATGGAGCCGTCGGAGAGAAATGCCGAGCCCGCATTTTCGGCGAATGCCGCGGCCCATCGGCTGTTCGATCCATCGTCCAAGGAGATCGCACCGAGGTTGGCGCTGTCCTCCAGCGATGGTCCCCACCCGAGGTAGCTGATCAGGCGACTGCGATCGTCAGACAGTATCTGCCCGAGACTCCAGACCCAGGGCGGCTTGGGAAACTCACGCCTGCGACCGCCCTGTCGCACCACGATTCGATCTCCCTCCGCGGGTATCCAACTCCACCCGTTCGCTACGGGAGTGAAGTCGACGATATCCGAATCGGGCGGAAGGTCGAAGACACGCCTTTCGCTGCCGCTTCGCACGTCTACCAGCGCGAGGCGGACCTGATTGGGTGGGCGCCTGGTTGCCACGGAGAGAGTTACCGAGTCGGCCCAGTAGGCGCCTAGCAGGGTACCCGAAGCATTGATGTTCGTCTCGGTGGTGCCGGTGTACGGTGTCACGACAATGCGCTCCTCCGTGGCGCCGCCGGTGGCGCCGGGCATCTCACGTATCCACCGCATTCTGCCGCCGTCGGGCGAGATCTCGACCTGAATCGGAGTGGACGCGCGCGCAATCCTGCTGGAGTCCGGGAGCCGTCCCGCGAGAAGATCGCGGAGGCCGAGTCGCCACACGCCGTAATCGTACGTGCCTTGATCAGTCACGAGGCTTCGGCCGTCGGCGGTAAGGGAGAAGCTCTCGACGGGACCGGGGATAGTGTCCCGCTGCGGCGTGAAGCGGCCCGTTGCCCGATCGATCGGAATGCGCAACACAGACTTGTCTGGCCCGGCCAGCCAGAGTGCGCCGTCCGCCTGCTGTCCTGCCATGATGGCGAATTCGGATGTCAGACGGCTGGCAACCTTGCCATGTCGGTCGATGGTTTCCCAGCGCGCCGTTCCTCCCTGCTTCAATTCGACAATGAGCCAGGGTGTGTCCGGTACCGCGAGCACCCTGCCGATGCTCGATCCGGTATCACTCACGGGAATGCTGTCGCGCACATCGCCACCGAGCGTGGTGACGCGAATCCAGTCTGGTAGGCCGCGGCCCAGAGGGGGAGCTACGAGGAGCGAGTCTCCTCCGGCGGCAAAGGTCGCGACCTGTCCGCCGATGAATCGCGGGGAGCCTCCCAGCACGGACACGAGATGGCTTCCCCAGCGGTTCTCGACGGTACCGAATGCGATCAGATTGCGACGGTCCGGACTCCACTCCAGACCGGATTCGGCAGTTGCGCCACTCAGAACGGTTCGCGTGGTCGTGCCACCCACGTCCTGTACCAGGACGTCATACATGCAGCCGGTGTCCGTGCAACGCTGCGTGAAGTACGCGAGCTGCTTGCCATCCGGCGAGATGACGGGGTCGAGAGCGTTTGCCGAATTCGTGAGCTGAGCTCGTCCGCCGAGTACCAGGCTGCGGCGCGGGTCTTCCGACTTCCTGCTCGAGATGAGAAGAGCGATCGCTGCCGCAGCTGCGACGGACGCGATCCCCGCTGTGAGAGGGAGAAGCCGGCGCAGCGAGCGCCGCGTCGGTCGGGCATTGAATCCCGCCTCGACTGCGTCGATGAATTCGACCGACGTGTCGAAGCGGTCGGCCGGAGTTTTCGCGAGCGCTCTCGCGACGGCTCTGCTCACCTCTTCGGGGACGGTGTCGCGAACCACGCGCAGAGGCGTTGGTCGCTCGGTGAGCAGCTTGGCGATGATCGCCTGCGCCGTGGGGCCGGTGACGGGCGGCTCGCCGGCCAGCATCTCGTAGAACACGGCGGCGAGCGAATACTCGTCGGTGCGCCCGTCGAGGTGACGATCGCCGGTGGCCTGTTCCGGACTCATGTACTGCGGAGTGCCCAGCGACAGGCCTGCTTCGGTGAGTCGGGTGCCGCCGGCCTCTCGCATGGCGAGCGCGATGCCGAAATCCATCAGCATCGCCTCGCCCTCACGGAGAAGGATGTTCTCCGGCTTCACGTCGCGATGGATGACCCCCTGGCGATGAGCGTAGTCGAGCGCGCTGGCCACTTGCCGCGCGATGACGATTGCCTCGGTGAACCCCAGCCGCCCCTCGCGGTCGAGAAGCGTGCGTAACGACTCGCCGCGTACATACGGCAGCACGTAGTAGAGAAACCCATCGATCGAGCCCGAGTCGATGAGCGGGAGGATGTGGGGATGGTCGAGGCGCGCGGTGATCCTGATCTCGGTGAGGAAGCGCTCGGCGCCAAGCACGTGCGACAACTCGCTTCGGAGCACCTTGAGCGCCACCTGTCGCTCGTGCTTCAACTCCGTGGCGAGATAGACCGTGGCCATCCCCCCCGCGCCGAGCTCACGCTCGATGCGATAGCGGTCACCGACCGCGGCGAGGAAGAGCTCACTCACACCGGACAAGACACGTCAGGAAAAAAATTCCCGTGCGATGACTGCACGACGGCTGTCTGACGACGCGTCGCATGGGCCCCCGGCGCGCGACGCGAATTTCATTATAGCATTTTCGTCGCGCGCTCGTGTGGCGAGCTCGAGCTAGAAATCGAGCGTGGGGTAATCCGTGTAGCCGAGCGCGCCGCCGGTGTAGTACGTGGCGCGATCAGCGGTATTCAGCTGCGCTCCCGCACGGAAGCGATTTACGAGGTCCGGATTCGCGATGAATGGCGCACCGAACGATACCAGGTCGGCATCCCCGGCGATGATCGCCGCGGCGGCGCTCTCGTGGTCGTAGCCACCGTTGGCCACGTACGGGCCGCCGAAGGCGGAGCGGAGCGCGCGCCAGTCGAACGCTTCACCTCTCGTCTCGATCACGTGCAGATACGCGAGCCCGAACGGCCGCAGCACCGACGCCGCGTACTGGAAGGTCGTTTCGGGAGCACTGTCGTGCATCCCCTGATTCGAACCGAGGGGCGAGAGACGCACACCCACGCGTTCCGCGCCGAGCACGGAGCTCACTGCTTCCACGATCTCGATGAGAAAGCGCACCCGATTCTCCAATGAACCGCCGTATCGATCGGTTCTCTCGTTGGAGCCATCGCGCAGGAACTGATCTATCAGGTAGCCGTTGGCGCCGTGCAGCTCCACGCCGTCGAAGCCGGCGTGCTTCGCGCGCACGGCCGCCTGGCGAAAGTCCTCCACGATCCCGGCGATCTCTCCTGTCTCCAGCGCGCGCGGCGCGATGAAGGGCTTCATCCCCTCGGGAGTGTACAGCTGCCCCGTGGCAGCGATCGCGGATGGGGCGACCGGCAGCGCGCCCCCTGGCTGCAGGGAGGGATGCGAGACTCGACCCACGTGCCAGAGCTGTGCGAAGATCCGGCCGCCCGCCTCGTGCAGTGCGTCGACGATCCTCGTCCATTCGGCTGTCTGTTCGTCGGTGAAGATGCCGGGTGTGTTCGGGTAGCCCTTCCCCTGCGGCGAGATCACGACGCCCTCGGAGATGATGAGCCCCGCGCTCGCGCGCTGCGCGTAGTACTCGGCCATGATCCTGGTTGGATTGCCCACGGCGTCGGCCCGGCTACGAGTCATCGGAGCCATGAGCACTCGGTTGGGAAGCGAGAGGGGGCCGACGCGGATCGGTGAGAGAAGAGTGTCGGATGCAAGCAAGGCCGCGGTCGAGTCGATTGCAGTCGTCATTGGGGAGTACCGGTTCGGTTAAGAGTGCGAATTCGTGAGGTGGGAGTGAGCTGGTGCTCACCGGTGAGAGGCGTCATTTGCGATCGCGCGCCCGGGTCGGAGGACCGGCGCACTCGAGCTTCGAGTGCGCCATGTCCTGGCTCCGGTTCAGAATGCAACCGTGAATCCCGCGCTGAACTGCAGGTCGTTGCGCGCCTTGCGCTCGGAGAGCTCGCCGTGCAGACCCTTGAAGGCAGTAACGTTGTCACGTGCTTCGAGACGGAGACCCAGAGGGCCCGAGACCTGCGCCAGCTCCACACCCAGCGCTCCGTAGCCGAGGAAGTTCGTCTGGGCGTCCGCATCACCGAGGTCGCGGTAGTTGTACGTGCGGCCGCCAGCGCCGAGTGTGGCGTACGGGCGAGTGGAGATCCCCGCGGATGGAGTCAGGTTGGGGAGCCGGCCCTCGATGCCGAGATCGTACTGGAAGAGGTCGACCTTCTCATGCGCCAGAGTCAGGTCCTTGCTCGGTGCCCAGCCGAAGCTGCCCACGAGGGCGAAGCTCGGTGTGATGTCGTACGAGGCCTGGAGCCCCACGAGGACCGCATTGTCGAGTAGATCCTTCTGGTCACCCGTCGGCACGAAGACGCCGACATTCGGGCGGATCGCGAAAGGCTTCTGTGCCTCGACGCGCGGAGCGAACACCGAGAGCGCGGTGAGCGCGGCGACGGTGACGAGAATGCGACCAGTGCGTGGGATGATCGAGAGGGAGGATCCGGACCGCGACTCGAGTGCTGCTGCGTCTACGACAGTGTTGGGAGACATCTGAGCTCTCCTCCGGCCATGGGCCGGTACTGAGATCGTCCTGCGGAAGGCAGCGCCCGCGACGCGGCCACGATCGGCCGTCGTCGTGCCCGTAGGCGCTGCTGGAGTGGCGAGGACAGGCCCTCGCTTGGTGCGTTTCATTTCGTGCCCGAGCCCGATCCGTTCGCGCCCCGGGATCCGGCGGCCCAGTCCGAGCGTTCAGTTGAGTACATGGACTGTCGAACACATAGATTATACAATACTAGATGGTCCATATATGAACTTCTTGGGCAAATAAAAGCGCGGATCATTGCAGCGCGCCCAGAAGTCGGTGCAGAAGCGCGCGCTCTTCGGGAGAGACACGCTTCGAGAGGTCTTCCTGCAGGCGGGCCACCACCTTGGCGCCGGCCGCCTGGCGCTTCAGTCCCAACGGCGTCACTACGGCCCGGACCGCTCGGCGATCCGCAGGATCATTCACACGCTTCACCAACCCATCGGCCTCGAGCCGATCCACGAGCTGCGTGATATTGGACCGGACGCACTTGAGCCGGCTCGCAAACTCACCGAGCGTGAGTGGCTCACCAGCTCGGGCCAGCGCATCGATCGCCTGGAACTTGGCGGGGGTGAGCCCGACCTCTTCCATCATGCTCTCGAGGCGGTTCTGGACGCTCTGCGCCGTCTCGAGGAGCACGGCCAGCGAGAGAGGCTGGTCGAGGTGCTCGGTCGCGGTGCGCGAGGCGGGAGTGGCGGTCGGTTGCTTCATGGGGTGCATAGTACAGATATGTCGTTTCCTTGTCAAGGGGCGCCTCTCATCGCCTCCGCATTCATCCGGCGCGAACGCGGCGATGTACACGGGCGCCCGCACGTTCGGCCGGCCGGCAGCGGCCGCGGTGGTCACCGCGCCCATTGCGTGAACGCCTGGAAGGCGGCGGTCTGGCACTAGCAGATGCTGACCGTCAACTTCAACGGCGGAGCTTCACTTCACGACCTTTCCATGTCCATCAGAGCCATCGCATTCCTCGCGTTCGTGCTGAGCGGCTGCGCATCCTTTCCGAGAGCTGCGCCGGACGCGACGCGATACCAGCTCGACCGCCTCTACTTCGGGCGCGCGATCGCCGATACGGGGATGGTATCCGACTCTGCCTGGGCAGTCTTTGTGCGCGAGGTCGTAACGCCGCGATTTCCGGCCGGCATCACCTTCTGGCGCGGCGAGGGGCAGTGGCGCTCGAGTACGGGGGCGGTGGTACGCGAGCCGAGCATGGTGCTCGAGATAATCCATGCGCCGAGTCAGAGTGCGGAGGACGCACTTCAGGCCGTGATCCTCGAGTACGAGCGGCGCTTCCTGCAGGAGGCGGTCCTGCGTGTGACGACGGACGTGCGCGCGCAGTTCGAGCTGCCGGCCGGCCCACGAAGATAGCCTGAACGAGGATTACTTCCGCGCCACTCACGCGCGCGGCGACGCGCTCCCCGCGATGAGCTTTTCGAAGCGCGGATTCCCTCGCAGTGAACCGAAGGCCGGATCTATCCGGAGCCAGCCGGGGGAGAGGTCATACGGGATCTTCAGCAGCGGCTCGAGTAGATCCAGAGCCCGTTCGTTCTCACCGGCCAGCAGATAGATCTTCACGAGCTGGTGCTGCAGGTAAGGGCCCAGGAAATGATCCGTCGCGAGCGGTGCGAGCTCGGTGCCTCGCCGGCCCTCGCGAATGGCGTCCTGATAATTTCCGGTATAGGCGAGCGCCAGCCCGTAAAGAGTGCGGAGCTGGGGATCGTCGGGCACGGCCTCGAGCTGCTTCCTGAATGCCACGCGCGCCGAATCGCCGTAGCTCCGTGCGCTGGCCGTATCGCCTCGGATCCAAGAGGCGCCCGCCAGCGCCAGCCCCCAGGTGCCGCGGTCATCGTCGAAAGCCGCCGGTGACATCCGCAGCAGGAATCGCTGTTGCGCGTCGGTCAGGACCCAGTAGAGGTCACCGTAGGCGGCGAGATAGGCTACGGACTCCGTGTAGTCGATCTGCTTGGGCACCGTAGCGACCAACGCCTGGGCCGCGGGCAGATCGCCGCGACCCAGCTCCACCAATACTCTCTCGGTGACGGTGTTCATGTCGAGCGAATCGAGCGCCGCCGCCCTCTCGAGGAGTCCGGCCGCCTCTTCGTAGCGCCGGAGCTGACGGAGCTCGCTGCCGAGCTGCTGCGCGGCGCCGCTCGAGCGGGGGTCGAGTGAGAGAGCACGCCGCGATACCGCCTGAGCAGAGTCCCACTTGCCCATGTTGGCGTACGTGGCAGCGAGCGACGATAGCGCGTCGGCGCTACCCGGCATTGCCTTGACGACCGCGGCGTATTCCAAGGCTGCTGCGGGATAATCCCCCTTGATCCGCCGCAGGTAGCTACCGATCGCCGAGTGCGCGAAGCCTTCGCCAGGGGCCAGCGCTCGGCTACGCTCGGCTGCCTGCAGTGCCGCAGACGCCAGCTCGGGCGTCGGCACGCCGGCGGCGTAGAGGCGCGATCGCGCGTTGGAGAGCGCGGCCCAGGCGGTCGCAAAGTCGGGATCCAGCGCCACGGCCTGCTCGTAATACGCGATCGACTTACGTATCGCGCTCGCCCCGCCCCCGGTTAGCTCCTCGCCACGGAGGTATGCATCGTATGCCGCGAGGTTCTGCGTCGGTCGTTGGGCGAGCTTCCGTCTGGCGCTGTCAGCCAGCGCCAGCTTGAGCGCGCCGGCAACCTGGCTCGCGATGTCTGCCTGAACCTGGAAGACGTCGGTGAGGCTCGCGTCGAACGGCTGCTGCCAGGTCACGGCGCCGGTCGCCGCCGATATGAGCATGGGGCTCACCTGCACTCTGCTCGTCCCATCCGCCGCTCGGGCCCAGCGCACTTTGCCCTGGAGGAGATAGCTGACTCCGAGCTCGCGAGCTATCTGTTGGGGCGACTTGGTGGTGGCGCGATAGTCGTTGGAGCTGGCGGGTGCGATGACCTCGATACCCTGGATCGAAGTGAGCTTCCCGCGCACGGCGTCGGTAATGCCGTCGGCGAAGTAGGCATCGGCGGAGTCGCCTACGTTCGCGAACGGAAGCACTGCAAGGCGACGCGCACCGGCATCTGCCACAGCGTCGGATGGCTGGTGCCGCCGCCATGCGAACAACACGCCCACGCCAACGAGGAAGCCGAGGCCGAGCGCGAGCAGCACGGGTGAGACGCGGCGCTCGAGCACCGGGGCCGCTACGGAAGCGCCGCTGGCGGTGGTGCGTGGCGCCAGAGCTTCCGAGAAGTGGCGCGCCGAGGCGAAGCGGTCGGCGGTGGTGCGGGCCAGCGCTTTCTGCACGGCTGCTTCCACGTGCTCCGGCACCGAGTCGCGAATGGCGCGCAGCGGCTTGGGTGTGTCGGTGAAGCGGCGCGCGATGGTGGCCTGGGGAGTCGGTGCGGCGAACGGTGTCTCACCAGCCAGCATCTCGTAGAGCACGATGGCCAGCGAATAGACATCGCTCCGGGCATCCACATCGCGCTCGCCGGCCGCCTGCTCGGGGCTCATGTACGCCGCCGTCCCGATGCTGGTGCCGGTGGCGGTGAGTGCCGCGTCTTCGTTCCGCCCGAGTGCGCGCGCGATGCCGAAATCCGCGACGAGCGTGCTGCCGTCCTTCGTGAGCAGCAGGTTCTCCGGCTTGATGTCACGGTGAATCACACCGTGTTCGTGGGCGTACTCGAGCGCCAGCGCCGCCTCGCGCGCGATCCGCACGGCATCGTCCACGGGGAGCTGCTTCTCGCGATCGAGCCTGTCACGGAGCGACTCGCCCTCGACGTACGGCATCGTGAAGTAGAGGAGAGTCGTCGGCGTGGTGGATCGTGGGCCATTGCTGGCGTCGCGCACCGCACCGGTGTCCGGCGACTGCGGACCGACCTTCACTTCCCCCGAATCCAGGACCGTGAGCACGTGCGGATGCTGGAGCCGTGCCGCCAGCTTGATCTCTCGCTCGAAGCGCTCGGGGCCCAGGGTGTGCGCCAGCTCGGGCTTGAGGAGCTTGAGCGCGACCGGCCGGTCGTGCTTGAGATCGTGGGCCAGATACACCGTGGCCATGCCGCCGTCGCCGAGCAGGCGCTCGATGCGATAGTGCTCACTCAGTGCTGCGGCCAGGGATGACACAGCGTCTGACATTGGCGTTCGTGGTGCGGGCAGGTCGGGCTTCGCGGGGTGTTCTAGCATACCGCTATGTAGTCCCCATCGCCAGCGCTCGAGCGCGGGATGTGACACAATCGATCGGGCACGCGCGTAGTTCGCGTAGCAGGTGCTCCGACTCGCCCACGTCACATTCTCGCTGAACTCTCTCCGTCATTCCGGATGTACCGTCTCCTTTCGTTGATAGTGCTTCAACTGATCGCGGCCGGCGCCCTCGCGCTTTCCCCTCTCGCATCACAATCCACAGTCGAGTGGCCGGCTTACGGCCGCGACCCCGGCGGTGCCCGCAACTCGCCGCTCACGCAGATAAATCGCGACAACGTGGCTCGCCTCACGGTCGCCTGGACTCATCGCACCGGCGACTTCGCGCGCTCCGACGATCGCACGCGCTTCGAGGCGACACCGCTGATGGTGGACGGTGTTCTCTATCTCTCGACTCCGTTCGGCCGCGCGATCGCGCTCGACCCGGCCACCGGTCGCGAGCTGTGGAGCTACGATGCACACGTGGACGCGACCGCCGATTTCGGCGATCCGGCGAGTCGCGGCGTATCCACCTGGCTCGATCCCGAGGCGGCGCCGAACGGCGCGTGCCGGCGACGGATCTATCTGGGTACGCTCGATGCCCGCATCGTAGCGCTCGATGCGAAGACTGGCGCGCTCTGTCGCGACTTCGGCAAGGACGGCACGATCTCGCTCCGCGAGGGGTTGCGCAACGTGCCGTTCGAGACGCCGGAGTACGAGCTCACCTCACCCCCGGCCGTGATCGGAGGGATGATCGTGACCGGTTCGGCGGTGGCCGACAACGTTCGCACGAACTCCGCGAGCGGCGAGGTGCGCGCCTACGATGCACGCACCGGTGAGCTGAGATGGGCGTGGGACCCCGTACCGCGCGATTCGACCGATCCCGCTTGGGGCACCTGGCGTGGACCGATGGCGCACACCACGGGCGCAGCGAATGCGTGGTCCGTGATAGCGGCCGATTCGGCGCGCGACATGGTGTTCGTCCCCACCGGCTCACCGAGCCCCGACTACTACGGCGGCGAGCGGCTGGGGGACAACCGCTACGCGAATTCGATCGTGGCGTTGCGTGCATCCACCGGTAAGGTGGTCTGGAGCTTCCAGACCGTGCATCACGATCTCTGGGATTACGACAACGCCGCGCCGCCGGCGCTGGCGACGATCACGCAGAATGGAAAGCGAACCGATGTCGTTCTCCAGGCGACGAAGACAGGTCAGCTCTTCGTGCTCGATCGTGATACCGGCAAGCCGGTCTTCCCCGTGGAGGAGCGGCCGGTCCCCGCGAGCACGATAACCGGGGAGAAAGCATCGCCCACGCAGCCGTTCAACTCCGTCATCCCGCCGCTCTCGCCACAGACATTCCCGCTGGACAGCGCGTTCGGATTGATGAAGGAAGACAGGGACGCATGCCTCGCGCAGATCAGTCCACTGCTGAACGAGGGCACCTACACGCCGCCGAGCCTGGAGGGAACGCTGGTGATGCCGGGCAACGTCGGCGGTGCAGCCTGGGGCGGCGTGGCTTACGATGCGGCGCGTCAACTGGCGATCATTCCGGTTAACCACCTCGCGGCGATGGTTCAGCTCATTCCGATCGCCGAGCTGGATACGGCCGAGATGCATCGCAATGTCTCCCGGCTCGACGACCAGTACACGCGGATGCACGGGACGCCGTACATCATGCGGCGTCGCTTCCTGTTTGCGCCGAGTGGGGCGCCGTGCGGGTCGCCACCGTGGGGATCGCTCGTCGCGATAGATCTCACGACCGGTGCGAAGCGCTGGGACGTGCCGCTCGGTGACGCTGCATCACTACGGCCGGGATCGGGCGCGCCATCCGCGAAGCCGCTCGGCCTCCCCAACCTCGGCGGCGCGATAGTGACGGCGAGCGGTATCACCTTCGTCGCCGCGACGATCGATCACTATATTCGCGCCTTCGACACCGAGACCGGCGCGGAGCTCTGGCGAGGGGAGCT